>NZ_JACAPT010000002.1:0-398871 GCF_013385565.1 Pseudomonas sp. E6002 | reverse complement strand
GAACCAATACCAGCCATCACCCAAATAACGGATATACACCCAAAACACGCCCAATCTCACCAAAGACAACACCCAGTAACCACTGAGGCAACCTGTCACGCGGCAAAAGACCACGCCTTGCTCTCGCGAAAATGGGACTACTCTTTCAGCAATGCTTGACCCAGATCAAAACCTTCGCCGGGATTGCTCTGGCGGCCGCAAGGCCAGAATCCCTGCGTGGTTGGTTATAAAAAGAAACGAATTTGAATTCGCCACACTCCATATCCGTGGGGGCAGTGGGTGCAGGCCTCCAGCCAGCATTCGGTATTACCTGACAGAGGAAGACTTATGTTCGGTTTGGAGGCGCTAGATCTCGCCCGAATTCAATTCGCGTTCACCATCTCATTCCATATCCTGTTCCCGGCCATCACCATCGGCCTGGCCAGTTACCTTGCGGTGCTGGAAGGCCTGTGGCTCAAGACCCACAACGACACCTACCGTGACCTCTACCATTTCTGGTCGAAGATCTTTGCCGTCAACTTCGGCATGGGCGTGGTCTCCGGCCTGGTCATGGCCTATCAGTTCGGCACCAACTGGAGCCGCTTCTCGGACTTCGCCGGTGCCGTCACCGGGCCGTTGCTGACTTATGAGGTGCTCACGGCGTTCTTCCTCGAAGCCGGCTTCCTTGGGGTCATGCTGTTCGGCTGGAACAAGGTCGGGCGCAAGCTGCACTTCTTTGCCACGGTGATGGTGGCCGTCGGCACGCTGATCTCGACTTTCTGGATTCTTGCCTCCAACAGCTGGATGCAGACGCCACAGGGCTTTGAAATCATTGATGGCCGGGTGATTCCAACCGACTGGCTGGCCGTGATCTTCAACCCGTCGTTCCCCTACCGCCTGATGCACATGGCCACGGCTGCGTTCGTCGCGACCGCGTTCTTCGTCGGTTCTTCGGCAGCCTGGCACTTGCTGCGCGGCAAGGACAACCCGGCGATCCGCACCATGCTGTCGATGGCGATGTGGATGGCGCTGATCGTTGCGCCGATCCAGGCGGTCATCGGTGACTTCCACGGCCTGAATACCCTCAAGCATCAGCCGGCGAAGATCGCCGCGATTGAAGGCCACTGGGAAAATATCGGCAACGAGCCCACGCCGCTGATCCTGTTCGGCTGGCCGGACATGAAGGCTGAAAAAACCAAGTTCGCAGTAGAAATTCCGTACCTGGGCAGCCTGATCCTGACCCACTCCCTGGACAAGCAGGTGCCGGCTCTCAAGGAGTTCCCGCCTGAGGACCGTCCCAACTCGACCATCGTGTTCTGGTCGTTCCGGGTCATGGTGGGCCTGGGCTTCCTGATGATCTTCACCGGCCTGTTCAGCCTCTGGCTGCGCCGTGGCGACAAAATGTACACATCCAAGCCGTTCCTGTACCTGGCGCTGTGGATGGGCCCGTCCGGCCTGATCGCGATTCTCGCCGGCTGGTTCACCACCGAGATCGGCCGTCAGCCGTGGGTGGTCTACGGGCTGATGCGCACGGCAGACGCTTCGTCCAACCACAGTTTTGCGCAGATGAGCATTACGTTGGTGTTGTTTGTGGTGGTGTACTTCGCGCTGTTCGGCGCGGGCCTGGGCTACATGATGCGCCTGGTGCGCAAAGGGCCTGTGACCCACGAAAGCACCGAGCCTACTCACGGTGGTCCTGGGCAGAAACGCACACCGGCCCGTCCGTTGTCGGCGGCTGATGACAGTGCCGATGCCGATCACGGCGACACCTTGAACAAGGGGAACTGAGCCATGGGTATTGATCTTCCGCTGATCTGGGCCGTGATCATCATCTTCGGCATCATGATGTACGTGGTCATGGATGGCTTTGACCTGGGGATCGGCATTCTCTTCCCGTTCATCCCGGGCAAGACCGACCGTGACGTGATGATGAACACCGTCGCCCCCGTGTGGGACGGCAACGAAACCTGGCTGGTACTCGGCGGCGCGGCGTTGTTTGGCGCGTTCCCGCTGGCCTATTCGGTGGTGCTCTCGGCGCTGTACCTGCCACTGATGCTGATGCTGATCGGGCTGATCTTTCGCGGCGTGGCGTTTGAGTTCCGCTTCAAGGCCAAGGACGACAAGCGTCACCTGTGGGACAAGGCCTTCATCGGCGGCTCGCTGGCAGCGACGTTCTTCCAGGGCGTGGCGCTGGGGGCGTTCATTGATGGCATCCCGGTGGTCGACCGGCAGTTTGCCGGTGGCTCCCTGGACTGGCTGACGCCGTTCACGATGTTCTGCGGCGTGGCCCTGATCGTGGCGTATGCGCTGCTGGGCTGCACCTGGCTGATCATGAAGACCGAAGGCAGCTTGCAGGAGAAGATGCACAACCTGGCTCGGCCCCTGGCCTTCGTGGTGCTGGCGGTGATCGGTATCGTCAGCCTCTGGACGCCGCTGGCCCACCCGGAAATCGCCTCGCGCTGGTTCACCCTGCCGAACCTGTTCTGGTTCCTGCCTGTGCCGATCCTGGTGTTGGTGACCATGTACGGCCTGATTCGCGCCGTGGCCCGCAATGCGCACTACACGCCGTTCCTGCTGACGCTGGTGCTGATCTTCCTTGGCTACAGTGGCTTGGGGATCAGCCTGTGGCCGAACATCATCCCGCCGTCAGTTTCGATCTGGGACGCCGCCGCACCGCCGCAAAGCCAGGGCTTCATGCTGGTGGGCACCTTGTTCATCATTCCGTTCATCCTGGGCTACACCTTCTGGAGCTACTACGTGTTCCGCGGCAAGGTCACCCACGAAGACGGTTATCACTAGGAGGATTGACTCATGTCCGGCAAACCTTCGTTGCACGACATCGAACAGGCCGAGAAAAAGCCGCTCTGGCAGCGCCTGGGCTGGCTGGCGATGATCTGGACCGGCAGCGTCCTGGCCCTGTTCGTGGTGGCCAGCCTGATGCGCATGTTCATGAATGCCGCGGGCCTGACCACCCACTGACATCCCGTTGTAACTATTGCCCTCCTTTATGGAGGGCTTTTTTATTTGCGCGCCTTGAGGACCACGAACTTCGGCGTGGTCGCCACTTGCTCGACGCCACGGAACAACCGCGCCAACTTGGTGTGATAACCCAAGTGACGGTTGCCGACGATGTACAGGGCGCCGCCCACCACCAACGCTTCCCGCGCTTGCTGGAACATGCGCCAGGCGAGGAAGTCTCCCACCACTTGCTGCTGGTGGAACGGCGGGTTGCACAGCACCACATCCAGTGACTGCGCTTCCTGATCGGCCAGGCCGTCGCCGGGGCGAATCAGCACGTCACGTTCGCCCAGCGCCGCACGCCAGTTCTCGGCCGCCGATTGCACCGCCATATAAGACTCGTCGACCAGCGTGTACTGCGCCTCGGGGTTTTGCAGCGCGCTGGCAATCGCCAGGACGCCATTACCGCAACCCAGGTCGGCTACGCGGGCGCCGCCCAGGTTTTGTGGCAGGTGCGGCAGGAAGGCCCGGGTGCCGATATCCAGGCCTTCGCGGCAGAACACGTTGGCGTGGTTGAGCAGTTCGATGGCCGGGGTTTCCAGGCTGTAGCGCGTAGGGTAGGGCGATACGGCGTGTGGCCGATCGGCCAGGGTGGCGATCAGCAATCGGGCCTTTTTTACCGCCAGTGAGGCGTGCATCGGGCCGACATAGCGCTCCAGCAGTTCGCCGGCAGCCCGTGGCAGGTGCTTGACCATCGCCCCGGCAATCACTTCGGCGCCGGGTGCCAGCTGGCCTTGCAGGCGAATCAGTTGTTCTTCGAGCAGCGCCAGGGTTTTCGGCACGCGGATCAGTACACGGTCGAACGGCCCTGTCGGCGTCTGGCTGGCGGGCAGGAACGTTACCGCGTCGAAAGCCTTGCCGTTGCGCGCCAGGTTTTTCTCCAGGCCCAGGGCGCCGAGGAACGAGTCACCACTGGAGGTGACCTGCACATGTCCTTCGAGGCTGGCCGCCAGGGCGCCGAAACTGTCGTTGAGCACGAGTACGCGGGTCGCCGTCGTCAGCTGTTGTTCCGCTAGGTAGCTGAGCAAATACTCATCGGCTGCATCAAACGCTTGCAGCGGGTCGTTGTGCTGTTCTGGCTGACGGATCAGGTCGAGTTGGGCGAAGGGGCTGTCGAGCAGGGGCATGGCGGGGGAGACTCTGGGTAAGCGAACCATCGGGGTGAGCGGCGACGCGAGGCGCATCAGGGGCTCGCGTCATCACCCGGAACTGGCCGCAAATGTTACGTTTTTTTCCCCTGGATTACATGCGGTGTTTAAAACAACCCGCATTTGACTGCCGTGATCACTGCGGCAATCTTGTTACTGACCCCCAGTTTCTTCATCGCACTGCTGATATGGAAGCCGACCGTGCGTTCGGACAGGCACAGGATGGTGGCGATGTCCGAGGCGGTCTTGCCCAAGGCCGACCATTGCAGGATTTCGGTTTCCCGCGGGGTCAATTTGCTGGGCGCTTGCGGGCTGGGATTGTCTGCGTATTTTTTGGCCACCACCGCGTGCATGGCGTGGCAAATCCAGAGCACTTGCCCGGCTTTTTCATAGAGTTCTTCAGGGCCCACTGGGCCGGTGGCACGCCCCAGGCTCAACATGCTGAAAACACCCTGGAAGTCATGAACCGATTGGGTCCATCCGAAATTCAGTCCGTTGGACTGGGCATGGGCCCATAAGTCCGGTACCGAAGAAAAGGTTTTCTCTTCCCATACGATCGGTAGAACCGAGCGTTTGCAATGCGCAACCACAGGGTCGAGATCAAAGTAGTGCTCTTGTCTGTACAGCGTATTCCATTCATTGGAATAGTTGTTGAGGTTGATAGTTTTCGTTTGGTTGTTGGGTAGATGGGAACTAAGGGTGAATGCGCAGTATTGGAAGCCAAGCTCGTAGGTAAGGTTGAGGGCAGCTTCGTACATACTGGTTATTTCGCTTTCCCCTTCGAGTTTGGGCAGGCGAGTGTTGTGCCAGTTGACCATCGGTAACTCTCCATGCGAACGGTTTTTACATGGGGTACTTCCAAGGCCCCCGGTTACAACGTGAAAAAATAGTGTAGGACAACGGCTACAGCTCGAAATAAAAATTTGGTTATGTTCAAGCGGGCGTTAGGCCAATAACATTTGTACAACCTGGCTACGGTGTACAGGTTTCAGGCGTTCGATAAGATTTTTTTCCATTAGTTTTAAGAACTTGCTCTAAATGCGCCTTGTTAATATTTAGTTGCACTCCCTCATCTAATGGCTTGTTGGAAGGCGACTAATAGCCAAATATTTAGTACCGCCCAGCGGTTGCCACAATGGGCAGCGGCAATGCCAGCACAAACCATCGGTGTTTCCAGGCGGCGCTTTGGGGGACACTAGGGGCCTCTGCAAATGGAGTTTCCCATGACGGCCAGTGCTGAAAAATACACCCGCCAGACCCTGCTCGACGTGAAATCGCTGACTCCCAGCCTGTTTACCCTGCGCACTACCCGAGACCCTGGTTTTCGTTTTCGCGCCGGACAATTCGTGCGTCTTGGGGTGACCAAGGCCGATGGCGGCATTGTGTGGCGTGCTTATTCGGTGGTGTCCTCGCCCTTTGATGAATACTTGGACTTCTTTTCCATCGTGGTGCCGGGCGGTGAGTTCACCAGTGAGCTGAGCCGCCTGCGGGAAGGCGATACCCTGCTGGTAGAACGCCAGGCCACGGGCTTTCTGACCCTGGACCGGTTTGTGGATGGTCGCGATCTGTGGCTGCTGGGCACCGGGACCGGTATTGCGCCGTTTCTCTCGATCCTGCAGGACTTCGAAGTGTGGGAGAAATTCGAGCGGATTATCCTCGTCTATAGTGCCCGCGAAGCAAGGGAGCTGGCTTACCAGTCGTTGATCCATGAACTGGCCGAACGTGAGTACCTGGCAGAATACGCCCACAAGCTCACCTACATTCCCATTGTCACCCGCGAGCAACATCCGGGCGCGCTGAATGGGCGGATTACCACCCTGATCGAGAACGGCGAATTGGAGCGCGCCGCAGGCATCGAGCTGACCCCCGAGCATTCCAGGGTGATGATTTGCGGTAACCCGCAGATGATCGACGACACGCGTCAGTTGCTGAAACAGCGCGACATGCAACTGAGCCTGACCCGCCGTCCGGGGCAGGTCGCGGTAGAAAACTACTGGTAAAACAAAGGCGCCCTGCAGGCGCCTTTACTTTTTGCCGAGCTTACTCGGGCTTGCTGTTCTGTGCCTTGAGCAGATCGCGGATCTCCCCCAGCAGCACTTCTTCCTTGGTCGGGACCGGCGGCAGGCTAGGTGCCACGGCCTCTTCACGCTTCAGGCGGTTGATGGCCTTCACGCCCATGAAGATCGCAAACGCAACGATCACAAAGTCGATCACGCTCTGGATGAACTTGCCGTACGCCAGTACGACGGCCGGCGCATCGCCCTGGGCGGCTTTAAGCGTTACGGCCAGGTCGCCGAAGTCGACACCCCCGATCAACAGGCCGATAGGTGGCATCACCACGTCGCCTACAAAGGATGAAACAATTTTGCCGAAGGCGGCGCCGATGATAATACCGACCGCCATGTCGACCACATTACCTTTGACCGCGAAGGCCTTGAACTCACTTAACACGCCCATAGGTTATTCCTTGTTACAGATGAGGAGGTAGAAGCCAGTGTAAGACAGTGTGGCGAGGCTTGCTCGACACAACTGCTAACAGTGTCCGTTTTTATCGACACATTAAATCGCAAATAGTTTGCAAAGTGCCACCAATCGCGCGCGGAATACCCGCTATTTCAGTGGGTTACCACACTATTTTTTCAATCGCCATGGTAAGACTTTTCTACTTATCTTCTGACTCGCGGCTCACTAGCCTCTGGCAAGCACAACTCAATGTGCACTAAAAAAACCAGAGGATACCTCGATGAAAAACCCTATTAGCCGCGGGCCTATTTCTGCGCGACTGGTGCTGTTTGCAGTGAGCGCCAGTCTTCTTTCGCTGTCCGTACACGCCGCCAACCTCACGCGCGATAATGGCGCGGCGGTCGGTGACAATCAGAACTCGCAAACCGCCGGTGCGAATGGCCCGGTCCTGTTGCAAGACGTGCAACTGATCCAGAAGTTGCAGCGCTTTGATCGCGAGCGTATTCCGGAGCGCGTTGTGCACGCCCGTGGCACCGGCGCTCACGGTACTTTCACCGTCACCGATAACCTCAGCGACCTGACCAAGGCCAAGGTGTTTGCCGCCGGCGAAGCCACGCCGGTATTTGTGCGCTTCTCTGCGGTCGTTCACGGCAACCATTCGCCGGAAACCCTGCGTGACCCGCGCGGCTTCGCCACCAAGTTCTACACCGCCGAAGGTAATTGGGACCTGGTCGGTAATAACTTCCCGACATTCTTTATTCGCGATGCGATCAAGTTTCCGGACATGGTTCACGCCTTTAAACCCGATCCGCGCACTAACCTGGACGATGATTCCCGTCGCTTTGACTTCTTCTCCCATGTTCCGGAGTCCACTCGTACGTTGACCGAGTTGTACTCGGACTCCGGCACTCCAGCCAGTTACCGGGAAATGGACGGTAACGGTGTACATGCCTACAAGTTGATTAACGCCAAGGGCGAAGTGCACTACGTCAAGTTCCACTGGAAGAGCCTGCAAGGCATCAAGAACCTCGATCCTAAACAAGTGACTGAAGTACAGGGCCGTGACTACAGCCATATGACCAATGATTTGGTCACGCACATCAATAAGGGCGACTTCCCCAAGTGGGACCTGTATGTGCAAGTGCTGAAACCGGAAGACTTGGCCAAGTTTGATTTCGACCCGTTGGATGCCACCAAGATCTGGCCGGACGTACCGGAGCGCAAAGTCGGGCAGATGGTGCTGAACCGCAACCCGGCCAACGTCTTCCAGGAAACCGAGCAAGTCGCCATGGCGCCGGCCAACCTGGTGCCGGGCATCGAGCCGTCGGAAGACCGCCTGCTGCAAGGCCGGGTGTTCTCCTACGCCGATACGCAAATGTATCGCCTGGGGCCAAACGCCCTGCAACTGCCGATCAACGCACCCCGGGTGACCGTCAACAACGGTAACCAGGACGGCGCGATGAACTTCGGCAAGACCACCACTGGCGTGAACTACCAGCCAAGCCGCCTGCTGCCACGGGAAGAGCCGCAAACCGCGCGGTACAGCCAGTCGGCCCTGTCGGGCAGTACCCAGCAAGCGAAGATCCAGCGTGAGCAGAACTTCAAGCAGGCCGGCGACCTGTACCGCTCGTTCAACAAGAAAGAACGCCAGGACTTGATCGACAACTTCGGCGGCTCCCTGGCCACCACCGATGACGAGAGCAAGCACATCATCCTGTCGTTCCTCTACAAGGCTGATCCGGAGTACGGCACCGGCGTGACCAAAGTGGCCAAGGGCGACCTGGCCCGCGTTAAAGCACTGGCCGAAAAGCTGACCGACTAACCGCCCACGCTCCCTGTAGGAGCTGGCTTGCCGGCGATAACGCCCACAAGTACGCCATCGCCGGCAAGCCGGCTCCTACAGGTGGCACATCACTGAGAATTTGCCATGCGAATCTTTATAGGCGCTGTCCTTGCGTGTTTGTCGTTCAGCGTATTGGCCGAACAAGCTGACCCGGCCGCGCTTAAGGCACAACTGCAGGATTACTACTTCGACGCCGCCCGCCGTGGCGACGTGGACATGCTCAACACCTTCATCGAATCCGGCTATTCGCTGAACACCCAGGATGAAAAAGGCTACACGGCGCTGATTCTCGCCGCCTATCACGGTGAAAGTGCCTACGTGGACCGATTGCTCGCCGCCGGCGCCGATGCCTGCGTGCAGGACAAACGCGGCAACACCGCCTTGATGGGCGCGATCTTCAAGGGTGAGCTGAAAATCGCCCAGCGCCTGCTCGCCACCGACTGCAACCCCGACCAGCGCAACGGCGCCGGACAAACGGCGGCCATGTATGCCGGGCTGTTCAAGCGCGTGGAGCTGCTGGATGAACTGAAAGCCAAGGGCGCCGATCTGAATGCCGAAGACCCGATCGGTAACAGCGCTTCACGTTTGGCCAGCGGTGAAATCCGTACCCCGGCGCCGCGCTGAGCTATCATCGCGGTTTTTCGGTTGGAGGTTCTCAAATGGCAAAGGCCAAGCGCATGTATGGCTGCACGGAGTGCGGCGCGACCTTTCCCAAGTGGGCCGGCCAGTGCACGGAATGCGGTGCGTGGAACACCCTGACCGAAACCATGATCGAGAGCGGCGGCGCCGTGGCCCCCAGTGGCCGTTCCGGCTGGACCGGGCAACAAACCCAGATCAAGACCCTGGCCGAAGTCAGCGTCGAAGAAATCCCGCGTTTCTCCACCGCTTCCGGTGAACTGGACCGGGTGCTGGGCGGCGGCCTGGTGGATGGTTCGGTGGTACTGATCGGCGGTGACCCGGGCATCGGTAAATCCACGATCCTGCTGCAAACCCTGTGCAGCATCGCCAGCCGCATGCCGGCGTTGTATGTCACCGGCGAAGAATCCCAGCAGCAGGTGGCCATGCGTGCGCGCCGCCTGGGCTTGCCTCAGGACCAACTGCGGGTGATGACCGAAACCTGCATCGAAAGCATCATCGCCACCGCGCGCCTGGAAAAGCCCAAGGTGATGGTGATCGACTCGATCCAGACGATTTTCACCGAGCAACTGCAATCGGCACCGGGTGGCGTGTCCCAGGTGCGGGAAAGTGCCGCGCTGCTGGTGCGCTATGCAAAACAGAGCGGCACGGCGATTTTCCTGGTGGGCCACGTGACGAAAGAAGGCGCACTGGCCGGCCCACGGGTGCTGGAACACATGGTCGACACCGTGCTGTATTTCGAAGGTGAGTCCGACGGGCGGTTGCGCTTGCTGCGGGCGGTGAAGAACCGGTTTGGCGCGGTCAACGAGCTGGGTGTGTTCGCCATGACTGACCGGGGCTTGAAAGAGGTCTCCAACCCGTCAGCGATTTTTCTTACCCGCGCCCAGGAAGAAGTCCCAGGCAGTGTGGTGATGGCAACGTGGGAAGGGACCCGACCGATGCTGGTGGAAGTCCAGGCGCTGGTGGACGACAGCCACTTGGCCAACCCGCGTCGTGTCACCCTGGGCCTGGACCAGAACCGGCTGGCGATGTTGCTGGCGGTATTGCACCGCCACGGCGGCATTCCCACCCATGACCAGGATGTATTCCTCAACGTGGTGGGCGGGGTCAAGGTGCTGGAAACCGCGTCTGACCTGGCGTTGATGGCGGCGGTGATGTCCAGCCTGCGCAACCGGCCGTTGCCCCATGACTTGCTGGTGTTTGGCGAAGTGGGCCTGTCGGGTGAAGTGCGCCCGGTGCCCAGCGGCCAGGAGCGCCTGAAGGAAGCGGCCAAGCATGGCTTCAAGCGCGCCATCGTGCCCAAGGGCAATGCGCCGAAAGAAATGCCACCGGGGCTGCAAGTGATCGGGGTAACGCGCCTGGAGCAGGCGCTGGATGCCCTGTTCGAATAGTCGCCAGCCACACATCCCCCTTGTGGGAGCCGGGCTTGCCCGCGATGGCGGTGTATCAGCTGATTGATATGCAAACTGACACACCGCCATCACAGGCAAGCCAGCTCCCACATGCTCAGATCTCCAGCAAGGCGGCGAATTCCCGCTCCAGTTCTTCCTGATCGCCCAGGTTCAGCTCGATTATCCGCCGCAGGTGGCTTATGGAGTCGAGGTCGATGTGTTCGCACACAAAGCCGAGCTGCCCATGATCGTCGTGGGTCAGCCGCACCTGCATCTTCACGTCGGTCTCGGCGTCGAGATGAATGTCCACATCGAACGATTCGTAGCGATGGCCGTGCCATTCTTGCGGCCGTTGCACCAGCAAGCCCTTGAGCGACAAATCTACCAATTGCACCGGCCAGACACGGCCGTCTTGCGTGAGCTCGGTCCTGGCGTCGAAGGCAATGCGTCGGAAACGGCGTCGGTCTGAAGGCTGTTCGCTCATGGTGAAACCCTCTGTGGATAAAGGAATTGTAGCCGTGCGCCATCATGGGGCGGTTTTTTCTGCTTTTTTTGCCCCGGCAAGGCTCTAGACCAACGTAGGGGGGTGGCCTTTGAGGCCAGTAGCGCTAAACTCGGGATGGCTGTCTTTCTGTCCACCCTGGCTGGAATATAAAAATGAAAAATAATAATAGCCTGCTACGCCATCTACCCTGGCTGCTGCTGGCAATCGTAGGAGCGTGCGCCCTGGGCGTAGTGGCCTTGCGCCGCGGCGAGGCGATCAACGCCTTGTGGATCGTGGTCGCAGCAGTGGCCATTTATCTGGTTGCTTACCGTTACTACAGTCTGTTCATCGCTAACCATGTGATGCAGCTCGATCCACTGCGGGCTACCCCCGCTGTGCTGAACAACGACGGTCTGGACTATGTGCCGACCAACAAACACATCCTTTTTGGTCACCACTTCGCGGCAATCGCCGGCGCAGGGCCTTTGGTCGGCCCGGTACTGGCGGCGCAGATGGGCTACCTGCCCGGCACGTTGTGGCTGATCGCCGGCGTGGTGCTGGCCGGGGCGGTGCAGGACTTCATGGTCCTGTTCCTGTCCACTCGTCGCAACGGGCGTTCCCTGGGGGACATGGTCCGCGAAGAAATGGGCCGTGTGCCCGGGACCATCGCGCTGTTCGGCTGCTTCCTGATCATGATCATCATCCTCGCGGTGCTGGCGCTGATCGTGGTCAAGGCCCTGGCCGAAAGCCCGTGGGGCATCTTCACGGTGATGGCAACCATCCCGATCGCGATGTTCATGGGCATCTACATGCGCTACATCCGCCCGGGCCGCATCGGTGAAATCTCGATTGTCGGCGTGCTGTTGCTGCTGGGTTCGATCTGGCTGGGCGGGCAGATTGCCGCTGACCCAGTGTGGGCCAAGGCCTTCAGCTTCACCGGCATCCAGATCACCTGGATGCTGGTGGGTTATGGCTTCGTGGCTGCCGTGTTGCCAGTGTGGCTGATCCTCGCACCACGGGACTACCTGTCTACTTTCCTGAAAATCGGCACCATCATCGCCCTGGCGATTGGCATCCTGGTGACCATGCCCGACCTGAAAATGCCGGCGCTGACCCAGTTCATCGATGGCACCGGCCCGGTGTGGAAGGGCGGCCTGTTCCCGTTCCTGTTCATCACCATCGCCTGTGGCGCGGTCTCGGGTTTCCACGCACTGATCTCCTCGGGCACCACGCCCAAGTTGCTGGCCAGTGAAGGGCACGCCCGTTACATCGGCTACGGCGGCATGTTGATGGAGTCGTTCGTGGCCATCATGGCGATGGTTGCCGCTTCGGTGATCGAGCCAGGGGTGTACTTCGCCATGAACAGCCCGGCCGCGATTGTCGGCGGTGACGTGGTGGCTGTGGCGCAAACCGTCAGCAGCTGGGGTTTTGCAATTACCCCGGAAGCGTTGCAGGCGGTGGCCCATGACATTGGTGAGTCCACCATCCTGGCCCGTGCCGGCGGTGCGCCAACCCTGGCGGTGGGTATCGCGCAGATCCTGCACAGCGTCCTGCCGGGTGAAAACACCATGGCGTTCTGGTACCACTTTGCGATCCTGTTCGAAGCGCTGTTCATCCTGACCGCAGTCGACGCCGGTACCCGTGCCGGTCGCTTCATGCTGCAGGATTTGCTCGGCTCCTTCGTGCCGGCGCTCAAGCGTACCGAGTCCTGGACGGCCAACCTGATCGCTACCGCAGGTTGTGTGGCGATGTGGGGTTACCTGCTGTACCAGGGCGTGATCGACCCACTGGGCGGCATCAACACCTTGTGGCCGCTGTTCGGTATCTCCAACCAGATGCTGGCCGGTATCGCGCTGATGCTCGCCACCGTTGTGCTGATCAAAATGAAACGCCAGCGCTACATCTGGGTGACCATGCTGCCAGCCGTATGGCTGCTGATCTGCACCGTGACCGCAGGCTTCATCAAGCTGTTCGACGCCAACCCGGCGATCGGCTTCCTGTCGCTGGCCAAGAAATACAGCGATGCCCTGGCCGGCGGCCAGATCCTCGCACCGGCCAAGAGCATCGACCAGATGCAACACGTGATCTGGAACGCCTACACCAACGCAACGCTGACGGCGCTGTTCCTGTTCGTGGTCTTCAGCATCCTGTTCTATGCGCTCAAGGTCGGCATTGCTGCCTGGGGCAAAAAGGAACGTACGGATAAAGAAGCGCCATACCAGGCCATCCCGGACGCTTGATAGAGGATTGCAGTCATGTTCAATGACATCAGTCGCCTCGGTAAATACCTCGGTCAGGCCGCGCGCCTGATGGTCGGCATGCCCGACTACGACACCTACGTCGAGCATATGCAAACCAAACACCCGGACAAACCGATGATGGACTACAAGGCGTTCTTCCGGGAACGCCAGGAGGCCCGTTACGGCGGCAAGGGTGGGCCCAAGTGCTGCTAGCCCGGTAGTTCGGGCTGCGGTGATACCTTGTGGGAGCGGGCTTGCTCGCGAAGGCGGTCTTTCAGTGATGCATGTGCTGACTGACACGCCGCCTTCGCGAGCAAGCCCGCTCCCACATTTGTTTTGTGTTTCTTCAAGGAGAATTCTTTGTCCTCTCCCATTCCCGTCACCGTCCTCAGCGGCTTCCTCGGCGCTGGCAAGACCACCTTGTTGCGTCACCTGCTCAAGGCCGAGCACGGCTTGAAAATCGCCGTGATCGAAAATGAATTCAGCGACGCCGGTATCGACACCCAATTGCTGGGCAGCGAGCCGGTGCAAGTCATGACCCTGTCCAATGGCTGCGTGTGCTGCACCATCCACACTGACCTGACCAAGGCCCTGTACCTGTTGCTGGAGCGCCTGGACAGCGGCGAGATCGCGTTCGACCGCCTGGTGATCGAGTGCACCGGCCTGGCCGACCCGGCCCCCGTGGCCCAGACCTTTTTCATCGATGAAGAACTGCGCGAGCGCTACATCCTCGACGGCATCATCACCCTGGTGGACGCGGCCCACGCCGAGCACCACCTGACCCAGACCATCGCCCAGGCGCAGATCGGGTTTGCCGACCGCCTGCTGGTGAGCAAGCGCGACCTGGTGGACGATGCCACCTTCGACGCCCTCAGCGAGCGCCTGACTCGTATCAACCGCCGGGCGCCGATTCGTGTGGTGGAACATGGCAAGATCGACCTCGCCGAACTGCTGGATGTGCGCGGCTTCAACCTCAACGCCGGCATGAGCCTGCGCCCGGTGAGCCAGGCGCCGTCCATCGACCGTATTTCCAGCCTGGTGCTGCGCACTGACCAGCCGCTGGATATCGACAAACTCAGCGAGTTCATGAACGAGCTGCTGGAAGACCACGGCAAGCAATTGCTGCGCTACAAAGGCGTGCTGAACATTGCCGGGGAAGACCGGCGCATGGTGTTCCAGGGCGTGCTGAAGCTCTACGGGTTCGATTGGGACACCGAATGGGCCGAAGGCGAAGCGCGGGAAAGTGTGATTGTGTTTATTGCTGACGAGTTGCCGGAAGAGAAGATTCGCGAAGGCTTTGCGCGGGTTTACCAATCCTGACTTGAAACGCAGTCAAAATGTGGGAGCGGGCTTGCTCGCGAAAGCGGTGTATCAGTCAGCCCATGCATCAACTGACACAGCGCTTTCGCGAGCAAGCCCGCTCCCACATTTGATGTCATTTCAAATTGAGAAAGCAGCGTTTTCAGGCATAAAAAAGCCCGGCTCAAGAGCCGGGCTTTTCATTCAAGCAACTGCAATCAAGCGCCGTATACCGGCAGCTTCTTGCAGATGGCCTTGACCTTCTCACGAACAGAATCAATCACTGCTTCGTTGTTCAGGTCAGCCAGGATGTCGCAGATCCAGCCAGCCAGTTCCTTGCACTCTGCTTCCTTGAAGCCACGAGTGGTCACAGCCGGGGTGCCGAAGCGCAGGCCGGAGGTGACGAACGGCGAACGTGGGTCGTTCGGCACCGAGTTCTTGTTCACGGTGATGAAGGCTTTGCCCAGAGCGGCGTCAGCGTCTTTACCGGAGATGTCCTGCTTGATCAGCGACAGCAGGAACAGGTGGTTCTCAGTACCGCCGGACACCACGTCAAAACCACGCTCGATGAACACGCCGGCCATGGCCTTGGCGTTTTTCACCACTTGCTGCTGGTAGGTCTTGAACTCAGGCTGCAGCGCTTCCTTGAAGCAGATTGCTTTGGCGGCGATCACGTGCTCCAGCGGGCCACCCTGGCCGCCTGGGAATACGGCGGAGTTCAGCTTCTTCTCGATCTCGGCGTTGGCGCGAGCCAGGATCAGGCCGCCACGTGGACCGCGCAGGGTCTTGTGGGTGGTGGTGGTCACGACGTCAGCGAACGGCACCGGGTTCGGGTAGACGCCAGCGGCGACCAGACCGGCCACGTGGGCCATGTCGACGAACAGATAGGCGCCGACCTTGTCAGCGATTTCGCGGAAGCGTGGGAAATCCAGGATCTGCGAGTAGGCAGAGAAACCGGCCACGATCATTTTTGGCTTGTGCTCAATGGCCAGGCGCTCGACTTCGTCGTAGTCGATCAGGCCGTTGCCGTCGATGCCGTACTGAACGGCGTTGTACAGCTTGCCGGAGGAGGAAACGCTGGCGCCGTGGGTCAGGTGACCGCCGTGGGCCAGGCTCATGCCCAGGATGGTGTCGCCCGCTTGCAGCAGGGCCAGGTACACGGCGCTGTTGGCTTGGGAGCCGGCGTGTGGCTGGACGTTGGCGTAATCGGCGCCGAACAGTTCCTTGGCGCGGTCGATGGCCAGTTGCTCAACGATGTCGACGAACTCGCAACCGCCGTAGTAGCGCTTGCCCGGATAGCCTTCGGCGTACTTGTTGGTCAGAACCGAACCTTGAGCCTCCATCACGGCGGGGCTGGTGTAGTTTTCCGAAGCGATCAGCTCAATGTGCTCTTCCTGGCGCTGAGCTTCTTGCTCCATGGCGGCAAAGAGATCGGCGTCGTACTTGGCAATAGTCAAATCACGGCTGAACATGGCGGTCCTCAAGGATCGGGGGCAGAAAAGAAGCGCATTCTAACCCAATGGGTTTTAGATGGCATATGAAAGGACATCATGTCGCGGACAAGCGGGGCTCATCTGGGGATAGGTGGTGTTTGTTCGGGCCCCTTCGCGAGCAAGCCTGCTCCCACATTCAATCGGGTTCCTTCAGGTGGAATACGGTCGAATGTGGGAGCGGGCTTGCTCGCGAAGAGGCCATCCGCATCACCTGAGGATTTCAGTCGAACATGAACAGCGCATCATTGCTGAACTGCGCCTCAAACCGGTTCGCCGGCATCGGTCGCCCGAACAGGTAGCCCTGCACCTCATCGCAACCGTGCTCCCGCAGGAAGTCCAGCTGCTCATGGGTTTCCACACCCTCGGCGATCACCGCCAGGTTCAGGCTGTGGGCCATGGCGATAATCGCCCGGGCAATCTGCGCATCCTGCTCGCCCGACGGCAGGCCGTCGACAAAGGTGCGGTCGATCTTCAGCACGTCGATGGGGAACTGCTTGAGGTAGTTCAGCGATGAATAACCGGTGCCGAAGTCATCTACCGCGATGCTCAGGCCGAGGTTTTTCAGGCTGGCGAGGATCTGCATCGCTTCGTTGACCTCGCGCATCAGGATACTTTCGGTCAGCTCCAGCTCCAGGCACGCCGGCGGCAGGCCGGTGTCCTTGAGGATGGTGGCGATGCGCTCGCCCAGTTGCCCGTCGGAGAACTGCCGGGCCGAAATGTTGACCGAGACCTTGGGTACCCGCACCTTGTTCTGGTGCCAGGTCTTGAGTTGGCGGCAGGCTTCGCTGATCACCCAGTCACCCACGTCCACCACCAGCCCCAACTCCTCCAACACCGGGATGAAGTCCCCCGGCGGCACTAGCCCGCGACGCGGATGGCGCCAGCGCAGCAGGGCTTCGGCGCCGGTCAAACGTTTGCCGTCGCCGCTGAACTGCGGCTGGTAATACAGCACGAATTCGTTCTGTTCCAGGGCGTGGCGCAGGTCGCTTTCCAGCTCCAGGCGTTCCAGGGCGCTGGCGTTCATGTCGGCCTGGTAGAACTGGAAGTTGTTCTTGCCCCGCTCCTTGGCGTGGTACATCGCCGTGTCGGCGTTTTTCATCAACTGGCTGAGTTCGTTGCCGTCCTGCGGGCTCAGGGCGATGCCGATACTGGCGGTGACGAAGAACTCGCGGCCCTCCAGCACAAACGGCTTCACCAGGCTGGCCAGAATCTGCTCGGCCACGTGAATCGCCCGGTTCAGCGCCATCTCACGGTTGACCCGCGGTTGCAGCAGCAAGGTGAACTCGTCGCCACCCATGCGCGCCACGGTGTCGTCTTCGGCGACGCAGCCCAGCAGGCGGGTGGCCATTTCCTTGAGCATGCGGTCGCCGGCGGCGTGGCCCAGGGAGTCGTTGATCGGCTTGAAGCGGTCGAGGTCGAGGAACATCAACACCACCCACGACTTCTGCCGTTCCGCCGATTGCAGCGCGGTGTGCAGGCGGTCCTGGAACAGCGTGCGGTTGGGCAGGTGGGTCAGGGCGTCGTAGTAGGCCAGGCGGTGGATGCGCTGCTCGCTGGCCTTGCGTTCGCTGATGTCGCTGAAGAAGCACACGTAGCTGGCCAGGTCGCCTTCGTCATCGAACACGGCAGTAATTCCGACCCAGGCCGGGTAATGCTCGCCGTTGCGGCGCTTGAGCCACACTTCGCCTTCCCAGGTGCTGTGCTGGTGCAATTGCTTGAGCACGTAGCGCAGGTGGGCTTCCTGCTGTTCGTCGACGGTGAGCATGTTCGGCAACTGGTCGAGCACGTCCGCCACCGCATAACCGCTGACCCGGCTGAACGCCTCGTTGGCCTGCACGATGTAGCCGGCCGGGTCGGTGATCAGGATCGCCGAGGTGGAGTGTTCGAATACCGTGGCCGCCATGCGCAGGTCTTTTTCCGCACGGCGCTGCTGGCTGATATCGCGACCCACGCCAAGGATGCCCTCGAACGCGCCGTGTTCGTCCCACACCAGCACCAGGCGCAGTTCGATGGGGATCTTGCGCCCGTCGGCCCGCAGGCAGTCGAACAGGAACAGCTGGGTCTGCACGTCGTTGCGCAAGGCCGCGAGGGATTCGGGTTGGTCCAGGGCTCGGCTGACTTGCTCCACCAGGGAGTAGATACCGGTCAGTTGCTGCGGGTTGGCGATGGTCGATTGCCAGCCGTTTTCGAAGATCCAGTCGACGTCATAGCCCAGCACCGCGTTCACCGAAGGGCTGACGTAGTTTAGGGCCAGCTTGCTGTCGGTGGAGAAGATTACGTCGCTGATGCTTTCCGCCAGCATGCGGTAGCGCTGTTCGCTGTCACGCAGGGATTCACTGGCTTCGATCTGGTCGGTGATGTCCTTGGCGACGCCGATGATGCGCGTCACCTGGTCAGTCTTGTCACGGGCCAGGGCCTGTTCGCGGATGTCGAAGCGCCGCCATTGGTTGTTGCGGTGGCGAAAGCGCAACTGGCACTGCAACTGGCTCAGGTAGCCGGCCTGGCGCTGTTGCAGGCGCAGGTCGTGGTAGCGCTCGGCGTCTTCGGGGTGCAGCAGGATCTCCCAGAAGTACTCGCCCATCTGCTGCAGCTCGGGCTTGTTGTAGCCCAGGGTGTGGCCCAGGTGGTGGTTGCTGAAAATCATCCGCTGGCTGATCACGTCCTGCACATACAGGTGATCGGGCACGGTGCGCACCACGTCCGACCAGAAACTCTCGCGCTCCACCAGTGACAACTCGATCAGCTTGCGGCTGGTGATGTCGCTGATGCTCAGGATCACGGCCTTGAAGTCGTCCTGCTGTTCCGGCAGGCGCATCACCAGCCACAGGTATTGGTCGTTGCCTTCGATATCGCTGAGCTGGATTTCCAGTTCAAGCTGCTTCTGCTGGGTCAGCACCGCGTCGATCACCTGGTTGCCGATGGCGGTCGGGCTCGACGGGCAGGCGTCGATCAGGCGTTCCCAGGCCTGCTCGCAAGAGGCAACATTCAGCAAGCGCACCGCCACCTGGTTGACCTCGGTGATGCGCAGTTCCTTGAGCAGTTGCTGGCGCTGTTCCGGGTTGTCTTGCAGCAACTGTTGCAACTGCTCGCGGGTTTGCAGTCGGGCTCTATCGAAGAACGCGCGCAGGCCCGACAGGTCGAGCACGCACAGCGCCACGCCGGTGCCTTCGAAAATATCCTGGTAGCGCCGGCGCCCCTCGTGCACCTGGCGCTGGCGGCGGCGCATGTTCAGCAGCACGATCACCGGGATCAGCGAGAAGGCCAGGCCCAACAGGCATTTGCCGATAAAGGCTGGCAGCAGTTGCTCCAGCACGGCGGCGCGGTCGAACAGGCCGCGCAGTTGCCAGTCGCTCTTGCTCAGGGGCGTGACCAGTACACTTTTGTTCAACTCGTCCGGGGTCAACGCGGTGGCCCATTGGGCCGGCATCCCGCTGTCACGGCTGACCACCCGGTGGTTCAGGCGGTTTTCGATGACCCACATCGGGCGCTGGCCCTGGCCGTCCTGGCGGGTCAGGTTGGCCAGGTAATTGGGGGCCAGGCGCAAGGCCCAGTACATCTTGGTGCCGCCGCTGGGCTGGTGCAGCAGCAGGTAGATGACGGTGCCGTCGTTGTTGTTGCTCAGGTAATAGGACTGGGCGTGGCTGCGCTTGACCAGTTCTTCGAGCCAGGCGCTGTCCTGGCTGTCGCTGGCGCTGTCACTGATCATCGCGCCGCTGGGGGCGAGCAGGGCGACGCTGCGCAACTCCGGCAAGGAGCGTTGCAAGGTGCGCATCAGGATTTGTTGCTGTTCGGCGTCCCGCGGCGGTTCGACGATCGGCAGCAGGTTCAGCGCGATCTGCGCACTGAGGGCCATGTTCAGGCTGATCTGTTCGGCCAGGTCGGCGCTGTAGTCGATGGTGTATTGCTGCTGGTTTTTCTGGTTTTGCTGCAACTGGTCCAGCAGTTGCCAGAACAATAATGCGAGCAGCAACAGGACCAGCGTCGCCAATGCGCCCTTCAGGGTTCCGTGCAGGGGCGCTCCCGGCGCTATATGAGCGGCGCGCAGGGGAGTTGGCGGCGTTACGTTGGACAAACTGTGATCCTGCGGTTTGGCTGGACTGGCGCGCGACGTGCACTATAAGCCGGACGCCCGGAGGGCGGCTAGCATGCCTTGTGTTGTGGCAAAGTGCCAGCCCCGCCTGGCTGGACTGCCCACCCGCATTCAGGTAGCTTTGCCGGTTACGCGAGGGCGTTCCAGCCCCAGACAATCAGGCATCTACCGCACGCAGGCATTGATAGACATCAACGGCCCGCGCGGCGCATGGCCTGGCACGGGTTTCGCCCGCTTAATTCATCAGTCACTGACGCTAGGTTCACCATGGCTCAATACGTCTTCACCATGCATCGGCTGGGAAAAGTTGTTCCGCCGAAGCGGGAAATCCTGAAAAACATTTCTCTGTCCTTCTTCCCGGGCGCCAAGATCGGCGTGCTCGGCCTCAACGGTTCGGGTAAATCCACCCTGTTGAAAATCATGGCCGGCGTCGACACCGAGTTCGACGGCGAAGCCCGCCCGATGCCCGACCTGAACATCGGCTACCTGCCACAGGAACCTATCCTGGACCCGACCAAGACCGTGCGTGAAGTGGTCGAGGAAGCGGTCAGCGTGATCAAGAACGCCCAGGCCCGCCTGGACGAGGTCTACGCGGCCTACGCTGAAGAAGACGCCGACTTCGACAAACTGGCGGCAGAACAGGCCAAGCTCGAAGCCATCCTGCAAGCCGCCGACGGTCACAACCTGGACCGCCAGCTGGAAGTCGCCGCCGACGCGCTGCGCCTGCCGGCGTGGGACGCCAAGGTTGAACACCTGTCCGGTGGTGAAAAGCGTCGTGTGGCCCTGTGCCGCCTGCTGCTGTCGGCCCCCGACATGCTGCTGCTCGACGAACCGACCAACCACCTGGACGCCGATTCCGTCGCCTGGCTGGAGCATTTCCTGCACGACTTCCCGGGCACCGTGGTTGCGATCACGCACGACCGGTACTTCCTGGACAACGTTGCTGGCTGGATCCTCGAGCTCGACCGTGGCGCCGGTATCCCTTACGAGGGCAACTACTCCGGTTGGCTGGAAGCCAAGTCCGACCGTCTGGCCGCCGAATCCAAGCAACAGTCGGCCCATGAAAAGGCCATGAAAGACGAGCTGGAATGGGTGCGTAAAGGCGCCAAGGCGCGTCAGTCGAAATCCAAGGCCCGTCTGGCGCGTTTCGAAGAGATGCAGTCCCAGGAATTCCAGAAGCGTTCCGAGACCAACGAAATCTACATCCCGGCCGGTCCGCGCCTGGGTGACAAGGTCATCGAGTTCAAGAACGTCTGCAAGGGCTACGGCGACCGCGTGTTGATCGACAACCTGTCGTTCTCCATGCCAAAAGGCGCCATCGTTGGCGTGATCGGCGGTAACGGTGCGGGTAAATCCACACTGTTCCGCATGCTGATGGGCAAGGAGCAACCGGACTCGGGCACCATCGAAGTCGGCGAAACCGTGCAGCTGGCTTGCGTTGACCAGAGCCGCGACGACCTCGACGGCAGCAAGACGGTGTTCCAGCAGATTTCCGACGGTTCCGACCAGATCCGTATCGGCAACTACGAAATCCCGTCGCGCACCTACGTGGGTCGCTTCAACTTCAAGGGCGGCGACCAGCAGAAGTTCGTCAAGGACCTGTCCGGTGGTGAGCGCGGTCGCTTGCACCTGGCCCTGACCCTGAAAGAAGGCGGCAACGTATTGCTGCTCGACGAACCGTCCAACGACCTCGACGTTGAAACCCTGCGTTCCCTGGAAGAAGCCCTGCTGGACTTCCCGGGCGCCGCCATTGTGATCTCTCACGATCGGTGGTTCCTTGACCGCGTGGCCACTCACATCCTGGCGTACGAAGACGACTCCCAGGCGGTGTTCTTCGAAGGCAACTACACCGAATACGAAGCCGATCGCAAGAAACGCCTCGGCGAAGCTGCTGCCCAGCCGCATCGTGTACGGCACAAGAAACTGGCCTGATTCGGGTTGGTGGTTTGAACAAGCGGAGCCTTCGGGTTCCGCTTTTTTTTGCGTGTTTTCAGGTGGACCGCGTCGTCTGCATCGCAGGCAAGCCAGCTCCCACAGTTGACCGCATTGTCATGGATGTACTGGATCAAATGTAGGAGCTGGCTTGCCTGTGATAGCGGATTAACTGTTGGTGCAAGGCCTGGATTGAAATCCTCATTAAGGTGCAAAAAACGCCTGTATTTATATCTAATGCACCATTTAAATTCACAAAAGCGACATTTTGCCCTGTCGCGGTGCGACATGAATTGATAAAGTCCGGGACAAATCTCCTTTAACGACAATAAATTTGCCGAGACTTTTCATGATCGAATCCGTTGAATCCTTCCTTGCCCGCCTCAAGAAACGCGACCCCGACCAGCCGGAATTCCACCAGGCCGTGGAAGAAGTCCTGCGCAGTTTGTGGCCGTTTCTTGAAGCCAATCCCCACTACCTGAACTCGGGCATCCTGGAGCGCATCTGCGAGCCGGAGCGTGCGATTGTGTTCCGGGTGTCGTGGGAAGATGACCAAGGCAAAGTACGGGTCAACCGCGGGTTCCGGATCCAGATGAACAGCGCCATAGGCCCCTACAAAGGAGGCCTGCGCTTCCACCCGTCGGTGAACCTGGGCGTGCTGAAATTTCTCGCCTTCGAACAAACCTTCAAGAACTCCCTGACCTCGCTGCCCATGGGCGGCGGCAAGGGCGGCTCGGACTTCGATCCCAAAGGCAAGAGCGACGCCGAGGTGATGCGTTTCTGCCAGGCGTTCATGAGCGAGCTGTATCGCCATATCGGCTCGGACGTGGATGTGCCCGCCGGTGATATTGGCGTGGGCGCCCGGGAGATCGGCTTCCTGTTCGGCCAGTACAAGCGCCTGAGCAACCAGTTCACCTCGGTGCTGACCGGCAAGGGCATGAGCTACGGCGGCAGCCTGATTCGCCCGGAGGCCACCGGTTTTGGCTGCGTGTACTTCGCTGAAGAAATGCTCAAGCGCAACGGCGAGCGGGTCGAAGGCAAGCGCGTGGCCATCTCCGGCTCCGGCAACGTCGCCCAGTACGCGGCGCGCAAGGTCATGGACCTGGGCGGCAAGGTGATTTCCTTGTCCGACTCCGAAGGCACTCTGTACTGCGAAAGCGGTTTGACCGAAGAACAATGGTCGGCACTGCTTGAACTGAAAAACGTACAGCGCGGGCGCATCAGCGAGCTGGCATCGCGTTTTGGCCTGGAATTCCGCGCCGGCAAAGCACCATGGGAGCTGGCCTGCGACATCGCGTTGCCCTGCGCCACTCAGAATGAACTGGACGCCGAAGCGGCGCGCACCCTGTTGCGCAATGGCTGCGTCTGCGTGGCCGAAGGCGCCAACATGCCGACCACCCTGGAGGCGGTGGATATCTTTATCGAGGCCGGCATCCTGTTCGCGCCAGGCAAGGCGTCCAATGCCGGCGGGGTGGCGGTGAGCGGGCTGGAGATGTCGCAGAACGCCATGCGCCTGCTGTGGACCGCCGGTGAAGTGGACAGCAAGCTGCACAACATCATGCAGTCGATCCACCATGCGTGCGTGCACTACGGCGAAGAGAACGGCCGGGTCAACTACGTGAAGGGCGCCAACATTGCAGGCTTCGTGAAGGTTGCGGATGCAATGCTGGCCCAGGGCATCGTTTAACCCTCGGGTTCGATGCGCAGGATTTCGATCAACTGATCACCGACGGGGCGCCTCCACAGCACCTCGTCGCCCACCTGTGCACCCAGCAGCGCGCGGCCCAGGGGCGAACCCCAGTTGATCAGGCCCACCGTGGCGTCGGCCTGGTCTTCGCCCACTAACTGAATGCGCTGCTCTTCGTCCTGTTCGTTGGCAAAGGTCACCCAGCTGCCGATTTGCACCTTGTCGGTGGAGGTTGCCGGCGCCACCACCTGTGCGCTTTGCAGGCGCTGGTTGAAGTAACGCAAATCCCGCTCAAGGTCGGCCTGGCGCTGTTTATCGGCCTGCTCGCCCTTGGCGGATTCTTCGCTGTGCTCATGCTGCAACTGCGCGACCCTGGCCTGCAATTGTGCAAGTCCGCGGGCAGTGAGGTGATTGGGTTGCGCGCTGACCTGGCGTTCCACCGGTTGGCTGGCCTGGGCAGCGGCGCTGTCTTCGTTGACGAAAGCTCGACTCATGACGTTCTCCTGCTATGGAGTTTGGGCCATGGTCGCAGGGGTTAAGTTTCGCTGGATGTCTGGAAGCGACCTATTGCGAGCGAAAGGCCCTGGCAGCGTCGCGGTCTTTTTCCTGTTGCCAGGCGCGTTCGCGGTCGTCCCAGTGGCGATTCTTGTAGTCGTTCAGGTCTTCGTTCTCGCGCATGGCCTTGCATTGGCGAAAGCCATCATCCCAGCCTTCGGCGTAGGTGCGGTCTTTCAGGTAGCGCGGGACGTTCTTGCGAAATTCCCCGGTGATCACCCCGGCGGCCTGGCGGCCGCTGCTGCAACCGTCGTCATAGCCATCGGCGAAGGCGGGTGGATAACCCTTGGCCAGCAAATCCTCATGGGTTGATTGGCAACCCGACAGCAGGGCCAACAGGCCCAGCACTACAGCGTACCGCCACATCGCTTGCTCCCTGGCCGTTGAACGGCTGATGGGGGAAGTGTAGGAGTGGATTCGTTCGGGGTATGTGAAACGGATGTGAGAAATCCGTGTGACGCTGCGGCTTCGGGCGATCACGCGCGCCCTGTGGCGAGGGAGCTTGCTCCCGCTGGGGCGCGAAGCGGCCCCTGTTCAGGGTATTGAGATATTC
Organism: Pseudomonas sp. E6002; assembly: GCF_013385565.1. Lineage (NCBI taxonomy): Bacteria > Pseudomonadati > Pseudomonadota > Gammaproteobacteria > Pseudomonadales > Pseudomonadaceae > Pseudomonas > Pseudomonas sp. E6002. The sequence goes on along the minus strand of NZ_JACAPT010000002.1, from coordinate 374,060 downwards.
CAGAGAGGGTGAGGTGTCTGGTTTTGGGGCTGCTGCGCAGCCCCGCGGGAGCAAGCTCCTTATGGACTAATTAGAGATCGTTCCCACGCTCTGCGTGGGCATGCCGCTCTGGACGCTCTGCGTCCGCTTTTAAAGGTCGTGACGCAGAGCGTCACAGGATGCATTCCCACGCGGAGCGTGGGAACGATCTACGGCTCAGGGATTAATAGTGATACCACTTCACTTCCAGCATCACTTCGTTCACCGGTGTCGCGAGGTGGCTGTATTCCCGCTGCGCACTCAGTCTCAGCCCCAGGTTGCGCGACAATTCCCACTGTTGATTCAGGCTGATACTGCGCCGCACCTCGCCATTGGTGAAGAAGTCACCCTTGGCTTCCAGGCTCAGGTTGCCCAGCGGGTTGCGCCACAACACACCTGTATTGAACCCGGCAGCCGGGGAGATGGCTTCACCGAAGTCGCTGTTGTGCTCCACGCGCACGGTGCCGAGGGCGAAGCCAAGCATGTCGTCGCGCAGTTGCCAGGTGCCGCCCGCGCCACCGTTGACGTGGCTGACGAGTGTCTCGTCGTCATGCTTGCCCGGTACGCGCTCCAGGCCGCCGGTGACTTGCCACGACCACGGCTGCAGCAGCTCGTTGCGTGGGGTCAGTGAGCGGATGGTTGCCAGATCCAGTTGCTGCAATTGCCAGTGGTTGCCTTCGTACTGGCGCAGTTTCATTTGCAGGATTTCAATCTGCGCGCCCAAGGGGAAGCCTTCGGCGTTGTCGTTCAGGTCGTGGTAGGCCATGCGCAGGCCGTATTCGCCGAAAGCCTTGTCGCCCCGGGTGCCGATGCCGGCTTGCCAGGTGCGGGATTCGTGGCCGTCTTCGGGCAGGCCGGGGCGTTCGATCTTCAGATCCGGCGCCGGGTTCTGGTTGATCGCCCGCAGCAGTTCGAAGCTGCGCTGGGAGCGTTCGGTGTCGCGCTCCAGGCCGTTGGCGCGGTAGCGGCCAAGGCGGTAGGCGGCGTCGATGATCAGGGCCTGGCGGTCTTTGGCGATGGCCTTGAACGCCGGGTCCTGCAGTTGTTTCTGGTCGTCGCTGATCTTCAGCACCCATTGCTGCTCGTCGCTGTCCAGCGGCTTGGCGCGTTCCAGCAGCTCCCGTTCACGGGAAGGGCGGTAATCGATTTTCTCCACCAGGCCGGCTTCTTTCACGGCTTTTACCGTGTCGGTAGGGATCGCGGTCAGCGGGAATTGTTCGGTCAACCGCAGGCTTGGGCGGGCCACTTGCAGCAGTTCCAGCAGGCGATAGGAGCAGTTTTCGTCGAAGAAGAAGTAGTCGAACTGGATCTGCTTGAGTTCCCACACGTGCTCGACCATGCGCTCGGTCTCGACCTGGGTCAGGTTCAGGCGGTATTCCCACAGGTCGCGGTTCTCCAGGCTACGGTATTCCGAGAGTTTTTCCTGGTAGGGCACCAGCGCGAACAGGCCCGGGTAGCCGCCCATCAGGCCCTTCCAGGCGTAGAGGATGCTGTTGTCCGAGCCTTCGATATAGGCACCGAAGTTGATCGCGTAGCTGAGCAGGGCGGTGTTGTTGCTCTGCACGTCAGCCTGGTCGATGCGCAGCAGGGTATGGCCGAACATTGATGACGGGCTGTTGAGGTAGGCCGCCGGGAAGATCATCACCGCGCTGTGGGGGGCGACGTCCTTGAACCATTGCTTGAACTCCTTGCAGTCCAGCGTCGGCAAGTCCGTCAGGTGCAACTGGTCCTTGAGCCAGCGTGTACGTGCCGGGTAAACGCATTGGGCGTGCTTTTCGCCGAGGCTGGCCGGGGCATACAGCGCCTCGACAGTGGCCTTCAGCTCCTGGTCCGGATGGTGGGCGCCATCGGGGGCGAGGAAGAATTTCTTGTCGCTGACATAGCTGCGCCAGCCTTTGAACTTGCCGGATTCGTAGTGCCCCAGCGAAAGCCAGAACGGGTCGTTGGCCAGTTGCTGCAAACGTTGATCATCAAGGTGCGGCGCCGCATACAGCGGGGCGCAGGCGAAGAGTGCCAGGTAGGCAAGGCGTTTGAGCATGTGGGCAACTTAAGTCGAGATAAAAAGACCCAAAGGGGAGGCAGGTCCAAAAATAATAAAACCCGTGCCTCGAAAGGCACGGGCGGGTCGAGCTTAAGCCTGGGTAGCGTATTTCGCCAGACGGGTGTCGCTTTTCAGTACAGCCAGGGTGTTGTTGTGCACGTCATCAGCGGTTACGTCAGCCTTGCTGAAGATTTGCTGGAAGTGCTCGTGAGTCACAGCGGCAAAGTGCTCGCGATCTTCAGGAGCAACGCCCAGTACTACAGCGTAGGTAGTCAGCGCTTCGCCGTTACCCTTGGCCATGTCTTCGGACAGCTCGTTCATCATGCCATTCATGGCAATCCACGATTTGCCACCGTAGGTCAGTGCGCTGTTGGTGCTGCAGCCGTTGGTGCCCGAGGTCATGCCGAACGTGGCGTTACCCGAGGTACCGTTGGTGGTGGAGGCCAGGAAGTGAGCCGGAGTGCCGCGTTGGCCTTCGAACAACATGTTGCCCCAACCGCAGTTCGGGCCACCTGGCGCTTCTGCCATTGCATTGAGGGAGACGACGGTGAAGAGAGTACCGAGAAGGATCCGTTTCATAGCTTTGTTCTCTTTGTGTGCAAACCAATGGACAAGGGTTCAGGTGCCTGACAGCACCCTAGGGGTCGGTTATTAGTCCAACCCGCAGCAGGTTGGAGTTTAGGCATGATCCAAGGGTTCCGTGACTTTTTATGAAACAAGCCGGAAACACTCGGTTTTTTTACAGCCCCGAACACGGGTCTATGCTTTCCCCAAGCCGTCCTTGCCAGCCGGCCCAACCCGGCGCCAGAATGCCGTCATCTGCCCCGCCTGATGTAAGGAAGCCCGATGCCTGATCCTGTTGCTGCCAGCTTGCGTCTAGCGCCCGAAGCGCTGACTCGTCCTTTTTCCGCTGAACAGTTCAGCTTCTCGACCACCAATGATTTGGAGCCCTTTCGCGGTGTGCTTGGCCAGGAACGTGCGGTCGAAGCCTTGCAGTTCGGTGTGGCCATGCCACGCCCCGGTTACAACGTATTTGTGATGGGCGAGCCCGGTACCGGGCGCTTTTCGTTCGTCAAACGCTACCTCAAGGCCGAAGGCAAGCGCCTGCAGACCCCGGCCGACTGGGTCTACGTCAATAATTTCGATGAGCCTCGCGAACCCCGCGCGCTGGAACTGCCTGCGGGCGGTGCTGCCGCGTTCATCTCCGATATCAACGGCCTGATCGACAACCTGGTCGCGACCTTCCCGGCGGTGTTTGAACACCCGACGTATCAACAGCGCAAAAGCGCCATCGACCGTGCCTTCAACCAGCGTTACGACCGTGCCCTGGACGTCATCGAGCGCCTGGCCCTGGAAAAAGACGTGGCGCTGTACCGTGACAGCACCAACATTGCGTTTACCCCGATGCTCGACGGCAAGGCCCTGGACGAGGCCGAGTTCTCGCAGTTGCCCGAAGCCGACCGCGAGCGTTTCCACACCGATATTTCCGAACTGGAAGAACGCCTCAACGAAGAACTCGCCAGCCTGCCCCAGTGGAAGCGCGAGTCCAATAACCAGATGCGCCAGTTCAACGAAGAAACCATCACGCTGGCCTTGCAGCCACTGCTGGCGCCGTTGTCCGAAAAATATGCGGAGAACGCGGCCGTCTGCGGCTACTTGCAGGCGATGCAGGTCTACCTGCTGAAAACCGTGGTCGAGCAACTGGTGGACGATGCGAAAACCGACGCCCAGGCCCGCAAGTTGCTGGAAGAACAGTACTGCCCGAGCCTGGTGGTGGGGCATCCGATCAACGGTGGCGCCCCGGTGGTCTTCGAGCCGCATCCGACCTACGACAACCTGTTCGGTCGTATTGAATACAGCACCGACCAGGGCGCGCTCTACACCACCTATCGCCAATTGCGCCCGGGTGCGCTGCACCGTGCCAACGGTGGTTTCCTGATCCTTGAAGCCGAGAAGATGCTCAGCGAGCCGTTTGTATGGGACGCCCTCAAGCGTGCCTTGCAATCGCGCAAGCTGAAGATGGAATCACCGCTGGGCGAACTGGGCCGCCTGGCCACGGTGACCCTCAACCCGCAAGTGATCCCGTTGCAGCTCAAGGTGATCATCATCGGCTCCCGCCAGTTGTACTACGCGTTGCAGGACGCGGATCCGGACTTCCAGGAGATGTTCCGGGTACTGGTGGATTTTGACGAAGACATCCCGATGGTGGATGAAAGCCTGGAGCAGTTCGCCCAGTTGCTGAAAACCCGCACCTCGGAAGAAGGCATGGCGCCGTTGACCTCCGATGCGGTGGCGCGGCTGGCGACCTACAGCGCGCGGTTGGCGGAGAACCAGGGCCGCTTGTCGGCGCGTATCGGTGATTTGTTCCAGCTGGTCAGCGAGGCGGACTTCATTCGTCACCTGGCCGGTGATGAGCGCACCGACTCCGGGCACATCGAGCGCGCACTCAAGGCCAAGGCCACGCGCACCGGGCGGGTGTCGGCGCGGATTCTCGACGACATGCTCGCCGGGGTGATCCTGATTGACACCGCCGGCGCGGCGGTGGGCAAGTGCAACGGGCTGACGGTGCTGGAGGTGGGTGACTCGGCGTTTGGTGTGCCGGCGCGGATTTCTGCCACGGTGTACCCGGGCGGCAGCGGCATCGTCGATATCGAGCGTGAAGTTAACCTCGGCCAGCCGATTCACTCCAAGGGCGTGATGATCCTCACCGGTTACCTGGGCAGCCGTTATGCCCAGGAATTCCCGTTGGCGATATCGGCGAGTATCGCCCTTGAGCAGTCCTACGGCTATGTCGACGGCGACAGCGCGTCCCTGGGCGAAGCCTGCACCTTGATCTCGGCCCTGTCGAAGACGCCGCTCAAGCAGTGCTTTGCCATCACCGGCTCGATCAACCAGTTTGGTGAGGTGCAGGCGGTCGGCGGGGTCAACGAGAAGATCGAAGGTTTCTTCCGTCTTTGCGAGGCCCGCGGGCTGACCGGCGAGCAGGGGGCGATCATTCCCCAGGCCAACGTCGCGACACTGATGCTCGATGAGAAGGTGTTGCAGGCCGTGCGGCAGGGGCAATTCCACGTCTATGCCGTGCGTCAGGCCGACGAGGCCTTGAGCCTGCTGGTGGGTGAGCCTGCGGGTTCGCCCGACGAAGAGGGGCAATTCCCCGAAGGCAGCGTCAATGCGCGGGTGGTGGAGCGTCTGCGGGCGATCGCCGAGATGATCAGTGAAGATGACCTGAAGGAAGCCGAGAAGGAGTTGGCGCAGGAAGCACTGGCTGAGACCAAGCCGGTGTAATCAATGCCGAAGGGGCCTGGTTCCAGGTCCCTTCGGCATATTTTTGACGCCGTCGTGACGGCAGTCGTCCGTTGGTCCCCCAGCCTTGGTTTGTACCGGGTTTCTTCTATTCTCAGCTCAAGGGATAGCCACAGGAGTCGCTGGATAGAAACAGTCTTGCCTTGCGAGGCTGAATACCGGATCTACCGAGGGTCGCCGCCATGTCGCGCAACCTCTGCCTCACCCGCCAGTGCCTGGGCCTGGTCACCCGTATCGAATGTTCCATTCGCCCTCTCGCGGGGGATACCGGGATGTGGACCTTGTTGTTTGCCGCCGGAATGACCGGCGAACAACCCTCCACCATCAAGTCCCAAGGCCCGTTCCACGGACCTTTCGTGGCACAAACCATCCTCGATTCGATTGTTGAAAGCCTGACCCTGCACGGCTACGAGCTGGCTGACGACCCGCAGATCTGGTGCCTGCACCTGCAGGCGCACTTGCGACAACTCAACGGTGGGCGGCAGACGGTGCTAAGCGATATCCGCTGACCGCACTCCCCCCGTAGCAGCTGGCGCTCGACAGCTGCTACGGGGGAGGGGCTATGGCTTGGGGGCAGGGGCCGCCTCGGGTTTGTCCAGCTTCACCTCAAACCCATACTGCACCGTGTCCAGGCCGGTGCGCTGGTAGGTTTCCAATGTAGTCGGCTGGCCGTAGAAGTAATGCACGTCGAACAGCGCCGTGCCGTATTCCTCGGCGCGGTGGCTGACGCCGAGAATTTCCTTCAGGTAGTTGCCGCTGGCGTCCTTGGCATAGAACCGCCAGCTGTCAGAGGGAAACAGCTTCTGGTCGACAATCAGCGCGTTGTCCTTCAGCTCCAGGCCCTTGGGCAGTTGCCCGGCAGTGAGGCTGCCTTTCTCGATGGTCGCCAGGAACAGCGGCATCGATCCGACGGCAAACCCCGGGTTTTCAGGAAACAGGTTCAAGTCATAGGTGATGGTGCCGCGCCCGGGGTCGACCTCGTAGGCTTCGGCGGGCAGTTCGATCGGCTCGCCAAGCTTGCCTTCGTCGTTGGCGGTGAGGAACGTCACCGGGGCATCGCCGCCGCCGCGGTCCTCGCCCAGCAGGTCGTCGTTGAAGGTGTATGGGTGATCGAACTCAACGTGCGCCGCACTGGCGTCATCCACCGACTGGTTGATGGTGACGCTTTTCTTCAGTTGGTCTTCGGACAGGGTGGCGTCCTTGAGCCAATCCGCGGCCTGGTCGTCATACACGGTGACGGGCATCGGCAACGGCTGTACGGTTTTTTCCAGGCTGTTCTTGTCGAAGCGCCGTACGGGCAGGTCCAGGTCCTTGCGGGTCACCGTGGCCTGGGAAAAGTCGAGCACGCTGACTTGCACATTGTCGATCAGGCCATTGAAGTACACCTTGGTGTAGTGGCTGTTCTGCTTGAGCTCGAAGGCTTTCTGCTCGTCTTCCAGCTGTTTCTCGAAGGCGTCGGACCAGGCCTTCTGCTTCTGCATTTCGGCCAGTTGCTTCTCGTAGAACGCCAGTTGCGCGGCGTTTTCGTTGATCGAGCCCGAGCGCGAGAGAAATTGCCCGGTGGTGTCACGAGCCTGCACCAGCAACGGGTTCGGCGATTCGTCCGCGACTTCCGGCGCCAGCGGGGCGCTGTTGGTCAGTTCGATCTCGGCGTAGTTCTTTTCCAGGGCCAGCAGGGTGACCGTGACGTTTTCTTCGGTGCGCTTGCGGCCCACGTCCTTTTTCGACAAGTCGAAGGTGAAGACTTTACGCGGGGCAATCACTTCCACCTTGCCCTTGAGGGTGACGGGCTGCGGCTGGCTTTTGTTCTCCGTCTCGACGCCTTCGACGAACGGGTAGGTCACCGTCAGGTCATCGGGGTTGGTCAGGTTGGAACTGGTGGGGCTCAACTGGATGCCCGGGTCGGTTTCCGACCATTCCGGCTGGAACGGGATGACCTTGTTGTTGCTCAGGGTCACCGACTGCCATTCCAGGCCGTGTGGGAAGGGGAACTGGTCGGGCATGTTGAAGTTGAACGGGAAGATCGGCTGCAGGTCCGTCAGGTAGTCCGAATGGGACGCCTTGCGCAGGACAAACAGGCCATTGATGTAGGTATCGACCAGGGCCTGCGGCGTAGGGTAATGCTTGAGCAGCGCCAGGGCGTCTTCGCTGTACTCGGCCTCGATGGGCTTGGTGGCGAGCTTGGCGCGCGCCCGTTCCAGCAACAGCAGCGAGCCTCCGAGCTCGGACACGGCGTCCTTGAGCTTGGGGTCCTGGATGGCGTCCAGGGATTGTTCGAACTTGGCGGTTTTCTCTTCGAGACTGGCTTGCTTGTGTTCATCGCTTGGGGAACAACCGCTGCCCATCAGCAACGCCGCACACAGGCCAAGGCTGGCCAAAGGGGATCGCACATCCATTATCTGAGTTTTCCTGTCCGACATCATCGAGCCGAGTTGATGAGCTCGACACTAGCAGAAAAATTCCTTAACAGATGCCGTACAGATCAGTTTTCTCGACGGTTTCTGGGGTTTGGGTGCGGCTGGTATACTCGCCGCCATTTTTAGCCAAGCTGTGTGAGATTCAATGGAACGCTTTATCGAAAATGCAATGTATGCCTCACGCTGGCTGTTGGCGCCGATCTATTTCGGGCTGTCCCTGGGGCTGCTGGCGCTGGGCCTGAAGTTCTTCCAGGAAGTGTTTCATGTGATTCCCATCGTGTTCACCATGAGCGAGTCGGATGTGATCCTGGTGCTGCTGTCGTTGATCGACATGGCCCTGGTGGGCGGCCTGCTGGTGATGGTGATGATCAGCGGCTACGAGAACTTCGTCTCCCAGCTGGACATCGACGAAAGCAAGGAGAAGCTCAACTGGCTGGGGACCATGGACTCCTCGTCGCTGAAGATGAAGGTCGCGGCGTCCATCGTAGCGATTTCGTCGATCCATCTGCTGCGGGTGTTCATGGACGCCAAGAACGTCGATCCCGAGCACCTGAAATGGTACGTGATCATTCACATGACCTTCGTGGTGTCGGCGTTTGCCATGGGCTACCTGGACAAGGTTACCAAGCATTAATCAGCCCCTGGCGCTCTCCTGCGCGGGGCTCATCAAGGGCGTGGCTTGTGTGCTAGTCTGCTCGCCCTTTTAGTTTGGACGGCACCTGTGTCGTCCTACAGCGGAGCCTTTCTATGTCCGAAGTTAATCTGTCCACCGACGAAACCCGCGTGAGCTACGGCATTGGCCGTCAGTTGGGCGACCAGCTGCGCGACAACCCGCCACCGGGCGTGAGCCTGGACGCGATCCTGGCTGGCCTGACCGACGCTTTTGCCGGCAAGCCTAGCCGTGTGGACCAGGAGCAAATGGCCGCCAGCTTCAAGGTCATCCGCGAAATCATGCAAGCCGAAGCCGCTGCAAAGGCTGAAGCTGCTGCTGGCGAAGGCCTGGCTTTCCTGGCTGAAAACGCCAAGCGTGACGGCATCACCACCCTGGCTTCCGGCCTGCAATTTGAAGTGCTGACTGCAGGTAGCGGCGCCAAGCCGACCCGTGAAGACCAGGTGCGTACTCACTACCACGGCACCCTGATCGACGGCACTGTGTTCGACAGCTCCTACGAGCGCGGCCAGCCTGCGGAATTCCCGGTTGGCGGAGTGATCGCCGGCTGGACCGAAGCGCTGCAACTGATGAATGCCGGCAGCAAATGGCGCCTGTACGTGCCGAGCGAACTGGCTTACGGCGCTCAAGGCGTTGGCAGCATCCCGCCGCACAGCGTTCTGGTGTTTGACGTCGAGCTGCTCGACGTTCTGTAAGACCTTACCTGCAGGAGCGAGCCTGCTCGCTCCTGCAGTGTTTTGCGCGGTTGCTCATGGATGAAACTTGCCATTGAGATCCGTCACCGGGCGCAACGCTCGGGCATAGCAGAACAGAAACAGATTTCTCACCACTTCCTTCAGCACCCCGGGCTCACTGGAACTCAGGCCATTGACGTCCAGGTCGCCCTGATCCTGCAGTTCGCTTAACGCCTCTTCTTCCAGCACCGCGCAGACTTCCCCGGTTTCCCGATGGAGGATTCGCAGGTAAGGGTGTGGACGGTCCAGCCAGGCATCGATCAAATAAGTCATGGGAAGTATCTCCTTGATGGGTTTCAATGAGAATAATTCTTATTCGTAGAATAGCAAGTCCCTATTGGCCATTTCCGGACTTTTCTGTGTGGATATTGTTTTTGATCAAAAGGCCTGGCCTTTTGCCGCCAGCGCGGAAGTGACGCGGGGAGGGTGAAGCGCCATCCCGTGCAGGGCACGGGATGGAGGCAGCATATTCAGACCTTGCGGACGAACTCGGACTTGAGTTTCATCGGGCCGATACCGTCGATCTTGCAGTCGATATCGTGGTCGCCATCGCACAGGCGGATGTTCTTGACCTTGGTGCCGACCTTGACCACCAGGGACGTGCCCTTGACCTTGAGGTCCTTGATCACGGTGATGGTGTCGCCGTCCTGCAGGACGTTGCCCACAGAGTCTTTCTTCACGGATTCATCGCTGGCCGCCTCGGCTTCGGCGCCGACGGCCCACTCATGGGCGCATTCCGGGCAAATCAGCTGGGCGCCATCTTCGTAGGTGTATTCGGAATTGCATTTCGGGCAGGGTGGCAACGTGCTCACTAAAGCTCCTTTGGTTTCAGGATGGCTAAAAAGCGCACATTGTATAGGGTTTTAGCCGGGCAGGGGGCAGCAACGCCAGAGAACGCTGCGGGAGCTGGCTTGCCTGCGATGCAGGCACCTCGGTTTGTCTGTTACACCGCGGTGATGCAATCGCAGGCAAGCCAGCTCCTACATGGAGCAGAGCAGAATCAGTGAGTACGGGCGACCGCGAACTCACTCAGCTCAACCAGGGCGTCCCGGTATTCGCTGGCTGGAAGGGCTTCCAGGCATTGGATCGCGCGAGCCACGTAGTCACGGGCCAGTTGCGCGGTGTATTCGAGGGAACCCGAGGCTTCCACGGCTTCGCGGATGCTTTCCAGGTCTTCGATCCCGCCTTTCTGGATCGCCTTGCGCACCAGGGCGGCCTGTTCCGGCGTGCCTTCGCGCATGGTGTAGATCAGTGGCAAGGTCGGCTTGCCCTCGGCCAGGTCGTCACCGACGTTCTTGCCCAGGGTTTCGGCGTCGCCGCGATAGTCCAGCAGGTCGTCCACGAGCTGGAAGGCCACGCCCAGGTGATCGCCGAAGGTGCGCAGGGCTTCGCTCTGCTCGGGCGTCGCTTCGCACAGGGCGGCGGCGCTGTGGGTCGAGGCTTCGAAGAGCATCGCGGTTTTGCCGCGAATCACTTCCATGTAGGTTTCTTCGGTGGTGCTGGCGTCGCGAACCTTCGACAGCTGCAACACTTCGCCTTCGGCGATGATGCGCGTGGCCTGTGAAAGAATCTTCATCACCGGCATCGAGCCCAGCTCGACCATCATTTCGAACGAGCGCGAGTACAGGAAGTCGCCCACCAGCACGCTCGGCGCGTTGCCCCACATCGCGTTGGCCGTCTCGCGACCACGGCGCATGCCGGACATGTCGACCACGTCGTCGTGCAGCAGGGTGGCGGTGTGCAGGAACTCGATGGTCGCGGCCAGCAGGCGCAGGTCATCGCCTTCGCGGCCCAGGGCCTTGCCACACAGCAACACTAATAAAGGACGCAGGCGTTTACCGCCGGCCGACGTAATGTAGTCGCCAATTTTGGAGACCAGCGGCACTTTAGAAGTCAGCTGCTTCTTGATGATGCCGTCGACGGCGCTAAAATCGTCCGCCACCGCGCGGTAGAAAGCTTGGGGTTGCATCAGCGACAGTCGCTCCAGAAGGGTTGCGCGGCATGCTAGGACCCACGTCCCGTAGTGTCAAGGCGCGATAGACGGCTACTTGCAACACCTCCATAGCTTGCGTACAATCGCGCACCCTGAACTTCCTGGGCAGCACCTGCCTTACGCAATTGCATTCGGGACGTCCATCCCATGCAGCCATGCCAGCCAATACCTCTTCTTATAAAGCGCTGGGTGAGCAGGATTATCGGAGAAATACCATGTCGTACGCAGTAATTGTTACTGGTGGCAAGCAATACAAGGTCGCCCCAGGTGAATACCTGAAGATCGAGAAGCTGGAAATCGCTACTGGCGAATCCGTTACTTTTGATCGCGTTCTGTTGGTCGCCAATGGCGATGACGTGAACATCGGCGCTCCAGTTGTTGCAGGCGCTACCGTTGTGGCTGAAGTGATCTCCCAAGGTCGTCACGATAAAGTCCGCATCATCAAGTTCCGTCGTCGTAAGCACCACATGAAGCGTATGGGCCACCGCCAGTGGTACACCGAGATCAAAATCACCGGTATTCAGGCTTAATTTCAGCCTAATTCCTCACTAGGAGAATTGACTCATGGCACACAAAAAAGCTGGTGGTAGTACCCGTAACGGTCGCGACTCAGAAGCCAAACGCCTTGGCGTGAAGATGTATGGCGGCCAGGTTATCATTCCGGGCAACATCATCGTGCGTCAGCGCGGCACCCAATTCCACGCCGGTTACGGTGTTGGCATGGGTAAAGATCACACTCTGTTCGCTAAAATCGACGGCGTGATCAAGTTTGAAGTAAAAGGCGCTTTCAACCGCCGTTACGTGAGCATTGTCCCGAAGACTGAAGTCGTCGCGGCATAATTACGTAGTTGCTGGAAAAGCCCTGTCTCGCGACGGGGCTTTTTCGTTTGTGGGGTGAGTCTCTTGCAAAGCTGTTTGTGATGGGCGAAAGCAGTGGATTTGCGGTCGTTGCTTGAGGTCGCTGCGCTCATTTTTGCAAGAGTCTTATGTCTTGGTTTCTTAAGCTCGTCCGTGCGACGAGAGGCGTTTTGTTATGAAGTTCGTTGATGAAGTTTCGATCCGAGTAAAAGCTGGCGACGGCGGTAACGGTTGCATGAGTTTCCGTCGGGAAAAATTCATCGAAAACGGTGGTCCTAACGGTGGTGATGGTGGTGATGGCGGCTCGGTCTACATGATCGCCGACGAAAACCTCAACACCCTGGTGGACTACCGTTACACCCGGCACTTTGATGCCGAGCGTGGCTCCAACGGCGGCAGCACCGACTGCACCGGTAAAAAAGGCGAAGAGCTGGTACTGCGGGTTCCGGTCGGCACCACCGTGATCGACTCCGCAACCCAGGAAGTCATTGGTGACCTGACCAAAGCCGGTCAGCGCCTGCTGGTGGCTCATGGCGGCTGGCACGGTCTGGGCAACACCCGTTTCAAGTCCAGTACCAACCGTGCGCCACGCCAGACCACGCCGGGCAAGCCAGGCGAGCAGCGTGACCTGAAGCTGGAAATGAAGGTGCTGGCTGACGTGGGCCTGCTGGGTCTGCCGAATGCCGGCAAAAGTACGTTCATTCGCTCGGTGTCTGCTGCCAAGCCGAAAGTCGCCGATTACCCGTTCACTACCCTGGTGCCGAACCTGGGTGTGGTTAGCGTCGACCGCTGGAAAAGCTTCGTGGTTGCGGACATTCCGGGCCTGATCGAAGGCGCTTCCGACGGCGCAGGCCTGGGGATCCGTTTCCTCAAGCACTTGTCCCGCACCCGTTTGCTGCTGCACCTCGTCGACATGGCGCCGCTGGATGACACCAGTGCACCGGACGCTGCTGAAGTGATCGTCAGCGAGCTGACCAAGTTCAGCCCGTCCCTGGCTGAGCGTGATCGCTGGTTGGTGCTGAACAAGTGCGACCAGATCCTCGAGGAAGAGCACGAAGAGCGCGTCAAGGAGATCGTTGATCGCCTGGAATGGACCGGTCCGGTCTACGTGATCTCGGCCATTGCCAAAGAAGGCACTGAGCGCCTGACTCGCGACATCATGCGTTACCTCGAAGACCGTGCCGATCGCCTGGCCGCCGACCCTGTCTACAAGGCCGAGCTGGCTGAACTGGATCAGCGCATCGAAGACGAGGCTCGTGCCCAGTTGCAGGCGCTGGATGATCAGCGTGCCCTGCGTCGCAGTGGCGTCAAGTCGGTCCATGATATCGGTGACGATGATTGGGACGAGGAAGACGTGGATGATGAAGATGGTCCGGAAATCATTTACGTGCGCGACTGATTCGTTGCAGTAAACTTAAGCGCCGCTCAATCGAGCGGCGTTTTGGTATCTGGAAATCGGTAGTCACGAATAACGTTATGGGCGGCGCTGGGTCGCGCGGCCCTCTATCTAAGGTTGAAGATGATGCGGAGCAAGGTGACAGGTGCGCAGCGTTGGGTCGTTAAGATCGGTAGCGCGCTGCTGACGGCGGATGGCAAGGGGCTGGATCGTGCGGCCATGAGTGTCTGGGTGGACCAGATGGTGGCCTTGCATGAGGCCGGCGTCGAGTTGGTGTTGGTGTCGTCCGGGGCGGTTGCCGCCGGCATGAGCCGCCTTGGCTGGACCGCGCGACCCAGCGCGATGCACGAGCTGCAAGCCGCTGCTGCCATTGGTCAGATGGGCCTGGTGCAGGCCTGGGAGTCCAGCTTTGCCGAGCACGGGCGCCACACGGCGCAGATTCTGCTGACCCATGACGACTTGTCCGACCGCAAGCGCTACCTGAACGCCCGCAGCACCCTGCGTGCCCTGGTTGAACTCAAGGTGATCCCGGTGATCAACGAGAATGACACCGTGGTGACCGACGAGATTCGCTTCGGTGACAACGACACCCTGGCAGCGCTGGTGGCCAACCTGGTTGAGGCTGATTTGCTGGTGATCCTCACGGATCGCGACGGCATGTTCGACGCTGACCCGCGCAATAACCCTGAGGCTCAGCTGATTTACGAAGCGCGTGCCGATGATCCGGCGCTGGATGCGGTGGCTGGCAGTGTCGGCGGTGCCCTGGGGCGTGGCGGCATGCAGACCAAGCTGCGTGCGGCACGTCTGGCGGCGCGTTCCGGCGCACATACCATCATCGTTGGCGGTCGGATTGAGCGGGTGCTGGATCGCCTCAAGGCGGGCGAGCGCATCGGTACGCTGCTGTCGCCTGAGCGTGGCATGCTGGCGGCGCGCAAGCAGTGGCTGGCGGGGCATCTTCAGACGCGCGGTACCCTGGTGTTGGATGCTGGTGCGGTTTCAGCGTTGTCCCAAGGCAACAAAAGCTTGCTGCCGGTGGGTGTAAAACTGGTCCAGGGCAGCTTCCGCCGTGGCGAAATGGTGGTGTGTGTGGCGCCGGACGGTCGTGAGATTGCCCGTGGCCTTGCCAACTACAGCGCCCTTGAGGCGCAGAAAATCATCGGGCAGTCGTCTGAGGCGATTGTCGGTCTGTTGGGTTACATGGCTGAGCCGGAGCTGGTTCACCGGGATAACCTGATTCTGGTTTAAGTAAAAAGGAAGTCTCGATGCGCGTAATGAAGGGATTGCTCGGTTTGCTGCTGGCGATGCCGTTGCTGGCGTCGGCCGAAGAGATTGGCCAGGTGTCGACGGTGTTCAAGTTTGTCGGCCCCAATGACCGGATCGTGGTCGAGGCCTTTGATGACCCGAAGGTGGATGGCGTGACCTGCTACCTGTCTCGCGCCAAGACGGGCGGGGTAAAGGGTGGGTTGGGTCTGGCGGAGGATCGCGCCGAGGCGTCGATTGCCTGTCGCCAGGTAGGTGCGATTCGCTTCAAGGGCGAGCTGAAGGATGGGGATGAGGTGTTCAAGGAGCGCACGTCCCTGGTCTTCAAGACCATGCAGGTGGTGCGTTTCCTCGACAAGAAGCGCAATACCCTGGTGTATCTGGTCTACAGCGACCGCTTGATCGAAGGCAGCCCGCAGAATGCGGTGACGGCGATTCCGATCCTGCCGTGGCCCACAGCGCAATAAATCTGAAGCAGAGCCGGCATGCCGGCTCTTTTTTTGGCTTTCCCAAATCGCAGGCAATAAAAAACCGACCCTGGGGTCGGTTTTTTAACAAGCTTATCGCTTAGGCTGCAGCAGCAAGGTTCAGAGCCTTGATGTGGCCATTCAGACGACCTTTATGGCGAGCAGCTTTGTTCTTGTGGATGATGCCTTTATCGGCCATACGGTCGATAACTGGCACAGCCAGAACGTAAGCAGCTTGAGCTTTTTCAGCGTCTTTTGCGTCAATGGCTTTAACTACATTCTTGATGTAGGTACGAACCATGGAACGCAGGCTGGCGTTGTGGCTGCGACGCTTCTCAGCCTGTTTTGCACGTTTTTTGGCGGAAGGTGTGTTGGCCACCGTCGAGCTCCTCGAAAGACTTTTTAGGAAATAGCAAACAAAATAGGCCGCGAATCATGCCGATGAGTTGAAGTCTTGTCAAGGGCGTGTGATGCGAACTGCTGAGTGGTCGATCTTAAGAGGCGGGTGATTTATTTCCGGCGCTTGACCTGTAAACTCGCGAGCTTTGGCTCTGTGCTTGTTGCAGGCGCGGAGTATCGCATATGTGGGCCGTTTGTTCGCCTGCTCTTTATCTATAGGCAAAAACTCTTTCAATGAATCTGCTCAAATCGTTGGCCGCTGTCAGCTCTATCACTATGATTTCCCGGGTTCTGGGGTTTGTGCGTGACACGCTGCTGGCACGTATTTTTGGCGCCAGCATGGCCACGGATGCCTTCTTTATTGCCTTTAAACTGCCCAACCTGCTGCGGCGGATCTTCGCCGAGGGAGCTTTTTCCCAGGCATTCGTGCCGATTCTGGCGGAGTACAAGGCCCAGCAAGGCGAGGAGGCGACCCGCACCTTCATTGCCTATGTTTCGGGTTTGCTGACGTTGGTGCTGACGCTGGTGACGATCGCCGGGATGCTCGCCGCGCCCTGGGTGATCTGGGCCACGGCCCCCGGTTTTGCCAATACACCGGAAAAATTCGCCCTGACCACTGATCTGTTGCGGGTGACCTTTCCTTATATATTGCTGATTTCCCTGTCGTCCCTGGCCGGGGCGATCCTCAATACCTGGAACCGTTTCTCGGTGCCGGCCTTCGTGCCGACCCTGCTTAACGTCAGCATGATTATTTTTGCGCTGTTCCTGACACCGTATTTCGATCCGCCTGTGATGGCCCTCGGCTGGGCGGTCCTGGCTGGTGGCCTGGCACAACTGCTGTACCAGCTGCCGCACCTGAAGAAAATCGGCATGCTCGTGCTGCCGCGTTTGAATCTCAAGGACACCGGCGTCTGGCGGGTGATGCGCAACATGCTGCCGGCCATCCTCGGGGTTTCCGTCAGCCAGATTTCCTTGATCATCAACACCGCCTTCGCCTCGCTGCTGGTCTCGGGTTCGGTGTCGTGGATGTACTACGCCGACCGTCTGATGGAATTGCCGTCCGGCGTGCTCGGCGTGGCACTCGGCACCATCCTGCTGCCAACGCTGTCGCGCACCTATGCCAGCAAAGACCGCCACGAATATTCGCGGATTCTCGACTGGGGCCTGCGCCTGTGCTTCGTGCTGGTGCTGCCGTGTGCCGTGGCCCTGGGGTTGCTCGCCGAGCCGCTGACGGTCGCGCTGTTCCAGTACGGCCAGTTCACTGCGTTTGACGCCTCGATGACCCAGCGTGCGCTGATCGCTTATTCCGTCGGCCTGCTGGGCATTATCGTGATCAAGGTGCTGGCCCCCGGCTTTTATGCTCAACAAAACATCCGTACCCCGGTAAAGATCGCGATCTTCACCCTGGTGGTTACCCAACTGCTCAACCTGGCGTTCATCGGTCCGCTGAAGCATGCCGGGCTGGCGCTGGCGATCAGTGTGGGGGCCTGCATCAACGCCGGGCTGCTGTTTTATCAGCTGCGTAAACAGAAAATGTTCCAGCCTCAGGCGGGCTGGGGCTCGTTTGCGCTCAAGTTGGTGGTGGCGGTGGGGACGATGGCCGCGGTACTGCTGGGCCTGATGCACTTCATGCCGGCCTGGGAGCAGGGCCATATGCTCGAGCGCTTCATGCGCCTGGGAGCGTTGGTGGCGGCTGGTGTGCTGGTGTACTTCGGCATGTTGCTGCTGATGGGCTTCCGCTTGCGGGATTTCAATCGCAAGTCGCTGAGCTAGAGACTTTTCGTCGATAAGACGGTTGTTTTATCGATTCGCGCAAATGGCCTGCGCTGTTGCCTGTCGTCCGGGGCCGGGTGTGGTTATAATCGACCACTTTATGAGCAAGAAGCGCGTTATGCAGCTGGTTCGAGGTCTCCACAACCTGCGCCCCCAGCATCGGGGCTGCGTCGCCACTATTGGCAACTTTGACGGTGTTCACCGTGGCCACCAGGCTATCCTGGCCCGCCTGCGTGAGCGTGCGGTTGAGTTGGGCGTGCCCAGCTGCGTGGTGATTTTTGAACCACAGCCGCGCGAATTCTTTACCCCGCAGACGGCGCCGGCGCGTCTGGCCCGCCTGCGGGACAAGCTGCAACTGCTGGCTGAAGAAGGTGTGGACCGCGTCCTCTGCCTGGCTTTCAACCAGCGCTTGCGCAGCCTCAGCGCCGCCGAGTTCGTCGACCGTATCCTGGTGGACGGCCTCGGCGTGCAGCATCTGGAGGTCGGCGACGACTTCCGTTTCGGTTGCGACCGGGTAGGGGATTTCGATTTCCTGCAGCAGGCCGGCGTCACCCAGGGTTTTACCGTCGAAGCCGCGCAAACCGTCGAACTGGACGGCCTGCGCGTGAGCAGTACCCAGGTGCGTAACGCCCTGGCCGCTGCCGACTTCGCCTTGGCCGAGCGTTTGCTCGGTCGCCCGTTCCGGATTGCCGGGCGGGTGCTGCACGGCCAGAAGCTGGCGCGCCAACTGGGCACGCCAACCGCCAACGTGCAGCTCAAGCGCCGTCGTGTGCCACTGACCGGGGTTTACCTGGTGAGTGTCGACATCGACGGCCAATCGTGGCCCGGAGTCGCCAACATAGGCGTCAGGCCCACGGTTGCAGGTGATGGCAAAGCCCACCTGGAAGTTCACCTTTTGGATTTTGCCGGTGATTTGTATGACCGGCGTTTGACGGTGGCTTTCCACCAAAAGCTGCGTGAAGAGCAGCGTTTCGCCTCCCTGGAGGCGTTGAAAACGGCGATCAATGCGGATGTCGCCGCCGCCCGTGCACTAGCCGCACCTAGCGCCCATCGCTAATGAAGAGCCTTAAATGACCGACTATAAAGCCACGCTAAACCTTCCGGACACCGCCTTCCCAATGAAGGCCGGCCTGCCACAGCGCGAACCGCAGATCCTGCAGCGCTGGGACAGTATTGGCCTGTACGGAAAGTTGCGCGAGATTGGCAAGGATCGTCCGAAATTCGTCCTGCACGACGGCCCTCCTTATGCCAACGGCACGATTCACATCGGTCATGCGCTGAACAAGATTCTCAAGGACATGATCATCCGCTCGAAAACCCTTTCGGGTTTCGACGCGCCTTATGTCCCGGGCTGGGACTGCCACGGCTTGCCGATTGAACACAAGGTCGAAGTGACCTACGGCAAGAACCTGGGCGCGGATAAAACCCGCGAACTGTGCCGTGCCTACGCCACCGAGCAGATCGAAGGGCAGAAGTCCGAATTCATCCGCCTGGGTGTGTTGGGCGACTGGGCCAACCCGTACAAGACCATGAACTTCAAGAACGAGGCCGGTGAAATCCGCGCCTTGGCCGAAATCGTCAAGGGCGGTTTCGTGTTCAAGGGCCTCAAGCCCGTGAACTGGTGCTTCGATTGCGGCTCGGCCTTGGCTGAAGCCGAAGTCGAGTACGAAGACAAGAAGTCCTCGACCATCGACGTGGCCTTCCCGATCGCCGACGAAGCCAAACTGGCGCAAGCCTTCGGTCTGGCGAGCCTGGCCAAGCCAGCCTCTATTGTGATCTGGACCACCACCCCGTGGACCATCCCGGCCAACCAGGCGCTGAACGTGCACCCGGAATTCACCTACGCCCTGGTGGACGTCGGTGACAAACTGCTGGTGCTGGCTGAAGAGCTGGTGGAGGCGTGCCTGGCCCGCTACAACCTGCAAGGCTCGGTGATCGCGACCACTACCGGGTCCGCGCTGGAGCTGATCAACTTCCGTCACCCGTTCTACGACCGTCTGTCGCCAATCTACCTGGCCGAGTACGTCGAACTGGGCGCCGGCACCGGCGTGGTTCACTGCTCGCCTGCCTATGGCGTAGACGACTTTGTGATCTGCAAGCAGTACGGCCTGGTCAACGACGACATCATCAATCCCGTGCAAAGCAACGGCGTGTACGTGCCGTCCCTGGAATTCTTCGGCGGCCAGTTCATCTTCAAGGCCAACCCGGCGATCGTCGACAAGCTGGCTGAAGTCGGTGCGCTGCTGCACACCGAAACCATCACCCACAGCTACATGCACTGCTGGCGTCACAAGACCCCGCTGATCTACCGCGCCACTGCGCAGTGGTTTATCGGCATGGACAAAGAGCCGACCAGCGGCGAAACCCTGCGCAAGCGTGCGATCAAGGCGATCGAAGACACCAAGTTCGTTCCGGCCTGGGGTCAGGCGCGCCTGCACTCGATGATCGCCAACCGTCCGGACTGGTGCATCTCCCGCCAGCGTAACTGGGGCGTGCCGATCCCGTTCTTCCTGAACAAGGAAAGCGGCGAGCTGCATCCACGTACCGTCGAGCTGATGGAAGAGGTTGCCCAGCGCGTTGAACAAGAGGGCATCGAAGCCTGGTTCAAGCTGGACGCCGCCGAGCTGTTGGGCGACGAAGCGCCGCTGTACGACAAGATCAGCGACACCCTCGACGTCTGGTTCGACTCGGGTACCACCCACTGGCACGTACTGCGCGGCTCGCACCCGATGGGCCACGAGACCGGCCCGCGTGCCGACCTGTACCTGGAAGGTTCGGACCAACACCGTGGCTGGTTCCACTCCTCGTTGCTGACCGGTTGCGCGATCGACGATCACGCCCCGTACCGCGAGCTGCTGACCCACGGTTTCACCGTCGACGAGAACGGTCGCAAGATGTCCAAGTCCCTGGGCAACGTGATCGCGCCGCAAAAGGTCAACGACACCCTGGGCGCCGACATCATGCGCCTGTGGGTTGCCTCTACCGATTACTCGGGCGAGATGGCCGTTTCCGAGCAGATCCTGCAGCGCAGCGCCGATGCCTACCGCCGGATCCGTAATACCGCACGCTTCATGCTGTCGAACCTGACCGGTTTCAACCCGGCCACCGACATCCTGCCGGCCGAGGAAATGCTCGCCCTGGACCGTTGGGCCGTGGACCGTACCCTGTTGCTGCAGCGCGAGCTGCAAGAGCACTACGGCGAATACCGCTTCTGGAACGTCTACTCGAAGATCCACAACTTCTGCGTGCAGGAGCTGGGTGGTTTCTACCTCGACATCATCAAGGACCGCCAGTACACCACCGGCGCCAACAGCAAGGCCCGCCGTTCGGCGCAGACCGCGCTGTACCACATCTCTGAAGCGCTGGTGCGCTGGATCGCCCCGATCCTGGCATTCACCGCCGACGAACTGTGGGAATACCTGCCGGGCGAGCGGAACGAGTCCGTGATGCTCAACACCTGGTACGAAGGCCTGACCGAATTGCCGGCCGACTTCGAGCTGGGCCGCGAGTACTGGGAAGGCGTAATGGCCGTCAAGGTTGCCGTGAACAAGGAGCTGGAAGTGCAGCGCGCGGCGAAGGCCGTAGGCGGCAACCTGCAGGCCGAAGTCACGCTGTTTGCCGAAGAAGGCCTGACCGCTGACCTGGCCAAGCTGAGCAACGAACTGCGCTTCGTCCTGATCACCTCGACCGCCAGCCTGGCGCCGTTTGCCCAAGCGCCTGCGGATGCCGTCGCGACCGAAGTCCCGGGTCTCAAGCTCAAGGTGGTCAAGTCGTCCTTCGCCAAGTGCGCCCGTTGCTGGCACTGCCGTGAAGATGTCGGCGTGAACCCCGAGCATCCGGAAATCTGCGGTCGCTGTGTCGACAACATCTCTGGCGCTGGCGAGGTTCGTCACTATGCCTGAAGCCAGTCGTTTTGGACGCCTGGGCTTGCTCGTGTTGAGCGTGCTGGTGCTGGTCATTGACCAGCTCAGCAAGGCTCACTTCGAAGGCGCCCTGGAGATGTACCAGCAGATCGTGGTGATTCCCGACTACTTCAGCTGGACCCTGGCCTACAACACCGGCGCTGCGTTCAGCTTCCTGGCTGACAGCTCCGGCTGGCAGCGCTGGCTGTTTGCCCTGATCGCCGTGGTGGTCAGTGCCGTGCTGGTAGTCTGGCTCAAGCGCCTGGGGCGTAACGACACTTGGCTGGCCGTTGCGTTGGCGCTGGTGCTGGGTGGCGCATTGGGCAACCTCTACGACCGCATTGCCCTGGGCCATGTGATCGACTTTATTCTGGTGCATTGGCAGAACCGCTGGTACTTCCCGGCGTTCAACTTTGCCGACAGCGCCATCACCGTCGGTGCAATCATGCTGGCGTTGGATATGTTCAAAAGCAAGAAAACCGGAGAGACCGTTCATGACTGAACAGGTATTGGCTGAGCAACGCATTGGCCAGAACACGGAAGTCACCTTGCATTTCGCATTGCGCCTGGAGAATGGCGACACGGTCGACAGCACGTTCGACAAGGCCCCGGCGACCTTCAAGGTCGGCGACGGCAACCTGCTGCCGGGTTTTGAAGCGGCACTGTTCGGTTTCAAGGCCGGCGACAAGCGCAACCTGCAGATCCTGCCGGAAAACGCCTTTGGCCAGCCCAACCCGCAAAACGTGCAGATCATCCCGCGTTCGCAGTTCCAGGACATGGAGCTGTCGGAAGGCTTGCTGGTGATCTTCAACGATGCGGCGAATACTGAACTGCCGGGTGTGGTGAAGGCCTTTGATGACGCGCAAGTGACCATCGACTTCAACCACCCGTTGGCCGGGAAAACCTTGACCTTTGATGTTGAAATCATCGACGTTAAAGCGCTGTAACTAACGAAATCGGCCTACTGCAGAGGCGAGCTTGTTGGGGCTGCTTCGCAGCCCAGCGGGAGCAAGCGCTCTCGCCACACAAGCTCGATCCTACAGGGCAAGACACGAGGCACAGCATGCAAATCAAACTCGCCAACCCCCGTGGCTTCTGCGCCGGCGTGGACCGGGCGATTGAAATCGTCAACCGCGCCCTGGAAGTTTTCGGGCCGCCGATTTACGTGCGCCATGAAGTCGTCCACAACAAGTTTGTGGTCGAAGACCTGCGCAGCCGCGGGGCCATCTTCGTTGAAGAACTGGACCAGGTGCCGGACGACGTTATCGTCATCTTCAGCGCTCACGGCGTTTCCCAGGCGGTACGCACCGAAGCAGCAGGCCGTGGCCTGAAAGTGTTCGACGCCACCTGCCCGCTGGTGACCAAGGTGCACATCGAGGTCGCGCGCTACAGCCGTGATGGTCGTGAATGCATCCTGATCGGCCACGCCGGTCACCCGGAAGTCGAAGGCACCATGGGCCAGTACGATGGCAGCAATGGTGGGGCGATCTACCTGGTGGAAGACGAAAAAGACGTCGCTGCATTGCAGGTGCACAACCCTGAAAAGCTGGCTTTCGTTACCCAGACCACCTTGTCCATGGACGACACCAGCCGCGTCATCGATGCCTTGCGCTCGCGCTTCCCGGCCATCGGCGGTCCACGCAAGGATGACATCTGCTACGCCACCCAGAACCGCCAGGATGCGGTCAAGCAATTGGCCGACGAATGCGATGTTGTGCTGGTGGTGGGGAGCCCCAACAGCTCCAACTCCAACCGCCTGCGCGAACTGGCCGAGCGCATGGCCACCCCGGCCTACCTGATCGATGGTGCCGAAGACATGCAGCGCAGCTGGTTCGACGGTGTCGAACGCATTGGCATCACTGCCGGGGCGTCGGCCCCGGAAGTCCTGGTGCGTGGCGTTATTCAGCAACTGCAGGCCTGGGGCGCCACGGGCGCTGATGAACTGGCTGGCCGTGAAGAGAACATCACTTTCTCCATGCCCAAGGAGCTGCGGGTTCGTTCGCTGCTCTGAGGCCCAGAGTGCCGGCATAGCCCCGGCACAAAGCCTGCTCGGTCTTGTTACTGCGCAGGCTGATACGCCCGCTGGCGGCCAGCACTATTTGATACAGGCTCAGTTGCTGGTCCGTCGCACACACGTGGACGGTGCCGGCGCTGAATGCCCCTGCTGACAGCAGCGGTTCACCCAGGCTGCTGAAGCGTATCTGGGTTCTCACCGGCGTATTCCCCACAATCGGTATCTGCCCACTGTCCTGGCGCTCCAGCAGCACCGGGTTTTTGTCGTCCAGATGGCCGCGACCGTTCAGGTCCAGTATCACCCTCCAACCCCGGCTCCAGTCATCGTCCAATGCATGGATAACCACCGTGCGATTGCGTGCGATGGCTTCTGTGCGGGCATAACGCAGTCCGCCGGCAAGGGATTCGGCGGCGCTCTGGCGTCGTTGCGACTCGAGCAGCCCCTTGAGGCTCGGCACTGCCAGATTGGCCAGGATGCCGCTCAGGAACAGGCCGAGTATCAGTTCAATCAGCGAGAAACCTCGTTGTTTCATGGGCCGTCCCTCCGTGGACGCGGTGTGCTTTTTCGGTCGGTGCCGGATGGCAGACATAGTTATAGCGCCCAGTCCGGCGGGTCGAATGGTGGCCATTCTGTCCAAAGTATTTCGCTTTGTTCCGGGGGGCAGCGCTCAGGCAATACCGGCGCTAGTCTTGCGTCGCACAGCAGGTTTGCGCTGCTTTCTGATGACCTTCGACATGGATGGCGATGGTAATGAACGCTTTTCCCGTAACGCCCCACCCGCAACCGACCCAGGCCGGAATGACGCTGATCGAGGTCCTGGTATCTGTGCTGATCCTCGCTGTCGGCCTGCTAGGGGCGGCAGTCATTCAGCTCAATGCATTGAAATATACCGACAGTTCCAGGATGACCAGTCAGGCCAGTTTCATTGCCTACGACATGCTCGACCGGATCCGCGCCAATTCGGGTGCTGATTACTCCTGGGGCCAGGGTGAACGCGCGCCCTCCAGCACCTCGGTCGCGAGTGTGCGTGATCTGGACCTGCACGACTTTGAAGCGAATATCGCCGGGTTCGCCGGGGAAAGCGCCAAGGGGTCGGTTGCGGTCAATCAGCGAGAAGTGACCATCAGCATCAGTTGGGACGACTCCCGTGGAGCGAAGGCTCAAGGCACCCGGGAAACATTCACCCTGACCAGCCGGGTTGCAGTCGACCCGAGGGTGTTGCCATGAGAGGTCCAGTGTGCGGTTTCAGCCTGGTGGAGATGCTGCTGGCATTGGCCCTCGGCCTGATGTTGATCCTGGGGGTGACCCAGATTGCACTCAGCTCCCGAACCACTTATGCCAGCCAGAGTGCGGCTTCGCTGTTGCAGGATGATGCACGGTTCGCCCTTGGCAAGCTGATTCAGGAAATACGCCAGGCGGGCATGTTTGGTTGCTTGTCCGCTGCATCAATCAGCAACGCTCCCGCAGGTTTTGATCGTCCCATTGGATGGAGTACCACCGGCAGTTCCCGGTCCCTGACGCTGGTGACCGCCGACGTCGGGGAGGGTGGCAGCAAGCCGGACTGGACGGTGCTTTCCGATTGCACCGGCTCTGCCCACGCCTATGTTGGAAGCCCGCCGGCAGCGACGCCCGGGCAAATCCACTTCCCACTGCGCAAGCTGACCTACACCTTTGAGGGCGGGCAGCTGAAGTTCAGCACGCTGGCGGCCCCGAGCAAAGCGGTGCTGGTGGATAACGTGGGGGCATTCGATATCAGTTTCGGCGTGGCCGACAAGCCTGGCTCAACGGTTGTCAGCCGATATGACCCCAACCCCGGCGATGAGTCGCTCATCCGCAGCGTGCGGATTCTGCTGACACTTCAGGATCCAAATGAGTTGGTGAAAGACCAGGCCTACAGCGTGGTCGCGGCACTACGTAATCGCCTGGAGTAGCGTGCCCATGGGTTATTACCTCTCCCGTTCGAGGCAGGCAGGCATGGTTTTGCTGATCAGCCTGGTATTCCTGCTGTTGTTGGCACTCCTCGGAGTGTCTTCGATGCAGGGAGCAATCTCGCAAGAAAAAATTACCGGCAGCCTTCGGCAGCGCAACCAGTCGTTTCAGCAGGCCGAAAGCGGCCTCAGGCTTGGCGAGTCTTTGGTGCAGGCGTCAGGTTTCGCCCTGCGCCCTTGCCACTCGACGGCTGCGTGCGCGCCACCTGCCGAATCGGTTTCGGTAGTGGGGCCGGGGACGAATCCCGTATCGACTGTGACCTGGATAGGGATGAAAGATGGCGTCTACGGTATTCAAAACCTGGGGCCGGGAACGGGTTTGGCTCAGCTCCCGGCAGAGGCCCAGGCCACGGTCTATCGCGTGACATCAGTGGGCGTCAGTGGGCACTCACGCTCCGTCCTGGAGTCTGTGTATGCCCGTGTGGGCAGTGGGCCCGGCGAGCGTTTTCGACGAATCATGTGGCGACAACTTCAATAGGTGAGCAGCACGATGGGCAAGGATTGCACAGGCTTCACCCTGATCGAATTACTGATCGCCGTGGCGATCGTCGGACTCCTGGCGGGCGTCGCCTATCCCGGGTATCTCAGCCATATGAAAAAGGTCTATCGCGCGGAAATTGCCGGGTTGCTGAGTGAGCAGGCACAGTACCTTGAGCGCTATTACGCGAGGAACGGCACTTTTATTGATGCAACTGGCGTCATCGCCGGCAATGATCGCTATAGAATCACCCCTGCATTGAACCCTCAGGATTTCGTTCTGCTTGCCACGCCGGCAATTGACTCGGTGATGGCGGGCGATCCCTGTGCCGCCTTCAGCCTGAGCAGTACCGGTGCGCGAAGCAATCCGGGAGCCGCGCCTGATATGACGCGCAAGGCGTGCTGGGGGCAATGATGAGGAAGCTGGACGATTGGGCGCCGGGCGTGCCTTTTTCTTTTTATCGGCTGGATCGAACAATGGCTAAGCAACAGCAAGTAGTGGTTGTGGGTGGTGGGGTAATCGGGTTGTTGACGGCGTTCAACCTGGCGACCCAAGGGCAAGCGGTTGTGCTGCTGGATCGTTCGGCGGTCGGTCAGGAGTCTTCCTGGGCCGGCGGCGGCATTGTCTCCCCGCTCTACCCGTGGCGCTACAGCCCGGCCGTGACGGCCCTGGCGCACTGGTCCCAGGATTTTTACCCGCAACTGGCAGAGCGTCTGTTCGCGGCTACTGGCATTGACCCGGAAGTTCACACCACCGGCCTGTATTGGCTGGACCTGGATGATGAAACCGAGGCGCTTGCCTGGGCAGCCCGCGAAGGGCGCCCGCTGAGCAAGGTGGATGTTTCAGCTGCCCATGACGCTGTGCCGGTGCTGGGTGCCGGGTTTTCCCAGGCGATCTATATGGCGGATGTGGCCAATGTGCGTAATCCGCGGTTGGTCAAATCCCTCAAGGCGGCCTTGTTGGCCCTGCCGGGCGTGACGATTCACGAGCAGTGTGCGGTTGATGGGTTTATTCAGCAGGGCGGCAAGGTTGTTGGGGTGAATACGGCGCTCGGGCCGATCCATGGCGATCAGGTAGTGCTGGCGGCCGGCGCCTGGAGCGGTGAGTTGCTGGGCCGCCTGGGGCTTGAGTTGCCCGTGGAGCCGGTCAAGGGGCAGATGATCTTGTACAAGTGTGCGTCGGACTTCTTGTCGTGCATGGTCCTGGCCAAGGGGCGTTATGCGATTCCTCGGCGGGATGGGCACATTCTGATTGGTAGCACGCTGGAGCACGAGGGGTTCGACAAGACGCCCACCGACTCTGCACTGGAAAGCCTGAAAGCCTCTGCCGTCGAGTTGATTCCGGCCCTGGCCGATGCCGAAGTGGTGGGGCATTGGGCCGGTTTGCGGCCCGGCTCGCCGGAGGGCATTCCGTATATTGGCAAGGTGCCAGGTTTCGACGGGCTGTGGCTCAACTGCGGGCATTACCGCAACGGCCTGGTGCTGGCGCCGGCGTCCTGCCAACTGTTTGCCGATTTGTTGCTGGGACATGAGCCGATCATTGATCCGGCCCCGTATGCGCCGGCAGGCCGAATCAACGCTGGATAGATTTCGGCCCTTGCTCCAGATGCGCCTGGGTGCAATACCATTCCTGGCGCAGGCTCAAGGCTCGATCCTGTGGCAGGTGAAGGCCACAGTGGGCGCAACGAACCATCTGGATCGGGCCCTGTTCGCTGGGCCGCTGCTGTTTGGCGGCCGGACTTTTGAATTTGCGCCAAAACCATACCGCGGCAGCAATAACGGCGATCCAGAACAGTAGACGAACCATGGTGGGCAGCTTCTCGACAAGGAATCCCGCAGTTTAGCCAAGGACGTGATGGGCGCACAGCGCAATTATGCAGCGCAATAAAAAAGGGAGCTCCGAAGAGCTCCCTTTTTGCATCGCGGCGAACAATCAGTCAAAGATACCGAAAGTCATGTAGCTGAACCACGAGCGATCTTCGTTATTGCCCAGGGCTTGAGGCCCTTGCTCTTCGATGATGTCGCCGTTTTCGTCACGCGGCTTGAGGTCCGATGGAATCGAATCCTTGGCGTCCTGGTATTGCTTGATGATGTCCTGGTTGGCGCGGGTTTCGCCCGGCGGCAGCGGTGGACGGGACTCGATCAGGCCCAGGGTGTACTTGCTCAACCACGAGCGGTTGTCGGCTTCGGCAACCTGCGGTACGAACTGGCCGTCCTTCAGGCTTGGGTGGTCCGGGTAGTTGAGCTTCAGGGTTTCCAGGCTGGTGGCCGCCAGGGCGTCCAGGTGCAGGCGCTGGTAAGCCTCGGTCATCACGGCCAGGCCGTCACCCACCGATGGGGTTTCCTGGAAGTTTTCCACTACGTAACGGCCACGGTTGGCGGCAGCAACATACGCCTGGCGGGTCAGGTAGTAGTCGGCTACGTGGATCTCGTAGGAAGCCAGCAGGTTGCGCAGATAGATCATGCGCTGCTTGGCGTCCGGCGCGTAGCGGCTGTTCGGGTAGCGGCTGGTCAACTGGGCGAACTCGTTGTAGGAGTCGCGGGCAGCGCCCGGGTCACGCTTGGTCATGTCCAGCGGCAGGAAGCGCGCCAGCAGGCCAACGTCCTGGTCAAACGAGGTCAGGCCCTTGAGGTAGTAGGCGTAGTCCACGTTCGGATGCTGCGGGTGCAGGCGGATAAAACGCTCGGCGGCGGACTTGGCAGCTTCCGGCTCGGCGTTCTTGTAGTTGGCGTAGATCAGCTCGAGCTGGGCCTGGTCGGCGTAACGCCCGAACGGATACCGCGACTCCAGTGCCTTCAGTTTTGCCGTGGCGCTGGTGTAGCTGTGGTTGTTCAGGTCGGTCTGAGCTTGTTGGTACAGCTCGACCTCGCTCAGGTTTTCGTCGACGACTTCCTTTGTTGACGAGCAAGCAGCAGTCATGGCGAGGATGGCGATCAGCAGCAGGTGTTTCACTTGCATGGCGGCTTGCGTCCCTATGACGGCCGCTGTCTTGGGCGGGGCCGTCCTGTTATGATGAGCGCCCCTTGGAAAGCCTCGGGGCAAAAGACGCCGTATTTAACCACAAGCGCGCAGCCGAAACCAAAGGCTGTGCCACGCCTAGTCTGAGCATGTCCGATAAAATTGAACTTCGCGCAGAGGTGCCGTCCGAATTGGGCGGCCAACGCCTCGATCAAGTCGCCGCACAATTATTCGCTGAGCACTCGCGCTCGCGCCTTTCCGCCTGGATCAAAGACGGCCGCCTGACTGTGGATGGAGCGGTTATCCGCCCGCGAGACATAGTCCATGGTGGTGCGATTCTTGAGCTGACTGCCGAGCAGGAAGCCCAGGGAGAATGGATCGCCCAGGACATTGAACTGGACATCGTCTATGAAGACGACGACATCCTGGTGATCAACAAACCTGCCGGCCTGGTGGTTCACCCGGCCGCCGGGCACGCTGATGGCACGCTGCTCAATGCCTTGTTGCACCACGTGCCGGACATCATCAATGTCCCGCGCTGCGGCATCGTGCACCGCCTGGACAAGGACACCACCGGCCTCATGGTGGTAGCCAAGACCATTCAGGCGCAGACGCAGCTGGTCACACAACTGCAGAGCCGCAGCGTCAGCCGGATCTACGAATGCATCGTGATCGGCGTGGTAACCGCCGGTGGCAAAATCAATGCCCCGATCGGCCGCCACGGCCAGCAGCGCCAGCGCATGGCGGTGATGGAAGGCGGCAAGCAAGCCGTCAGCCACTACCGCGTGCTTGAGCGTTTCCGCTCCCACACTCACGTGCGGGTAAAGCTGGAAACCGGTCGTACCCACCAGATTCGGGTGCACATGGCGCACATCAACTTCCCGTTGGTCGGAGATCCGGCCTACGGTGGCCGCTTCCGCATTCCGCCGGCGGCCAGTGCAACCATGGTTGATTCGCTGAAAACCTTCCCGCGCCAGGCGCTGCATGCACGCTTCCTGGAGCTGGATCATCCGACGAGCGGTAAACGGATGAGCTGGGAATCGCCACTCCCAGACGATTTTGTCTGGTTGTTGTCGCTGCTCAAGCAGGATCGCGAGGCGTTTATCGGATGAGTGACTGGCTGATTCCTGACTGGCCCGCGCCGGCCGGGGTGAAAGCCTGCGTTACCACCCGTGCGGGCGGCGTCAGCGTGGCGCCGTTCGACAGCCTAAATCTCGGCGATCATGTCGAGGACAGCCTCGATGCCGTGCTCGAAAATCGCCGTCGTCTCTGCGCTGCCTTCAATATCCAGCCCGCCTGGTTGCGCCAGGTTCACGGTGTGGTTGTCGTTGAGGCGGATCCCGGCCGGACTGCCGAAGCCGATGGCAGTTGGACCAGCACTCCGGGCATCGCCTGCACTTCGATGACGGCTGATTGCCTGCCTGCCTTGTTTTGCAATCGCGCCGGTACCCGCGTCGCGGCAGCCCATGCCGGCTGGCGTGGCCTGGCCGCTGGCGTATTGGAAGCGACCGTTGAAAGCCTGGATACCGAGCCTGCCGACGTATTGGTGTGGCTGGGGCCGGCCATCGGTCCGCAAGCCTTTGAAGTCGGCCCGGAAGTGCGTGAAGCCTTTATGCAGCAACTTCCGGAAACGATTGAGGGGTTCGTGCCCAGTCAGAACCCGGGCAAGTTCATGGCCGACATTTATCAGCTGGCCCGCCTGCGGCTTGCCGCCCGCGGCGTCACTGCCGTGTACGGTGGCGGCTTGTGCACCGTGACGGATCCCCGCTTCTACTCCTACCGTCGCAGCCCGCGCACCGGTCGGTTTGCCTCCCTTGTCTGGCTTGAACACTAGACTCCTTTGACTTGGGTCAATCCTGACGCAAGTCAGCGGTCGCCCGCTTGAATCTTCCAGAATCCACCCCATCTATAAGGGTATCTGGCAGGTTTCTTCATTCAGGATGTGTTTGTTCATAGCTCCGGCCTGCTCAAAAGGAAGGTGACTAATGCGTATTGATCGTTTAACCAGCAAATTGCAGTTGGCTTTATCCGATGCCCAATCTCTGGCGGTTGGCCTGGATCATCCGGCCATCGAGCCTGCGCACTTGATGCAAGCGCTCCTGGAGCAGCAAGGCGGTTCCATCAAACCCTTGCTGATGCAGGTGGGCTTCGACGTCAACAGCCTGCGCAAGGAGTTGAGCAAAGAGCTCGACCAACTGCCGAAAATCCAAAACCCGACTGGCGACGTGAACATGTCCCAGGATCTGGCGCGTCTGCTTAACCAGGCGGATCGACTGGCGCAGCAAAAGGGTGACCAGTTCATCTCCAGTGAAGTGGTGCTGCTCGCCGCGATGGACGACAACAGCAAACTTGGCAAATTGTTGCTGGGCCAGGGCGTGAGCAAAAAAGCCCTGGAAAACGCCATCAACAACCTGCGCGGCGGCGAGGCGGTAAATGACCCTAACCACGAGGAGTCCCGCCAGGCCCTGGACAAATACACCGTCGACCTGACCAAGCGCGCCGAAGAAGGCAAGCTTGACCCGGTGATCGGTCGTGACGACGAAATTCGTCGCACCATCCAGGTCCTGCAGCGTCGCACCAAGAACAACCCGGTGCTGATCGGTGAACCTGGCGTGGGTAAAACCGCGATTGCCGAAGGCCTGGCCCAGCGCATCATCAATGGTGAAGTGCCGGACGGCCTTAAAGGCAAGCGCCTGCTGTCCCTGGACATGGGGTCGCTGATTGCCGGCGCCAAGTTCCGTGGCGAGTTCGAAGAGCGCCTCAAATCCCTGCTGAACGAACTGTCGAAGCAGGAAGGGCAGATCATTCTGTTTATCGACGAACTGCACACCATGGTCGGCGCCGGTAAAGGCGAAGGCTCGATGGACGCGGGCAACATGCTCAAGCCGGCACTGGCGCGGGGCGAGTTGCATTGCGTGGGTGCGACCACGTTGAACGAATACCGTCAGTACATCGAGAAGGACGCGGCCCTTGAGCGTCGCTTCCAGAAAGTATTGGTGGAAGAACCGAGCGAAGAAGACACCATCGCGATCCTGCGTGGCTTGAAAGAGCGGTATGAGGTCCACCATAAAGTCGCGATCACCGACGGTGCGATCATCGCGGCGGCGAAACTGAGCCATCGCTACATCACTGATCGGCAGTTGCCGGACAAGGCCATCGACTTGATCGACGAAGCGGCCAGCCGCATTCGGATGGAAATCGATTCGAAGCCCGAAGTGCTGGACCGTCTGGATCGGCGCCTGATTCAGCTGAAAGTTGAATCCCAGGCCCTGAAGAAAGAAGAAGACGAGCCGGCGAAGAAACGCCTGGAAAAACTCCAGGAAGAAATTGTTCGCCTCGAGCGTGAGTATTCGGACCTCGAAGAAATCTGGACCTCGGAAAAAGCCGAAGTGCAGGGTTCTGCGCAGATCCAGCAAAAGATCGAGCAGTCCCGTCAGGAACTGGAAGCAGCCCGCCGTAAAGGCGACCTGAACCGTATGGCCGAGTTGCAGTACGGGGTGATCCCGGACCTGGAGCGTAGCCTGCAGATGGTCGACCAGCACGGCAAGCCCGAGAACCAGCTGCTGCGCAGTAAGGTGACCGAGGAAGAAATCGCCGAAGTCGTCTCGAAGTGGACCGGTATCCCGGTGTCGAAAATGCTCGAAGGCGAGCGCGACAAGCTGCTGAAGATGGAAAGCCTGTTGCACCAGCGCGTCATCGGCCAGGAAGAGGCGGTGGTCGCGGTGTCCAACGCGGTGCGGCGTTCGCGGGCCGGGTTGTCCGATCCGAACCGTCCGAGCGGCTCGTTCATGTTCCTCGGCCCGACCGGCGTGGGCAAGACCGAGCTGTGCAAGGCCCTGGCCGAATTCCTCTTTGATACCGAAGAGGCGATGGTGCGGATCGATATGTCCGAGTTCATGGAGAAACATTCCGTGGCTCGCCTGATCGGGGCGCCACCAGGCTATGTAGGGTACGAGGAAGGCGGTTACCTGACCGAAGCGGTACGGCGCAAGCCTTACTCGGTGATCCTCCTGGACGAGGTCGAGAAGGCCCACCCGGATGTGTTCAACGTGTTGCTGCAAGTGCTGGAAGATGGCCGCCTGACGGACAGTCACGGGCGTACCGTGGACTTCCGCAATACGGTGATCGTGATGACCTCCAACCTGGGCTCGGTACAGATTCAGGAGCTGGTGGGTGACCGTGAAGCCCAGCGTGCAGCGGTAATGGACGCGCTGACCAGCCACTTCCGGCCGGAGTTCATCAACCGGGTCGATGAAGTGGTGATCTTCGAGCCTCTGGCGCGGGATCAGATCGCGGGCATTACCGAGATCCAGTTGGGCCGCCTGCGCAGCCGTCTGGCGGAGCGCGAGTTGTCCCTGGTGCTGAGCCGCGAGGCGTTGGACAAGCTGATCGCGGTTGGTTACGACCCGGTTTATGGCGCACGGCCGTTGAAACGTGCGATCCAGCGCTGGATCGAGAACCCGTTGGCGCAGCTGATCCTGTCGGGCAGCTTTATGCCGGGCTCCAGCGTCGAGGCGACGGTGGAGAACGACGAAATCGTCTTCCACTAAGCCCAAGCGGTACTGCTATAAGAAGAGGCCCCGCATTGCGGGGCCTTTTTTTTCGATAGGGCGTTGAACTGTAAGGCAAAGGCTTGTAAAGTGCGCCCCGCAGCAACGTCAGCCCAACGGTTTCTTCTCCCCAAGGAGAAATCAGAAAGAAGCGCAAATCATTGTCTTAAAAGCAATTTAAAGGGTTGACAGGGGTTTTTAAGATTGTAGAATAGCGCGCCTCAGAGACACTAACGTAGCGATACGGAAGCGTCGAAGAGAAGGTAACATGCAACAACGTAACACTTTGAAATATGTAGTTCCGTGATAGCTCAGTCGGTAGAGCAAATGACTGTTAATCATTGGGTCCCAGGTTCGAGTCCTGGTCACGGAGCCAATTTCAAAACCGGGGTATAGCGCAGTCCGGTAGCGCGCCTGCTTTGGGAGCAGGATGTCAGGAGTTCGAATCCCCTTACCCCGACCATATTTGGGTCGTTAGCTCAGTTGGTAGAGCAGTTGGCTTTTAACCAATTGGTCGTAGGTTCGAATCCCACACGACCCACCATTTTTGAGACCAGTTAACGCTGGAATCGAATCTTAAGATCAGAGGCCAAAAGCGCTGATCGAAGAAGGCGACTGAGAGGTCGCCTTTTTTTTACCGGGGTATAGCGCAGTCCGGTAGCGCGCCTGCTTTGGGAGCAGGATGTCAGGAGTTCGAATCCCCTTACCCCGACCATATTAAAAATCCTCGTATCGAAAGATACGGGGATTTTTTTTGTGCGCGGAATCCTGTCCGCACCACAAAACAAATGTGGGAGCGGGCTTGCTCGCGAAAGCGGTGTGTCAGTCAGTGCATCTGGCACTGAACCACCGCTTTCGCGAGCAAGCCCGCTCCCACACTCACCGAGTCCTATCCCGGAACGTGCTGTCAGTGCAGTTTCAGGCGCGGCTCGGTCCCTCGCCCGATCTTGCTCCCCAGCATCAGCATCGCCGTGCGGAAGAAGCCATACAGTGCCATCTGGTGCATGCGATACAGCGACACATAGAACATCCGCGCCAGCCAGCCTTCCAGCATCACGCTGCCCGTCAGGTTGCCCATCAAGTTACCCACCGCCGAGAAGCGCGACAGCGAGATCAGCGAGCCGTAG
The DNA here is from genome assembly GCF_013385565.1 of Pseudomonas sp. E6002. Taxonomy (NCBI): domain Bacteria; kingdom Pseudomonadati; phylum Pseudomonadota; class Gammaproteobacteria; order Pseudomonadales; family Pseudomonadaceae; genus Pseudomonas; species Pseudomonas sp. E6002. The sequence goes on along the minus strand of NZ_JACAPT010000002.1, from coordinate 339,714 downwards.
TCGGTGTACTTGTACGACGGCAGGTCCTTGCCCTCGATTCGCAGTTTCAGCGACTTGGCCAGCAACGATGCCTGCTGGTGAGCTGCCTGGGCCCGTGGCGGCACATTGCGATCGGTGCCGGGTTGCGGGCAGGCCGCGCAGTCACCAAAGGCGAAGATGTTCTCGTCGCGGGTGGTTTGCAGGGTCGGCAGCACTTGCAGTTGGTTGATACGGTTGGTTTCCAGGCCGTCGATGTCCTTGAGGAAGCCTGGCGCACGAATCCCGGCGGCCCAGACCTTGAGACTGGCCGGGATTACCTGGCCGCTGCTGGTGATCAGGGCGTCGGCCGTCACCTCACTCACGGCGGAGTTGGTCAGGACGGTCACCCCGAGTTTCTCCAGGGTTTTATGCACAGGCCCGCCGATCCGCTCCGGCAGGGCAGGCAACACCCGTGGGCCGGCTTCGATCAGGGTGATGTGCATGTTTTCCGGCTTGATCTTGTCCAGGCCATAGGCGGCCAGTTCATGTGCGGCGTTATGCAGCTCGGCGGCCAGCTCGACGCCGGTGGCACCGGCGCCGACGATGGCGACGCTGATCTGCTCTACCACGTCCGTCTGCCCGGCATGGGCGCGCAGATAGTGATTGAGCAATTGCTGGTGGAAACGCTCAGCCTGCTTGCGGGTGTCGAGGAACAGGCAGTGTTGCGCCGCGCCTTCGGTGCCGAAGTCATTGGTGGTGCTGCCGACGGCGATCACCAGGCTGTCGTAGCCCAGCACGCGCGCGGGCACCAGTTCCCGGCCTTCCTCGTCGAGGGTGGCGGCCAGCTGGATTTTTTTCTGCTCGCGATCAAGCCCGCTCATGCGCCCCAGCTGGAACTCGAAGTGGTTCCATTTGGCTTGGGCAACATAATTGAGTTCGTCTTCCGAAGAGTTCAGCGAGCCGGCCGCCACCTCGTGGAGCAAGGGTTTCCAGATGTGGGTGAGGTTGGCATCCACCAGGGTGACGCTGGCGATGCCGCGCTTGCCCAGAGTCTTACCCAGGCGGGTAGCCAACTCCAGGCCGCCGGCGCCGCCGCCGACGATAATAATACGATGGGTCATGGGGATATCTCGCAAGGCTAAAGGAAATCGGTGCAGTTACCCGAGCGAGCGCCAGGCAGCTCATAGCGTCAGGTAACTCAAAAGGCGGCTCAGCAAACCCAGGCCGATCACAGCAACCAGCACCACCGCAAGGAGCAGCCAGGGCCGGAAAGGCTTGCGCTCGACTTGGTTCTGGGACAGTTGCAGGTACTCTTCGACATGCTGTTGGTCGTCGGGGTTCAGGCGGCTGGTCATAAAGGCCTCGTCAGGTAGACGTTGCTGAAGGGCGCCACGTTACAGTCGGGTGATTGGCGGCATTGCCTGAAGCATAGTCGCCAACCCGATCACAGGCTGATGCCCACATCGAACACTATGCTGCGCCCCAGATTGTTGCGCAAGAAGTCCGGTGCGTCCGGGTGCGCGAACAGTACGCGGGCGAAGGTCGGCCCCACGAGGGACAGCGAGCGCCAGCCCTGGCGCAGGTACTCGGTGGGAGGAGGGAAGTGACTGTTGAGGTCCAGTACTTCGCGCTTGAGGCTGGCGAAGGCGATGAGGTCCAGCTCCCCCAGGTCCATCCCGCGCTCTTTATAGTTGTGGGCCTTCTTGCGCAGGGTGGGCGCCAGGCGCAACAGGAATTCGTGGGCGGGAATGCGCCGGGGCTTGGCTTCTCGCCGAACCAGTTGGCTCAGGGAAAACGCGCTGCGCCGCCGCAGCAGTTCGTCACGCCATTCATCGTTCAGGCGCCGGCCTTCATCGAGTACGAAAAACACTTCGAAACTGGCGTCGCGAAACAGCACGTCCGGCGGTTCTTGCCCGGCGGCGTGGAATTCTTCGGCGCGATAGGGCACGTTCAAGCCTTGCAACAGGCGCTGGCAGACCCAACGCTCACGCTCCCATTTGCGGGCATTGGACAGGAAAGCATTGGCTTGTTCGGCCGCTACGGTGAGCAGGCGCAAATAATCTGAGTCATCCATGTCACCAGCTTAGCGTCCAAATGATGACCGCAGGAAGTCCCGCGTCAAAAGGTCGGTGTAGACTGGCCACTCGACAGTTTCCCGTGGCATGAGGAGTATGCAGTGAAGTGTTTTGTGGTGCTGTTCTTGAGTCTTTTGCCCGTGTGGGCCCACGCCGTCGAAGTGGGTGAGCGCGTTGCACCCTGGACGTTGCTTGATCAGTTCGACCAGGCCTACACCCTGGATGACCAGGCGCAAACCTTGCTCGTAGCGCGCAGCATGGACGCCGCCAAGATCGTCGATGCGGCGCTGCAAGGCCAGCCCAAGGGTTACCTGGAGGCTCGGCATGCGGTGTTTCTCGCCGATATCCAGCGCATGCCCCGGCTGATCGCGAAGATGTTCGCGGTGCCGGCGATGCAGGCCTACAACTATCGCGTCATGCTCGACCGCGATGCCCGTGTAAGCCCGCGCTATCCCGCACCTGTGGATAAAGTGCTGTGGCTGCAACTGGATCACGGAACGCTGGTGGCGCAGCACGAATACGATTCCGCCGCTGAACTGCGCCAGGCCCTGGAGCAGGTGCAGCCGTGATCAGTGCAGCGGTGCTGGCGCCGGAAACCCTCAGCATCGGCTGGCTGCTGTATGCGCCGGTGGTGATGTGGGCGCTCCTGCGTTCGCCGTGGGTCGAGCTGTTTGCCGACCGCCGACGCCAGCACTTGCTGTTCGGCACCGTATTCGCACTGTTCATGTTGTGGTTGGTGCGCCGGGATTTCGACACTGGGGTGTCCTACCACTTCATCGGCATGACCGCCGTGACCTTGTTGCTCGATTGGCCCCTGGCGATCGTCGGAGGCTTTGCCGCGCAAATCGGCCTGGTGTTGCTCGGCCGCCAGGACCTGGCCGCCGTGGGGATCAACGGCATGCTGCTGATCCTGTTGCCGGTGCTGGTCACCGAAGGATGTGCGCTGCTGGTGGAGCGGGCGAAGCCACGCAATCCCTTTGTGTATATCTTCTGTTCGGGCTTTTTCGCCGCCGCACTGTCGGCCTTGTTGTGCCTGCTGGCAGGCCTGGGCTTGCTGTGGTTCGATGGCCGTTTTGCGATGCCGGAATGGATCGAGGATTTTGTCGGCTACTTGTGGCTGATCATTTTCCCCGAGGCCTTTATCAACGGCATGGTGATCAGCGCCCTGGTGGTGTTCTGCCCCGAGTGGCTGGAGACATTCAACCGCACTCGCTACCTCTCGGCGCCTTGGAAGGATGACGATCCGCGGCCTTGATCCAGGTCAAATGCCGCACACGCAAGTGGTCGCATGCTCTGCAAAATTTCCAGGAGCACGGAATCATGAGTGTGTACGAGTGGGCACGGCAGGAGTTACGCAGAAGCCAGGACGCGGCGCAGGAAATCGGCTTTGACCCGGGCTTGACCCTGCGCGCCATGCTCAGTGCGGTGGTGCAGCAGAGCAAGGGCGTGCGCAGTTTTGAAGACCTGGCCGACGAGTTGCAATACCTTGCAGAGAATCTCGACGACCAGCAGGACTATGGCTTTATGCGGCCTTAGTGTTTGGGCTGAAAGTCTTCGGAGAACAGGTCGTCCTCGGCGTCCGGGCTGACCGGGATCTTGTGTTCCTCGGACGCCCAGGCGCCCAGGTCGATCAGTTTGCAACGGTCCGAACAGAAGGGACGGTTGACGTTTTCTGCTTTCCATTCCACAGGTGCGCCGCAGGTTGGGCATTCGACGTTCAAGGGTTGGCTCATGATCGGCCTCCACGCAAAGTAAGGTAAAAGTGGTGCAGTCGCTCGACCTCGGCGTGCAGCCGGGCCAGGTCCTGGTCATTGACCAGCACGTCATCGGCATGGCGCAGGCGGTCTTCACGGGTGGCCTGGGCCTTGAGAATCGCCTGCACCTGCGCTTCGCTGATGCCATCGCGTTGCAGGGTACGCTGTATCTGCAACGATTGCGGCACGTCGATCACCAGCACCCGCTGGGTCATGGTGTATTGGCCGGACTCGATCAGCAGCGGTGACACCAGGATCGCGTAAGGCGATTGTGCACGCGCCAGGTGGCTGCGAATCTCCTCGGCGATCAGCGGGTGCAGCAACGCCTCCAGCCAGCGGCGCTCGTCGGGCACTTCGAAGATCAGCTTGCGCAACGCGCCGCGGTCCAGTTGCCCGTCAGGCTGCAGCACATCCGCACCGAAATGCCCGGCAATCTGCGCCAGGGCAGGGCGCCCGGGTTCGACTACCCAGCGCGCGGCGTGGTCGGCGTCAATCAAGTCCACGCCAAGCCGGACGAAGTGTTCGGCGGCCGCGCTTTTGCCACTGCCGATGCCGCCAGTGAGGCCAAGAATCCAGGGTGTTGCAACAGAAGTGGTCATCTGAAACCGACAGACTGCAAATAGAAGTCGGTTATTTGACCACCCCAGAGCAATGCAATCCAGCCGGCAATTGCCAGATACGGACCAAAAGGCATTGGAGTGGATGCGTGGGCTTTGCGCAGGCGCAATAGAATCAGGCCTCCCATCACACCCACCAGGGAAGACAGCAACAGCGTCATCGGCAGGATCTGCCAGCCGCCCCAGGCACCGAGCATGGCCAGCAGCTTGAAATCCCCGTGCCCCATCCCGTCCTTGCCGGTAATCAGCTTGAACACCCAGAACACCGACCACAGGCTCATGTAACCGGCTACCGCGCCCCACAGCGCATCGTGCAATGACACAAAAACGCCAAAGCTGTTGAGGATCAGGCCCAGCCACAGCAACGGCAGCACCAGCACATCCGGCAGCAGTTGGTGGTCTGCATCGATCAGGCTCATCGCCAGCAAGCCCCAACTCAACAACAACACCGCTCCGGCTGCCCAGTCAAAACCGAAATGCCAGGCGACAACCGCCGAGATCAGCCCGCACGCCAGTTCGGTGATGGGATAACGCGCGCCAATAGGTTGATGGCAACTTGAGCAACGTCCCTTGAGCAGTACATAACTGAGCAGCGGAATATTCTCCCAGGGGCGAATCGGGTGGTTGCAACGCGGGCAGCAGGAGTTTGGGTGCATCAGGTTATAGGGCGCGGCGACAGGCTCGGCGGGAAGGCCAAGGACCTCATGGGCCTGGGCTCGCCATTCGCGCTCCAGCATCTTCGGCAGGCGCCATACCAGCACGTTGATAAAACTGCCGACAATCATGCCCAGCAGCAACGCGCCTGACACAAACACCCACGGCTGATAAACGAGGATCTCAGTCAATGGCGTGCTCAAAAGGCTGTACCGAGTTGAAAGATCGGCAGGTACATGGCCAGCACCAATGCCCCGACGATGCCGCCGAGTACCACCATGATCAGCGGCTCCATGAGGCTGGTAAGGTTGTCCACCAGGTTGTCGACGTCAGCCTCGTAGTGGCAGGCGACTTTTTCCAGCATGTTATCGAGGGTGCCCGACTCCTCGCCGATAGCCGTCATCTGGATCGCCATGCCTGGAAACAGGCCGCTTATGGCCATGGATTCATTCAGCTGGATTCCGGTTGCAACGTCGTGCCGCATACGATTGATTGCCTGTTTGAACTGCCCGTTACCCGTGGCGCCGGCCACGGAATCCAATGCCTGCACCAATGGAACGCCCGCCGCAAAGGTGGTCGAGAGCGTGCGAGCGTAGCGGGCGACCGCCGATTTTTTCAGCAGTGTGCCTGCCACGGGAGCTTTCAACAAACTGGCATCGAGCCAGTGGCGAAAGTCTGTGGACGAGCGATAGGCTTTGCGCAGTCCTGCGAAACCGGCACCCGCGGCCAGGATCAGCATCCACCAGCTTTGCTGCATGAACTCCGACAGGCTGATGACGCCCAGGGTAAAGCCCGGCAGTTGTGCATCGACGCCGGCAAACAACCCCTGAAACTGCGGCACCACGTGAATCAGCAGGATTGCGCTGACAGCGGTGGCGACTGCCAGTACCGTCACGGGATAGGTCATGGCCTTCTTGATTCTGGCTTTCAGCTGTTCGCTTTTTTCCAGGTGAATGGCCACCCTTTCCAACAGCGCTTCGAGTGCGCCCGCCTGTTCACCCGCCGCAACCAAGTTGCAGTACAGATCATCGAAGTAGCGTGGGTATTTCTGCAAGGCGACAGCCAGGCTGCTGCCGGCGGCGATCTCCTGCTTCAATCCTTGTACCAGCGCCCCCATATGCCGGTTGTCGAAGCCCTCGGCGATGATATCCAGCGCCTGTAAAAGTGCGATACCTGCCTTCAGCAGCGTCGCCATTTGGCGGGTGAAGAGGGCGATCTCTGCCGGTTTGACCGGCAGGGCGAGGCTCGGCCAACCGGCGAATTTCTTGCGTACGCGCCCAGGATTGATACCTTGCTGGCGCAGCAGTGCCTTGATCAGGGCGGGATTGTGACCGCGGGTTTCTCCGGATACCTTGCGCCCTTTGCGGTTGACGCCTTCCCAGGCATAGATCGCTGAAACATCATTCATTTCACGGTTCCGCACACAGACAGTGGAAGATTTATAGCTTAGTCAGGTGACGGATTCGGGCAGGCTCGCCGTGAGCGAAAAAATGTCAGTTTGTGCGTCTTGTTCAGCATTGGTTGCGCGGGGGTGAGTACACTGGCGCGGTTGCCGAGACGGGGTGCAGGATGCGCCTCGCGAAAGGTTTTATTCTGGAGAGTGAATGTGATGCGTCAGAAAGGTTTTACCTTGATCGAATTGTTGATCGTCGTGGCAATCATCGGCATTTTGGCCACCATCGGCCTGCCCATGTACACCAAGCACCAGGCCAAGGCCAAGTTCACCGCAGGGCTGGCCGAAGTCTCCGCGTTGAAGGCGGGCTTTGAAGACACGCTGAACCAGGGGACGCCACCGACCCTGGCGTTGATTGGCGGGACCAGCCCAACGGCCAACTGCAAGATTGACGTGACCGGCGACATCGCCACCGGTGCTGGCACGATTGCCTGTGAAATCCTCGATGCACCCGCGCCGGTCCTGGGCAAGATCATCACCTTGACCCGTAGCGCCACAACCGGCTGGAAGTGCACCACCACGGCAGAAGACCAATACGCCGCTAAAGGTTGTGCTTCCGGCGGCGCGTGATCATCAGGTCGTCTACTGTTTACGCAGCAAGGAAGAGCGTGTGTGTAAACCGCTCTACGCCCATCACAAGGAAGTAGAGGTTGCCGATGACGTCGTCTGTCCAGCAGCGGGGGAACATATTCCTCGTCGTGGTTATGTGTCTGCTGATGCTGGCTATCTGCGCGCCGTTCAGTAGCCATGACTGGCAACGTGCGGTGCAGATATCCGTGGGGCTGTGTGCGGTGGTGTATGGGCTGTGCTTGCCGCAGGCAGAGCGATGCGTAGACAGGTCGACAGCGCTCGGGGTGTTGCTGATCGGGGGCGCGGGGCTGGTTTCGGCCCTGTTGGCCCACCAGCCACTCTGGGCGTTGACCGAGCTGGCGCTGCTCATCAGTTGTTGCGCCACTGCTGTGGCTTTCAGCCGGGCCAGGCGCAATGGGGATGAGTCCCTGGATCGTGTATTGGTCCTGTTCGTATTGCTGCTGTGCATGGTTAAAAGCATTCAATATCTGCACGCCGGGGTCCTCGCCTTCACCAGCGGCGAAGCAATCGTGAATACCGATTTGCTGTTGTCCGGGTTCTCCAATAAACGGTTCTACGGTCAGTTCCAGACCTTCACCCTGCCGCTGCTGGCGCTTCCCTTGCTGGTTTCAAACGTCGCTCGTCCAGCGCGGGGCGCAGTGTTCGCCCTGCTGTGTGTCTGGTGGCTGATCGCGATCGGTGGCGGTACCCGCGGCACCTGGCTCGGTATGGGCGCTGCCGGCTGCGTGCTGATGTTCCTGGGGCCGCAGGGGCGCCGTTGGCTGGGCTGGCAGTTGGCGGCACTGGCCTGTGGGTTAGTGTTGTATTGGTTGGTCTTCACGGTGCTGGCAGGGTACTTGGGGATTGTAATTTCCAATGGTGCCGTAGATCGACTGACCACCAGCCTCTCGGGGCGTGGGCCGATATGGTGGCAGGCCTGGAGCATGATTATCGAGCGGCCCTGGCTGGGTTTCGGGCCGATGCATTTTGCCGACATCGCCAATGACATTGCCGCTCACCCTCACCAGGCGATTCTGCAGTGGGCCAGCGAATGGGGCGTACCGTCGACGCTGTGCGTGATCGCGTTGGTTGCGTGGGCGGGTTGGTCAACCTTGGGCGTGTTGCGTGAGCGTGCGTTGTCATTGGCGCCCGTGGACCTGCTGCGCCTGTGCCTGTTTGCCTCGCTGATCGGTGCACTGGCCCAGGCACAGGTGGATGGGGTGATCGTGATGCCGGTGTCGCAACTCTGGCTGGCACTGGTGGTTGGCTGGCTGATGGGATTGCATGTGTGGCGCGCTCCATCGGTCGCCCCGGTGCCGGCGTTGTACAGGGTGTGGATGGCCGCGAGCGTCGTGGCCGTCGGCTTGCTGGTGTTCGTCGCGATTCGTGATGTGCCCCGACTCACGGAGCGCAGCGAGCACTACATGGGCCTGAGTAACGGTCACCTGCAGCCACGCTTTTGGGTGCAAGGTGTGATTGCCCTCGAAATGCAGTGAGTTGCCGGACGTCCAAGGCAGTGCTAGCTTTAGCCCACCGCCCGTGTAGCTCAGCCGGTAGAGCAGCGCACTCGTAACGCGAAGGTCGCAGGTTCGATTCCTGTCTCGGGCACAAAGGCAACACAGTTTTCAGATGATCCCAGAATGGTTCTGAAGGCCAGACGAACCGGTATTCATGCCTGTTCTTTTGTATCTGCGCGACCTTGATGACCCAGATGCATCCCCATTCCTCGATCTAAGAGAACGACATGACCACACAAGAAATGACCCAGGAAGCGCGGCACGAAGCAGCCCTCAAAAAGTACGTCGCGGAATCGCCGGAACTGCTGGATGAGATCAAGGACCTGAGCGCCGATGATCAAAGGGACCAGATCCAATGGGCGTTTGAGGATGAGGCCGAGGCCCAGGGCCTGCAGCCATGGGAACTGACCCTGAAGTACACCTCCACCCCCGAAGCGTTCGAGGCGGCGCGCCTGGCTTTGCACAAGGAAGCGGCCGAGGTGTTGGGTGTCGACTGGAACGAGTATTGCGGGATGAACAATCTCGCGATCTGACACAAGTTTAATGTGGCGAGGGGGCTTGCTCCCGCTGGGTTGCCAAGCGACCCCAAAAACCTTGGGAGCGCTGCGCACTCCAGCGGGAGCAAGCTCCCTCGCCACAAAAGCATGCGCTTACATTCAAGGGCGTTTCAGAGACTAAGCCGCATCGACAAATCCACCGCCTTCACATCCTTGGTCATCGCCCCGATGGAGATGTAGTCCACGCCGGTTTCAGCGATGGGCAGCAGGGTGCTTTCGTTGATCCCGCCACTGGCCTCCAGCTTGGCTTTGCCGTTGTTCAGGCGCACTGCTTCGCGCATGTCATCCAGGCTCAGCTCATCCAGCATGATGATATCGGCGCCCGCCGCCAGTGCCTCACGCAGTTCCTCCAGGCTTTCCACTTCGATTTCCACCGGCTTGCCCGGGGCGATCTTGTGGGCGGCGTTGATCGCCTGGGCAATGCCGCCGCAGGCCGCGATATGGTTTTCCTTGATCAGGAACGCGTCATACAGGCCGATGCGGTGGTTGTGGCAACCGCCGCAGGTCACTGCATATTTTTGCGCCAGGCGCAGGCCGGGCAGGGTCTTGCGGGTATCCAGCAGCTTGACCTGGGTGGACGCGACAAAGTCCGCCAGGTATTGGGCGCGGGTGGCAACGCCTGACAACAGTTGCAGGAAATTCAGCGCGCAACGCTCGCCACTGAGCAGCGAGCGGGCCGGGCCTTCAAGGTGAAACAGCGCCTGGTTGGGGCTGACACGTTCGCCGTCGCGCACCTGCCAATGCACCGCGACGCGTGGGTCCAATTGGCGAAACACCGCTTCCACCCAGGCCGTGCCGCTGATGACGGCGGCGTCGCGCGTGATGATCGTGGCCTTGGCCAGGCGTTCGGCGGGGATCAGTTGTGCGGTGATATCCCCGCTGCCGATGTCTTCCAGCAGTGCGCGACGCACGTTGGCTTCGATTTCGGCGGTCAGGTCGGCTAGACGAAGATTGGGCATAACAGGCTCCACAAACAAAGTGCCTGGATTATAGGGGCAGGGCGGGCCTGAACCCAAGGCAACTGGCACCACGGGTGCGGTGCGCGATGTTCATTTACACGGCAATCACAGAGTTCGCTGGCGCAACAACCCTCATTTGCAAGATAATCTCGCGCCTTGCAATTGGCGTCATAGCTTTGACGTCACGGTGATAGCCCGATTTTCGCAGTGCCCCGGCGTGCTTCGCGCCGTTGCTGCACCGATCCTTCACACAATCGAATACCGCCGTTTCAGGAGGCCAGGATGCACAATGACGGGAAGGTGGTGCCGATCAATAAGGCACGGGCGACGCCATCGCCGCTCGCCCGCCTGCCGGTGGTGTTGCTCCAGGTCCGTGACAAGGCGGCGCAGCAACTCAGGCAGGGACTGCAGGAGCTGTTTGATAACGCCGACGACACCCTGTTCGAAATGGCCGACAAGACCCGCAGTAACGTCGACCACGGTATTTTCTTTGAGGCCATGCGCGACCTGCGCCTCAAGCGCAAGAATTTCGAGCGTGGCTTCATGGAGCAACTCTACGAAGCGTTTGCCAATCTTGGCAACGTGGAGCGCGGTGAGCTGCAACTGATTCCGGTGGTGTCCTACACCGCGGCGCCCGGGGTCTCGGGCGATGAGCTGGAAAAAGCCGTCGCGCTCGAGGCCATGCTGGGCAAGGTGCTGCGCCGTGACGGGCTCGCCCTTGGGCAATTGACAGCCCGGCTCAATGCCTTGCTCGACAAACGCCTGGATGATCGGGACAACCCCCTGGGCCCGGCAATGCTGTGCGCGTTTTTTCTGCAAGCAGGACGCAGCCTTGGCGTGGAAATCCGGGTCAAGCTGATCATTCTCAAGCTGTTTGAGAAATACGTGCTCAGTGACGCTGATCTGTTGTACGGCGAAGCCAATCAGTTGCTGATCGCCACCGGCGTATTGCCCGAACTCAAGGCCGTGCCATCGCGGCGCGCCGTCGCCACGGCCGAGTTGCCTGAAGACACCCCGCCGATTGCCGGCCACCCGGCAGACGACAGCGGCCAGGAAGTTTTCGCGGCGTTGCAGGAATTGCTGTCGGCAGTGCGCGGCAGCGTGGCACCCACGCTGGAAGCCAGCGCCGAGACCCAGCCCATCTCCACCCGTGACCTGCTGCGCCTGCTCTCCCATTTGCAGCAATATGTGCCTGAGCCTGAGGTCGAGGATGATTTCGACCTGCGCAACCAGCTTGAACAACTGCTGACCCGGGTCAGCGTCAAGAGCGGCAAGTCGCGGGTGGTGGAGGATGCGGACGAGGATGTGATCAACCTGATCGCCATGCTGTTCGAGTTCATCCTCAATGACGGTACGGTGCCCGAGTCCCTCAAGGCGCTGATCGCGCGCCTGCAGATTCCGATGCTGAAAGTGGCGGTGCTGGACAAGAGTTTTTTCAGCCGCACCAATCATCCGGCGCGACGCTTGCTCAATGAAATCGCTTCGGCGGCCATGGGCTGGAGCCAGCGCGACGATTATCAGCGCGACAGCCTGTACCTGCACATCGAGCAGGTGGTGCAGCGGTTGTTGAATGATTTTGTGGATGATCCGGCAATCTTTTCCCAGTTACTGACCGAGTTCACCGCGTTTACCCATGACGAGCGACGCCGCAGCGAATTGCTGGAGCAACGTACCCGCGATGCGGAAGAAGGGCGCGCCCGTACCGAAATCGCTCGTCAGCGTGTAGCCGAAGCCCTCAATCTGCGGTTGCTGGGCAAAGTACTGCCCGAGGTCGTGGTGCAGTTCCTGCAACAGGCCTGGAGCCAGGTGCTGTTGCTGGCGTGCCTGAAGCATGGCGAGCACTCGCCACAATGGCTGGCCGGGTTGCGCACCATGGACGAGTTGATCTGGAGTGTCGGCCTCAGCGAAGACACCGAAGCCGGCCGGCACCTGCTGGAGCAGTTGCCAGGCTTGCTGAAAGCCTTGCGCGATGGGTTGAGCGGCGCGGCATTCGATCCCTTCATTACCCGGGAATTTTTCACCCGCTTGCAAACCCTGCATGTCCAGTCGTTCCGGGGCAGTGCCGAGGAACAACCGTCGCTGTCGCAAGTCGAGGTGCGCGAGGCATTCGTCCTCAGTCCCGCGGCACCGGCCATCGAGGCGAGCCTGCCGGAAGATGATCCCGACCTGCTCAAGGTTCGCCAACTGCGGATCGGTTGCTGGGTGGAATTTCAGGAAGACGCCGAAAACACCCTGCGTTGCAAGCTGACGGCGATTATTGCGCCGGGCAATACCTGCATTTTCGTCAATCGAACCGGCCTCAAGGTATTGGAAAAAAATCCGCTTGAACTGGCCCTGGAGTTCAAGCGTGGCGCGGTGCGAACCCTGGATGATGCGCTGTTGTTCGACCGCGCCCTGGCTTCGGTGATTGGCAACCTGCGCCAACTTCATCGCGCCAAGTGATCGCAACCAGACAGCGGAACGCGGCATACTGAGTCACCCCAGCCTCGTTCAAGGAACCAGTATGCAGTTGGACCCCGCCAGCGGTTGGTGCCAGGGCATTCGCCATTGCCCCTCGCCCAACTTCAACGAGCGCCCCGGTGGCGAGATTTCCCTGTTGGTGGTGCACAACATCAGCCTGCCACCGGCGCAATTCGCCACCGGCAAGGTGCACGAGTTTTTCCAGAATCGCCTGGATGTCACGGAACATCCCTACTTTGAAGGTATTGCCGACCTACGGGTTTCTGCGCATTTTCTGATTGAGCGTGATGGCGCGGTGACGCAGTTTGTCTCGTGCCGGGACCGGGCCTGGCATGCCGGGGTATCGAGCTTCGAGGGGCGTGAGACGTGTAACGACTTTTCCCTGGGGATCGAGCTGGAGGGCACTGATGACCTGCCCTTCACCGATGCCCAGTATCAATCCCTGATCGCCCTGACGCGCCAGTTGCTGGCGGCGTACACGGGCATTACCCGCCAGCGCATTTGTGGCCATAGCGATATCGCCCCGGGACGCAAGACCGACCCCGGACCCGAATTTGATTGGGCGCGCTTTCGCAGCGCCTTGCAGGATGGAGGACACGCACAATGAGTTTTCTGGTGTTGGTGCTGGCGGTATGGATCGAGAAGTTCTCGGCCCTGCGTCATCGTATACAACGTGATGGCGGTTGGTTGCGGGAACTGGCCAAGCTGGAGTCGAGCGCCAGCCTGGGCAAGCAGCCGTGGCTGATCCTCACGTTGCTGGTGCTGTTGCCGGTGGCCTTGCTTGCGCTGTTGTTGCTGGTGCTGGAGCCAGTGGCCTATGGCCTGTTGGCGCTGCCGGTGCACCTGCTGGTGGTGATCTACAGCCTGGGCCGTGGCGATCTCCTGGCCGGATTGGGCCCGTTCCGTGATGCCTGGCGCCGGGGTGACCTGCAAGCGGCCGAACATGTGGCCGAACGTGACTTGAGCATCAGTGCCGACAGTGGTGAGCAGTTGCTGGAGCGGGTCCAGGGCCATCTGTTGTGGCAGGCCTACCAAAGCTTCTTCGCGGTGATTTTCTGGTACTTCCTCCTCGGGCCGGTGGCCGCCCTGGCCTACCGTCTGCTGGCGCTAGCGACCGAGAACAGCAAGAACCCGCTGGTGGCCGAGCGTGCCGGGCAGTTGCGCCATGCCTTCGACTGGTTGCCGGTACGTTTGCTGGCGGCGAGTTTTGCCCTGGTCGGCAACTTTGTGGCGGTCGGCCGGGTGATGCTGCATGAGCTGCTGAGCTGGGACATCAGTGCTGCGCAACTGGTGGAGAAGGTGGGCCTGGTGGCCGCGGAGATCCCGCCACCGGTGGTAGGCGCCGAGGGCATCAACAGCCTTGATCGTATCTGGGAGTTGCTGCTGCGTGCCGCCGTGCTGTGGTACGCCGGCTTTGCCATCTGGACCGTGCTGCCCTGATTTGCCTCCCTGTAGGAGCGGGCAAGCTCGCTCCTACCTCGTTAACCTTAAGTTACAAACCTCCTTTTCGAATTGAGCTATACAGACAGAGCGCCAAATAGTGGCTATCTGCCGCCGCCCTGCGCCCTCAATAAAAATAAAAGAAAAGGGAGTTCACCTGTGAAGAGCTTGCTCTATCCCGCCGTCGCGTTCATGAACCGCCTGACCTTCGGCATGAAGTTCAGCCTTATCAGCGTGCTGTTCCTGTTGCCGATGCTGGCCACCAACTACTACCTGGTGCGCGATTCCTGGCGAGAATTCCAGGGCACTCGCATCGAGCTGCAAAGCCTCGACCTGCTGGGCAGCAGCCTGGCCCTGCGCCGTGACCTGGAAACCCTGAACAACCAGGTACAGATCAACGCAACCCTCGGCCAATCAGGCAAGGCCGGTGATATCGAAAACAAAATCATCGCCCTCGAAGACAGCCTGCTGCAGCGCCTGCAAAGCTTCCACGCCCTGTCCGCCGACCCAGAACAGGCCGCCGCCTTCGAAGCCAAGCGCGATGAAATGATCGCCGCCTTCAAGGCCCAGCAACAGGAAACTTCACTGCTCAGCAAAAGCGCGCTGATCGGCAAACTCCTCAACAAGGCGCAGATGCTCAGCCAGATCATCGCCAGCCAGTCGGGTTTGAGCCGTGACCCCCAGGGCGACCTGCGCCAACTCAGTGAACTGATCACCAGCGTTACCCCACAAGTCACCCAGACCCTGGGGGAAGGCCGGGCCATGGGGGCTTATTCGTTGGGCCAGGGTTTTCTCAATTCGTCGTCCAGCACTCGTTTTGACGAGCTGCTGCAGCAACTGGAAAAGCTCCAGGCGGAATACGGCCTGAAACTGCAGGATGCCCTCGGCTCCAGCAAGCCCGCCCACGCAGCATTGGCGAGCCTGGCGGACGCGAGCAAGGCCAGCCTCAAGCAAGGCAGTGAGTTGTTCGAAGAGCAGGTCGTCATGGCCGAAACCCTCGACGCCCCATGGCAAGACTTCTACGACGACGTCAGCACGTTGATGGCCAAGACCTATCAGCTCGACGAAGCCACCCTGACCTTTCTCGAGCAGCAACTGGAGCAACGCCTGTCGGAAAACCGCACGCACATGATCGGATTGGTGGCGGCACTGGCGTCGGTGTTTTTGCTGATCTTCTATTTGTATGCCGGTTTCTACGCCTCCACCCGCACCACCTTGCGCCGCCTGGGGGCGACGATGGACAAGGTGGCGGCCGGTGACATGACCGTCACCTTCATCGCCCACAGCCGCGACGAACTGGGGGATTTGGGCCAGGTGTTCAACGCTACCGTGGCCAAGATCCATGACCTGATCGAGCGGGTAGGGCACACCGTCAACCAGGTCGAACACCAGGCCGGGCAAGTGGAGTCGGTCTCGGCCAGCAGCAACCAGGCCGTGTCCGGCCAACGCAGCCAGATCGAGCAAGTGGCGACCGCCATGAACCAGATGTCCTCCACTGCCCAGGAAGTGGCGCGCAGTGCAGCGGCGGCGGTCAGCAGCGCCCACAGCGTCAACGATGAAACCGTCAGCGGACGCGGCCTGGTGCAGTCCCAGCAAGGCAGTATCGCGGCGTTGGCTTCGGAGATCGATCAATCGGTACGGGTCATCAACCAATTGGCCATCGACAGCCAATCCATCAGTCGCGTACTGGAAGTGATCAAGAGCATTGCTGAACAGACCAATCTGCTGGCGTTGAATGCCGCTATCGAGGCCGCGCGCGCCGGTGAGCAAGGACGCGGTTTCGCCGTGGTGGCCGATGAGGTGCGCACTTTGGCCCGGCGCACCCAGCACTCCACCGAAGAAATCGAGCAGATGATTGCCAAGCTCCACAGCGGTGTCGGCGCTGCGGTGAAGGCCATGGGCACCAGCCACGAGATGGCCAATGGCACGGTGGGGCAGTCGGAAAAAGTCCAGCAGGCCCTCGAAAACATCCTCGGCGCGGTAGGCATGATCGTCGACCAGAACCAGCAGATTGCCGCCGCCGTCGAACAGCAGACTGCCGTGGCCCATGACATCGATCAGAACATCGTCGAGATCAATCGCGCCGGTGAACATGCAGCGCAGGGCGCGCACCAGACTGAAGAGGCCAGCCGGCAGTTGTCCTTGCAAGTGATCGAGCTGAAGCAGTTGATCGGGGCCTTTCGAGTGTGAGGCATGGCCAGGCATGCATCGGGGATGGGCGCCTACCAGTTGAACAGCTCGCAGGCATTGCGGGTGCTCGCCTCGGCCAGCGCTGAGGAGCTGATGCCCATACGCTCCGCCAGGGCGGCGCAGATGTCTGGCAGGTGTTCGGGGCTGTTGCGCTGGCCGGGGTACATCACGGGGGCCATGTCCGGTGAGTCGGTTTCCAGCACCACGCTTTCCAGCGGCAGCCGGGCGATCACCTTGTGCATGCGCAGGGCTTGCGGCCACGTGGCCGCGCCGCCCAGGCCCAGTTTGAAGCCGAGCTTGATGTACTCGCGGGCCTCTTCCTGGCTGCCGGCAAACGCGTGGATGATTCCGCCCCGTGGCAGCCGAATGCGCTTGAGGGTGGCGATCACGGCAGCGTGGCTGCGGCGCACATGCAGCAGCGCCGGCAGTTGGAAGTCCACCGCCAGCTTCAGTTGCGCTTCAAACAGGCTTTGCTGGCGTTCGCGATCCAGCTGTTCGAGGAAATAATCCAGGCCGATTTCGCCCACCGCGCACAGTTGCCGGTGGCCGTTCAGGCGGGTCAGCCAGTCGCCCAGTTCCGTCAGGTCGGCGGGGCGATGGTGGTCGAGATACACCGGGTGCAGGCCGAAGGCGGCGAATAAATCCGCGTCGGTTTGCACCAGGTCCCACAACCGTTGCCAATTCTGCTGATAGACCCCGAGCACCACCATCCTGCGCACGCCCAGGCGGCGACTGCGGCTCAGGACTTCGCGGCGGTCCGTATCGAAGTCCGGAAAATCCAGATGGGTGTGGCTGTCGATCAGCTCCACACCGCTTACTCCGAGTGAATCCGCTGCTTGAACGTTCGGCCGATGGCATGCACGCCGGGTTCGTAGTGCTGTTCTTCAATGGCCGCCAGCGCCAGGCGCAGCGCGGTGTCGGCAATCAACTGATGCTGCTGGGCCATGGCATTCACCGGCAGCGGCAGGAAATCCAGCAGTTGGGTGTCGCCAAACGTCCCCAGTCGCAGTGGCCGGGATTTGAGCGGGAAGTCATGCAGCGCGTCAAACACCCCTTGCAGCAAGACGTAGGACGTAGTCACCAGTGCGTCAGGCAAATGCCCCAGGCTTTGCAGCAACTGCTCCATCAGCTGTCGGCCACAGTCGCGGCTGAACGACTCGCCTTGTTCGATCAGCACTTCGCCGCTGAAGTCTTTCAGCGCTTGCTTGAAACCGGCGGTACGTTCCTGGCTGATGCTCAGCTCTGGCCGCGCGCCGATCAACACGATCTGCTTGGGCAGCGGGTGCAGCAGGCTGCTGGTCAATTGCTGGCAGGCCTGGCGATCATCGCTGACCACCGAGCAAAACTGCGTAGACTCCATCACCCGGTCGATGGCGATCACCGGCAAACCCTTGGCTTGCAGTTCGCGGTAGCTGTCGTCGGTGGCCGGCAGGCAGCTGGCGACAAACAGCGCATCGCAACGGCGGGCGCGGAACAGTTGCAGCAGTTGCCGCTCACTGTTGGCGTCGTCGTCGGAGCTGGCGATCAGCAATTGATAGCCGCGGGCACGGGCGCCTTGTTCGAGCAGCTTGGCGATGCGTGCGTAACTGGGGTTTTCCAGGTCCGGCAGGATAAAACCCAGGGTACGGGTGTGCCGGCTGCGCAGCCCGGCGGCCTGGGGGTTGGGCGTAAAGCCATGTTCTTCAACCACGGCGCGCACCCGTTCGACGGTTGCGCTGCTGATCCGTTGCTGTTCGGCCTTGCCATTGATGACGTAGCTGGCGGTGGTCACAGACACACCGGCAATGCGCGCGATATCACTGAGTTTCAAACCGGGATTTCCTTGTTTTTTAGAGCTTGCCCCGACATTTTGTCCAATCGTAACCGATTACTGCAGGCGACCATTGTCGCAACTCAACAGCCGAGTGGCTCTTCAATCATGGGAAATTAACGCGTAATCTGCCATAAATTCTAGATTAAACGTTTCAGCAAGCGTATTTTTACGATTATCGCGACGAGTGTGGTTCTGCCAACTGACCACTCAGTCAATTTTATTCGAACGCTTTTGCACTGATTTATTCAAAATAATACCTAGTGCGCCCGCCGCACTAACTAGGAGAACGGCATGCTTGAGCTCACCCACGAGCAGATATCCATGGGCCAGACGGCTGTGGATAAGTCTGCTGCCTTGCAACTGCTCGCTGAAAAACTGGTGGCCGATGGCCTGGTCGCCGAGGGTTACCTCAGTGGCTTGCAAGCGCGTGAAGCCCAAGGCTCGACCTTTCTCGGCCAGGGCATCGCCATCCCCCACGGCACCCCCGAAACACGCGACCAGGTGTTCGCCACCGGCGTGCGCCTGCTGCAATTTCCCGACGGCGTGGATTGGGGCGATGGCCAGATCGTTTACCTGGCGATCGGCATTGCCGCCAAATCCGACGAACACCTGCGCCTGCTGCAACTGCTGACCCGTGCCCTTGGCGAGACCGACCTGGGCCAGGCCCTGCGCCGCGCCAGTTCTGCCGAGGCCTTGCTGAAACTGCTGCAAGGCGCGCCGCAGGAGCTGGCGCTGGACGCACAGATGATTGGCCTGGGCGTGTCGGCTGATGATTTCGAAGAACTGGTGTGGAGAGGCGCACGCCTGTTGCGCCAGGCCGATTGCGTGAGCAATGGCTTTGCCGCCGTGCTGCAACAAGTCGACGCGCTGCCCCTGGGCGATGGCCTGTGGTGGCTGCACAGTGAGCAGACGGTGAAGCGTCCCGGCCTGGCCTTCGTCACCCCGGACAAACCCATGCGTTACCTGGGCCAGCCCTTGAGCGGCCTGTTCTGCCTGGCCAGCCTCGGCGAGGCCCACCAGACCTTGCTCGAACGCCTGTGTGCCTTGCTGATCGAAGGCCGTGGCCAGGAACTCGGCCGCGCCACCAGCAGCCGGGCCGTACTGGAAGTGCTCGGCGGTGAACTGCCAGCCGACTGGCCAAGCGTGCGCATTGCCCTGGCCAACGCCCACGGGCTGCATGCGCGCCCGGCGAAGATCCTCGCGCAATTGGCGAAAAGTTTTGCCGGTGAAATCCGTGTGCGCATCGTCGATGGAGACGTCGGCGCGGTATCGGTAAAAAGCCTGAGCAAGTTGCTCAGCCTCGGTGCGCGTCGCGGCCAGGTACTGGAGTTTGTCGCCGAGCCAACCATTGCCGGTGACGCCTTGCCCGCCTTGCTGGCGGCAGTGGAAGACGGCCTCGGCGAAGAGGTCGAGCCGTTGCCGGCAGTCAGCGCCCAACAAGCCGTGGTCGAGATCGAACCGGTGATCAGCGCGCCAGTGTCCGGCAGCCTGATCCAGGCCATCGCCGCCGCCCCCGGCATTGCGATTGGCCCGGCGCATATCCAGGTGCTGCAACCTTTCGAATACCCGCTGCGCGGCGAGTCGCCGGTGATCGAGCGCCAGCGCCTGCACGCGGCATTGACCGACGTGCGCCGGGACATCCAGGGCCTGATCGAGCGCAGCAAATCCAAGGCCATCCGCGAGATCTTCATCACCCACCAGGAGATGCTCGACGACCCGGAACTGACCGACGAAGTCGAGACGCGCCTCAAGCAGGGCGAAAGCGCCGAGGCCGCGTGGATGAGCGTGATCGAAGCCGCCGCCAAACAGCAGGAATCGTTGCAGGACGCCTTGCTCGCCGAGCGCGCTGCCGATCTGCGTGACATTGGCCGCCGCGTGCTGGCACAACTGTGCGGCGTCGAAACCGCCCAGGAGCCGGACGAACCCTACATCCTGGTGATGGACGAAGTGGGTCCCTCGGACGTGGCGCGCCTGGACCCGGTGCGTGTCGCCGGCATCCTCACTGCCCGTGGCGGCGCCACCGCCCACAGCGCCATCGTCGCCCGTGCTTTGGGCATTCCCGCGCTGGTGGGTGCAGGCCCTGCTGTATTGCTGTTGGCTTCGGGCACGCCGTTGTTGCTGGATGGCCAGCGCGGTCGCCTGCATGTGGACGCCGACGCCGCCACCTTGCAGCGCGCCACCGTCGAGCGCGACACCCGCGAACAACGCTTGAAAGCCGCCGCCGCGCAACGCCATGAACCGGCCCTGACCCGCGATGGCCATGCCGTCGAAGTGTTCGCCAATATCGGCGAAAGCGCCGGGGTTGCCGGCGCGGTGGAGCAGGGCGCCGAAGGCATCGGCCTGTTGCGCACCGAACTGATTTTCATGGCCCACAAACAAGCGCCCGACGAAGCCACCCAGGAAGCCGAATACCGCCGCGTGCTCGACGGCCTCGGCGGCCGGCCGCTGGTGGTACGCACCCTTGATGTGGGCGGCGACAAACCGCTGCCGTACTGGCCGATCGCCAAGGAAGAAAACCCCTTCCTCGGCGTGCGCGGCATCCGCCTGACCCTGCAACGCCCGCAGATCATGGAAGCGCAATTGCGCGCGCTGTTGCGTTCGGCAGACAACCGTCCACTGCGCATCATGTTCCCCATGGTTGGCAGTGTTGACGAGTGGCGCCAGGCCCGGGCCATGACCGAGCGCCTGCGCCTGGAAATCCCGGTGGCCGACCTGCAACTGGGGATCATGATCGAAGTGCCGTCGGCCGCGTTGCTGGCGCCGGTACTGGCCAAGGAAGTGGACTTCTTCAGCGTCGGCACCAACGACCTGACCCAATACACCTTGGCCATCGACCGTGGCCATCCGACGCTGTCGGCCCAGGCTGACGGCCTGCATCCGGCGGTGTTGCAACTGATCGACATCACCGTGCGCGCCGCCCATGCCCATGGCAAATGGGTCGGCGTGTGCGGCGAGCTGGCAGCCGACCCTTTGGCAGTTCCGGTGCTGATCGGCCTGGGAGTGGATGAGCTGAGTGTGTCTGCGCGCAGCATTCCCGAGGTCAAGGCACGGGTGCGTGAATTCAGTCTGAGCGAGGCCCAGGGCCTGGCACAAAAAGCCCTGGCGGTGGGTTCTCCCGCCGAAGTGCGTGCGCTTGTGGAGGCCGTGTAAATGGCAAGGATTTTAAGCCTGACGCTGAACCCGGCGTTGGACCTGACGGTGCGCCTGGCGCGCCTGGAACCGGGCGAGGTCAATCGCAGCGAAGCGATGATCACCCACGCTGCCGGCAAGGGCGTGAACGTCGCCCAGGTGCTGGCGGACCTTGGTCATCAGGTGACCGTGGGCGGCTTTCTTGGCGAGGACAATCCCCAGGCATTCGAGATGCTGATTGCCCGTCGTGGTTTTACCGATGCGTTTATTCGGGTGCCGGGAGAAACCCGCAGCAATATCAAGATCGCCGAGCAGGATGGGCGGGTCACGGATGTCAATGCGCCGGGCCCGTTGGTCAGCGAGCAGGCGCAACACGCACTGCTTGAGCAACTGGCGCGGATTGCTCCGGGCTACGACGCCGTCGTCGTGGCCGGCAGCCTGCCACGCGGCATCACCCCTCAGTGGTTCCAGGGCCTGCTGCAGCAACTGAAAAACCTCGGCTTGAAAGTCGCCCTGGACACCAGCGGCGAAGCGCTGCGCGCTGGATTGAACGCCGGCCCGTGGTTGGTCAAACCCAATACCGAAGAACTGGCCGATGCCCTTGGTCATTCCACAGATGCCATCCGCCAACTGCATCGGCAAGGTGTGGAGCATGTGGTGGTCTCCGACGGTGCCGCGGGTGTGAGCTGGTACAGCCCGGATACCGCGCTGCACGCCACGCCGCCCAAGGTAACCGTGGCCAGTACCGTAGGCGCCGGCGACTCGCTGCTGGCCGGGATGCTTCACGGTCTGCTCAGTGGCGATACGCCGGAGCAGACCCTGGGCCGCGCCACCGCCATTGCCGCGATGGCGGTCACGCAGATCGGCTTTGGCATCACCGACGAAGCGCAGCTTGAGACTTTGCAGAGCGGCGTCCACGTGCGCCCGCTGACAGAACAATAAGAGGGTTGGTCATGAAGTTAGCCATTGTTACTGCCTGCCCGAACGGCATGGTCACCAGTGTGCTGTGCGCCCGCTTGCTGGATGCCGCCGCGCAACGCCAGGGCTGGAGCACCAGCGTCGAAGTGGTCGACGTGCAGCATCCGGAACGCCAATTGTCGGCGGCCACCATTGAAGCCGCCGAGTGGGTATTGCTGGTCAGCAGCACGCCGGTGGACATGCAGCGTTTTGTCGGCAAACGCGTATTCCGCAGCACGCCGGCCCAGGCGTTGCAGGATGTGGACGCGGTGTTGCGTCGCGGAGCCGAGGAGGCCCAGGTGCAGGTGGCTGACGCGGCACCGGCGAAAAGCACGCCGCGTATCGTCGCGATCACCGCGTGCCCGACCGGCGTCGCCCACACCTTCATGGCTGCCGAAGCGTTGCAGCAAACCGCCAAGCGCCTCGGGTATGACTTGCAGGTGGAAACCCAGGGCTCCGTGGGCGCCCGCACGCCGCTGAGTCCCGAGGCGATTCGTGACGCCGACGTGGTACTGCTCGCCGCCGACATCGAAGTCGCCACCGAGCGCTTTGCCGGCAAGAAAATCTATCGCTGCGGCACCGGGATCGCGCTCAAGCAATCCGAGGCGACCCTCAACAAGGCGCTGGCCGAAGGCAAGCAGGAATCCGCTGCCAGTGGTGCCGCTGCCAAACCGGAGAAGACCGGTGTCTACAAACACTTGCTCACCGGCGTGTCGTTCATGCTGCCGATGGTGGTGGCGGGCGGTCTGCTGATCGCCCTGTCATTCGTGTTCGGCATTCATGCCTTTGAAGAAAAAGGCACCCTGGCCGCCGCGCTGAAAACCGTCGGCGACCAGGCGTTCATGCTGATGGTGCCGCTGCTGGCGGGTTACATCGCCTACTCGATTGCCGACCGTCCTGGATTGGCCCCCGGCATGATCGGTGGCCTGCTGGCCAGCACCTTGGGCGCGGGGTTTATCGGCGGGATCTTCGCCGGCTTTCTCGCCGGCTACTGCGTCAAATTCATCAGCCGCGCGATCCGTTTGCCCCAGAGCCTGGAAGCCCTCAAGCCGATCCTGATCATCCCGTTGCTGGCGAGTCTGTTCACCGGCCTGGCGATGATTTACCTGGTAGGGCCGCCGGTGGCGAAGATGCTCACCGGCCTCACGGATTTTCTCAGCACCATGGGCACCACCAACGCCGTGCTGCTGGGCATCTTGCTGGGCGGCATGATGTGCGTCGATCTCGGTGGCCCGATCAACAAGGCAGCCTACGCGTTTTCCGTCGGCCTGCTGGCAGCGCAAAGCGGTGCCCCCATGGCCGCGACCATGGCCGCCGGCATGGTGCCGCCGATTGGCATGGGCATCGCCACCTTCCTGGCGCGGCGCAAGTTCGCCCAGACCGAGCGTGAAGCCGGCAAGGCCGCGCTGATCCTCGGCATGTGCTTTATCTCTGAAGGCGCAATTCCGTTTGCTGCCAAGGACCCGCTGCGGGTAATCCCGGCAAGCATCGCCGGCGGTGCGCTGACCGGTGCGCTGTCGATGTATTTCGGCTGCAAGCTGATGGCGCCCCATGGTGGATTGTTTGTGATGCTGATCCCGAATGCGATCAACCATGCGCTGCTGTACCTGCTGGCGATCGTGGCGGGCAGTTTGTTGACGGCCGTGGTGTATGCATTCCTCAAGCGCCCTGAGACCGTAGAGCTTTCTGTCGCACCCGCCCAGGCATGACGCGGTTCATGTAGGAGCTGGCTTGCCTGCGATGCAGGCACCTCGGTGTATCAACGCAACCGAGTTGAGGCTATCGCAGGCAAGCCAGCTCCCACATTTGACCTCCGTGAGCAATAAGGCCGGTGTCATAACCCGTTCATCCCGTCATGCTTAAGTTTCCCTTTTGCTGCTCGAGAGGGAACCCGCATGAGCCACTTCAATCTCGGCCGCCGCCGCGTGATGCAAGCCGTCGGCGCAGGCCTGTTGCTGCCGGGCCTCGCGCCTGCGGTGATCGCCTCGGTCAAGGATCGCCCGCAACTCACCGACGGCGTGCAGTCCGGCGACCTGCTGGGCGACCGCGCGATGATCTGGAGCCGCAGCGACCGCCCGGCCCGGATGGTGGTGGAGTGGGACACCCGCAGTGTGTTCAGCAACCCGCGCAAATTCGTCTCGCCCCTGGCCGACAGCCGCACCGATTTCACCGCCCGTGTCGAACTCACCGGCCTGCCCGTCGACCAGGCGATTTTCTACCGTGTGCACTTTGAAGATGCCCAGACCGGCGTGGCCAGCGAGCCCTGGTTCGGTCACCTGCGCAGCGTGCCGCAGCAGCGCCGGGATATCCGCTTTGTGTGGAGCGGCGACACCGTCGGCCAGGGCTTCGGCATCAACCCGGACATCGGCGGCATGCGCATCTACGAAGCCATGCGCCTGCGCCTGCCGGACTTCTTCATTCACAGCGGCGACACCATCTACGCCGACGGCCCGGTGCCCGCGCAACTGACCACCGAGGACGGACGCATCTGGCGCAACATCACCACCGAAGCCAAAAGCAAAGTCGCTGAAACCCTGAATGAATACCGGGGCAACTACCGCTACAACCTGATGGACGAGAACGTACGTCGCTTCAACGCCGAAGTGCCGCAGATCTGGCAGTGGGACGACCACGAGGTGATCAACAACTGGTCGCCGAGCAAGCAACTGGATGAGCGCTACAAAACCCGCGACATCAACACCCTGGTGGGCCGTGCGCGTCAGGCCTGGCTGGAATATTCACCGATGCGCCGGCAAAGCGCCGACCAGGGCGGGCGGATTTATCGCAAGCTCAGCTACGGCCCGTTGCTGGATGTGTTTGTGCTGGACATGCGCAGCTATCGCGGGCCGAACGATGACAACCTTGGCGGTGAAAAACCGTTCCTTGGGCGTGAGCAACTGGACTGGCTGAAGCGCGAATTGAAGGCCTCCCAGGCGCAGTGGAAAGTCATCGCCGCCGACATGCCCATTGGCCTGGGCGTGCCCGACGGTGAGGTCAGCCCCGGCGTGCCGCGTTGGGAAGCGATCGCCAACGGCGACCCGGGCCCGGCCCAGGGGCGCGAGTTGGAAATTGCCGAATTGCTCGCGTTTCTGCGGGCGCAGCAGGTGCGTAATCACGTGTGGCTGACGGCGGATGTGCATTACTGCGCGGCCCATCATTACCATCCGGATCGGGCGGCGTTTCAGGATTTTGAGCCGTTCTGGGAGTTTGTCGCCGGGCCGTTGAATGCCGGGAGTTTCGGGCCTAATCCGCTGGATAAAACCTTTGGCCCGGAAGTGGTGTTCGAGAAGGCGCCGACGGTGCAGAACAGCTCGCCGTTTGCCGGGTTCCAGTTTTTTGGCGAGGTGCAGATTGATGGACAGACGGCGGAGCTGACGGTGATTTTGCGGGACCTGGATGGGGTTTCGGTGTTTGAGCAGAAGCTGGCGCCAGTGTGATTGCAATGCAATCTACCTACTGAAGAAGAGCCAATGTGGGAGGGCTTGCTCGCGAAGGCGGTGTGTCAGTCAACAGATGTATGGACTGATCCACTGCCTTCGCGAGCAAGCCCTCCCACATTTTGATCGGTGTATCTTCAGGGGGTCAGTAAACATCCCGGCGGTAGCGGCCCTGCTCGATCAAGCGTTCGACGGCTTCGCTGCCCAGCACATCGTGCAGCACCTGATCCACACCCGCCGCCATCCCCTGCAAACTGCCGCAGACGTAAATCGCGGCGCCATCGGCCACCCATTTACGCAGCACATCCGCTGATTCGCGCAGGCGATCCTGCACGTAGATTTTCTCTGCCTGGTCCCGGGAAAAGGCCAGGTCCAGTAGCGCCAGGTCACCGCTGGCCAGCCAGCCTTGCAGCTCGTCCTGGCAGTGGTAGTCATGGGCGATATTGCGTTCGCCAAACAGCAGCCAGTTGCGCTGCTGGCCGTCGGCAACCCGCGCCTTGAGCAGGCTGCGCAACCCGGCAAGGCCGGTGCCGTTGCCCAGCAGGATCATCGGGAGCGGCTCGGTCGGCAGATGGAAACCACTGTTGCGCCGCACTCGCAGGCTGATGGTCGAACCCAGCGGTGCATGTTCGGTCAACCAGCCGGAACCCACGCCCACGCTGCCATCGGGGTGACGCTCCTGGCGCACGATCAGCTCCAGCACACCGTCGCTGGCAATCGAGGCGATGGAGTATTCGCGCATGCCCAGCGGCACCAGTGCATTGACCAGCGCCTGGGCATGCAGGCCCACCAGGTGTGCGCGATTGTCCGGCAGTTGGCGGCCGGCCAGGGCCTGGTCGAGGGTGTGTGCAAGGCCGTCGACTACCACACCTTCGCTGCCGGCCAGTCCCAGGCCTTCCAGGAAGTGTTCGATGGCCCATGGGCAATTGCGTGGCAGCACTTCCACCAGGTCGCCGGCCAGCCAGTCCCGGGGGGCTGGCGGGGTGAGCCCGAGCAAATAGACGCCGGAGCCACTGCTGTGCGGGTTGAGCAGGGTGCGTTGCTTCAGGGTCCAGTTTTCATAGGTCGCGCTGGCCCATGCCGCAGCGGGTGCATGGCCGGTCAGTTGGCCCAGTTGTTGTTGCCAGTGCAGCAACGCATCGGTGTCGCCGCTGTCGACTTCCACCGGGGCGAACAGCGGGTTGCCGCCCTGGTTGGTCAGCCAGAAATGCAGGCGCCGGGCGAAGCCGCAGAAGTGTTGGTACTGGCGATCACCCAGGGCCAACACCGAGTAGTTCAGGCCCTTGAGGGACAGGTCCTGGCCGAGCACGCTGCGCTCGAAACCGCGGGCGCTGTCCGGTGCCTCGCCGTCGCCGAAGGTGCTGACCACGAACAGCGCATGGCTCGATTGGCGCAAATCCTCTTCGCTGACGCTGCCCAGCGACTGCACGTTCACTGGCACGCCGGCGGCCTGCAACTGCCCGGCGGTCTGCCAGGCCAGTTGCTCGGCAAAGCCGCTCTGGCTGGCAAAGCCGATCAGCCAGGCCGGCGCGTCGCTGTGGTTGCCGGTCAGGCCTTTGCGGGCATCGCGCACCTGGCGTTTCTTGCGGCGGCGGTCCAGGTACAACAGCCAGCCGGTGATGAAGAACAGCGGCATCAGCAGCGCGCTGAACGTCAGGATGATCCGGCCGGGCAGGCCGAAGTAGCTGCCGGTGTGCAGCGCATAGATACTGGTCAGGATCTGCGCCTTGAAGCTTTTGCCGGCGTAGGTGTCATGGGATTTGACTTCGCCGGTGGCCGGGTCGAGGTTGATCTGGTTCAGCGCGCGATCGTGGGGCGAGGTCTTCAGCAGGTAGTAGACGGTGGCGGGTTGGCCGGCGACCGCGGGCATGCGGATGTTGTAGCCGCTCAAGCCGGGGCCGGCGTTGCTGTAGATGCTGCTCCAGATCGCGGCGTAATTGGCCACCGGCGCAGGCCCTTCGGGGGCCGGGCCGCGCTTGCGTACGCGTTCGTTCTGCGGCGCGTCGGACAGCAGTCTGGTCATGCCGTTGCTGTACCACTCGTAGGACCAGAACAGTCCGGTCAGTGCCGCCAGAAGATAGAACAGCAGGCACCAAGTGCCGAATACCGAGTGCAGGTCCCAGTTGAAACTGCGGCCTTTCTTGCGCCAGTCCACCGCCAGCCATGCACGCCAGCTTGCCACTTGGCGCGGCCAGCGCAGGTACAGGCCCGAGAGGCAGAAGAACACCAGGATCAGCGTGCAGGCGCCGGTGATTTGCCGGCCGGTGTCGCCGATGGCGAGGAAACGGTGCAGTTGCAGCACGAAGCCGAAGAAGTCCTGGCCGACGGCATCGCCCAGGTAGTCGCCGGTGTACGGGTCGAAGTAGCGCATCTGCCCGCGACGTTCACCGGGCGGTGGGGTGAACCAGACCTTGGCCGCGTTGGTGCTGTCGGGCTGCACCGTGAGCATCGACACGACTTTGCCTTCACGGGCTTCCAGCAGGTGCACCAGTTCAGCGGGCGGCAGTACCCCGGCCGGACGCTTTTCCACCGTCAACACCGTCGGGTTCAGCAACTCGATGAGTTCATCCTGGAACGACACCGTTGCGCCGGTGATCCCCATCAAGGCCAACACCAGCCCGGCGGTAATGCCGAAGAACCAATGCAACTGGAACAGGGTTTTCTTCAACACGTCGTACGGCCTCGTCATCAGGTTAGGTGTTTCACGGCGCGCATTATGCCGCGAGTTGTCGAGAAACATTCTTTTTTACACGCAAAAACCCCACGCATCCGATGCGTGGGGTTTCGTGCAGTCATTTGTATCGGTTTAGAAATGGAAACTGGTGGTCAGCAGGGCCGTACGACCGGCTGCCTGGTTGGCAAAATGCGAGGCATAGGCCTTGTCGTAGTAGGTCTTGTCGGTGAGGTTCTGCACGTTCAACTGCAGGTCGACGTTCTTGGTCAGCTTGTAGCTGGCCATAGCGTCGTAGCGGGTGTAGGACGGCACGTAGACGGTGTTGCCCGCATCGCCGTAGACCTCGTCGACATAGAACGCGCCGCCGCCGATGGTGAGCTTGGGTGTCACGTCATACGTCGTCCACAGGCTGAAGGTGTTCTTCGGCGTGTTGGGCATCTGGTT
The DNA here is from genome assembly GCF_013385565.1 of Pseudomonas sp. E6002. NCBI lineage: Bacteria > Pseudomonadati > Pseudomonadota > Gammaproteobacteria > Pseudomonadales > Pseudomonadaceae > Pseudomonas > Pseudomonas sp. E6002. The sequence continues at coordinate 311,056 of NZ_JACAPT010000002.1, read as the reverse complement.
GCCTTTGTTCGAGCCGGCACTGACGACACCGTTACGACCGTTCAGGCCCGGGTCCACCAGTTCGCTTTTCAGGTAGCTGTAGCCGGCGAACACTTGCCATTGATCGGTCAGCTTGCCGCTGGCGGAAAGCTCCAGGCCGTCGACGCGGGATTCGCCACCGTTTTCATAGGTCAGCGCGTCCACCAGGATCCGCGTGTTTTTCTTCTCGGTGCGGAACACCGCGGCGGTCAGGGACAGGCGGTCGTGGAACATGTCCCACTTGGTGCCCAGCTCGTAGTTGACGGTCTCTTCCGGTTTCAGGTCGCTGGTGGCGGCGCCGGCAGACAGCGGGTTGCCGTCGGCGCCTTCACCTACCAGGCCGCCGGCCGGTGAGGCTGAGGTGGCGTAGGAGGCATAGATGCTGCCGTTTTCAACCGGCTTCCAGACCAGGCCCGCCTGCCAGTTGAAGAACTGGCTGTCGTTCTTGATCTTGCTGCGGGCCTTGACGGTGGCGGTCGGCACCGCATTGGTGTTGGCCACGGTGTCGAAGGTGTCGTAGCGCAGGCCGACGTTCAGCAGCCATTTCGGGTCCAGCTCGATGGTGTCGAACACATAGGCGGCACGGCTGGTGGCCTTGGTGTTGGTGCCGTTGTAGTTGCGCGCAATGCTGCCGGTCCAGGCATCGTCCGGGTTCGGGTTGCCCAGCGAGGTGCACTGGCCGCCTTTGCCGGGCGCCGGGCAACCGGGGTTGCTGTTCGGGCTGACGGTGTAGCCGCTGTAGCGGGTTTCTTCGCCGGTGAATTCCAGCCCGGTGGAGTAGGTGTTCTTGAAGCCCAGCGCCTGGAAGCTGCCAAACAGATCGGTCTGGTTGGTGGTGGTCTCGGTGGTGGACACGCGGGTGTTCGCGCGGCGCCACACGGTGCCGAACTGGTTGACGTTGTGCTGGCTGTCGTCGGGTTGGGTGACGATATAGTCCTGGCCGGTGTTGCCGTGGCGCAGGGTGTTTTTCAGCGTCATGTTGTCGTTCAGGTCGTGCTCGATGGAGAACGTGCTGTTGTCGGCGCGGGTCTTGCGGAAGTCGCGATCCTTGAGGCCGTAGAAGTTGTTGCTGTCGCCGCCGTCGGTTGGCTTGTCATGCACGTGGGCGGCTCTTGCGCCGCTGTTGCTGTAGCCATACGGAATGCCCGAATCCGGCAGGTCGTTGCTTTCCATGTGGTAGTAGCTGAAGTTGACTCGGGTCGGAGTGCCCAGGCCGAAGGTCAGCGACGGCGCCACGCCCCAGCGGTCGTAGTTGACGGCATCACGCCCGGCGACGTTCTGTTCGTGGCTCATCAGGTTCAGGCGGAAGGCCGCGCTGTCGAGGAACTGACGGTTGACGTCGAGCACATAGCGGCGGGTCTGGTCGGAGCCGTAGGTGAAGCCACCGTTGGTGAAGTCCCGCGCCTGTGGCGTCTTGCTCACCAGGTTGAGGCTGCCGCCGGCCGAGCCGCGGCCGCCGAATGACGAGTTGGGGCCTTTGCTGACTTCGATGGATTCGATGTCGAAGATCTCGCGGCTCTGGCCGCCCGTGTCGCGCACGCCGTCGAGGTAGGTATCGCCCTGGGCGTCGAAGCCGCGAATGAACGGACGGTCGCCCTGCGGGTTGCCGCCTTCACCGGCGCCGAAGGTAATCCCCGGCACGGTGCGCAAGGCGTCCTGCAACGAGGTGGCGGCGGTGTCCTTGAGCACTTGCTGCGGCACCACGGTGACCGAGCGCGGAGTATCTACCAGCGGCGCGGTGTACTTCTGCGAGGAGGCTTTTTCGACCTGGTAGGACGTGCTGTCCTGTTCCTGGCCGGTGATGCTGGTGGCTCCCAGGGAAATGCTGTTGCGCTCGCCTTTCTGCTCGGTGTCTTCAGCAGCTTGCGCCAGTTGGGCGGCAGAGCTGGCGCTGATGGCAACGCCGATGGCCGAGGCCAGCAAACGTGGTGAACTGGCAGGTGTTTTTATCGAAGTGCGCGGCATGAGTGTGTCCTTTCCCCAAGGAGGTGAGGCCGCGGAATATAGGGAGAACAAGACTTCATATCAATTGCGATACATTACTATTCGCACTGAATTTACGTTCTTTACACTTTTTGCTTACGGTTTTGACGATCTCGTTCGTCCTTTGGGCGGGAGTAGGGTTGTACACAGTCAATAAGAATCACTACCATTGGCGCCTCACTGTTTTCAGGTAATGCCTCCATGTTGCTGCACATTCCCGGCCTGTTCTCTCGCGAGGAAGTGCTGCGCATCCGCGAAGCCCTGGCGCACACCGAGTGGGCCGACGGCAAAATCACTGCCGGGCACCAATCGGCCAAGGCCAAACACAACCTGCAACTGCCGGAAGGCCACCCGCTGGCAAAGGAAATCGGCGCGGCGATCCTCGATCGCTTGTGGAAAAATCCGCTGTTCATGTCAGCGGCGTTACCGCACAAGGTCTTCCCGCCATTGCTCAACTGTTACACCGCCGGCGGCAGTTTCGACTTCCATATCGACAACGCCGTGCGCCAGTCCAAGGGCAGCCACGAGCGGGTGCGCACTGACCTTTCCTCCACCGTATTTTTCAGCGACCCCGACGACTACGACGGCGGCGAGCTGGAAATCCAGGACACCTTCGGCCTGCAGCGGGTCAAGTTGCCGGCGGGCGACATGGTGCTGTACCCCGGCTCCAGCCTGCACAAGGTCAACGCCGTGACCCGCGGCGCGCGCTACGCCTCGTTTTTCTGGACCCAAAGCCTGGTGCGCGAGGACAGCCAGCGCACCTTGCTGTTCGAGATGGACGGGGCGATCCAGCAACTGAGCCGCGACGTGCCCGACCACCCCGCGCTGATCCAGCTCACCGGCACCTATCACAACCTGCTGCGCCGCTGGGTTGAGGTCTGACCGTGGGCTTTTTATTGCGCCGTGAAGAAGTACTCAACGTTGAGCAATTGCAGAGCATGCTCGACGACTCCCCGGTGCGCGCCGCCCAGGCGATTTTGATCGCCGCGAAAGAGGGTGTGGTGGATGCCCAGGCGCTGCTCGGGCAAATCCTGCTGGAAGGGCGCGGCATCGAGCGCGATGAAGCACTGGCAATGCGCTGGTTCCGCATCGCCGCCAAGGGCGGGCATTTGATGGCGCGCAATATGCTCGGGCGTTGCCTGGAGCATGGCTGGGGTTGCGAGGCGGATGCCGTGGCGGCGGCCCGGGAATATCGTCGGGCGGCCGAGGCCGGGCTGGATTGGGGCTTGTACAACTACGCCAACCTGCTGGCGACCGGGCGCGGGGTTGCCGAGGATCAAGCCCAGGCGCTGGCGTGTTATCGACAGGCGGCGGAACTGGGCCATGCCAAGTCGATGAACCTGCTGGGGCGTTATCTGGAAGAAGGGCAGTACTGCCCGAGGGATCTGGAGGCGGCGGTGGCGTGGTATCGCCAGTCAGCAGAAGGCGGGGATTTTCGCGGGCAGTTCAGTTATGCAGCGGTGTTGGCGGACCGGGGCGAGATAGAAACGGCACTGGAATGGTTGCGCAAGGCACTGGCGGGCGGGAATTTGAAGTTCTTGCGGGTGGCGCACAAGGCGTTGTGTGCCGCCAATGAGCCGCAGATACGGGCAATGGCCGAGATCTATCAAGAGCATGCGATTGAACTTGATCGTTCCCACGCTCTGCGTGGAAATGCCGCCCTGGACGCCCTGCGTCCGCTCTAACGGCGTGACGCAGAGCGTCACCGGATGCGTTCCCACGCAGAGCGTGGGAACGATCAGGGCGTGCGTTTACAGGTAGAACGATTTCAATGGCGGGAAGCCATTGAATTCAACTGCGCTGTAGCTGGTGGTGTACGCACCGGTGGACAACCAGTACATCCGGTCACCAATCGCCAGGTTCAGCGGCAGGCCGTACTTGTAGTTCTCGTACATGATGTCGGCGCTGTCGCAGGTCGGGCCGGCGATGACCACTTCTTCCATCTCGCCTTTCTTCTCGGTCCAGATCGGGAACTTGATGGCTTCGTCCATGGTTTCGATCAGGCCGGAGAATTTGCCCACGTCGGTGTATACCCAGCGCTCGACGGCGGTGCGGGATTTACGCGCAACCAGTACCACTTCGCTGACCAGGATCCCGGCGTTGGCGATCAACGAACGGCCCGGCTCCAGGATGATTTCCGGCAGATCGTCACCGAAGTCTTCCTTGAGGAAGCGGATGATTTCCTCGGCGTAGGTTTCCAGGCTGTTGGTGCGGGTGATGTAGTTGGCCGGGAAGCCGCCGCCCATGTTGATCAGCTTCAGGTGGATGCCGTCTTCTTCCTTCAGGCGCTCGAAGATCACTTTGACCTTGGCGATCGCCGCGTCCCACACGCTGATGTCACGCTGTTGCGAGCCGACGTGGAAGGAGATGCCGTAAGGCACCAGGCCCAGGTCGCGGGCGAGAATCAGCAGGTCCATGGCCATGTCGGTCTGGCAGCCGAATTTGCGCGACAGCGGCCAGTCGGCCGTGGTCGAGCCTTCGGTGAGGATACGCACATACACTTTCGAACCCGGGGCGGCCTTGGCGATGTTGCGCAGGTCGGCTTCGGAGTCGGTGGAGAACAGGCGCACGCCCTTCTCGTAGAAGTAGCGGATGTCCTTGGATTTCTTGATGGTGTTGCCGTAGCTGATACGGTCAGGGCTGACGCCGCGGTCCATGACCTTGTCCAGCTCGTAGATCGACGCGATGTCGAAGCTCGAACCCTTGTCCTTGAGCAGGTCGATGATCTCGACGGCCGGGTTGGCCTTGACGGCGTAATACACCTTGGCGAATTCGAAACCGGCGCGCAGGTCATCGTAGGCCTGGCTGATCATCGCGGTGTCGATCACCACGAACGGGGTTTCCTGGGTGTCGGCGAACGCCTTCATTTTGTCAAAAGTGGCGCGCGCGAAATAGTCTTCGACCTGAATCGACATGCTGGGAACTCCTACTGGCAAACTAGATTGATCAATGGGTGCAAATGAACGTCCTCCGTATCCCCACTTTGGTTCGCCTACTTCCCAAGGCATGTCGCCGAAAGCAAAAAGGCCATGGGATCAACCGCTTCCCTTGGCCTTGCTGTCTCGTCGTCAGTACTTGAGCCGGATGGATCGTTTCCAGCATGGACGTTCGGCGCGAACTTTAGGACGTGAGGGGCTATAGATCAACTAAAAATGTCGCGTTTTTGCACGCGTTCGTCGTGCGGCCGCGTGCAGCTACTTATGTAACCGACCGGTATGACGGATTGATGTTCCCCGGTAGGGGCAATTTGAGGTGTTGCGGGTACAGTGAAGATCCAATGTGGGAGCGGGCTTGCTCGCGAATGCGGTGTATCAGCCAATGCATCCGGTGACTGACACTCTGCCTTCGCGAGCAAGCCCGCTCCCACATTTTGACCGCTGTGTGTCAGGTCAGGCCAGTGCTGTCTCGGCAGGCGACACAATGCTGGTCTTGCCCCCACGGGACTTACCGGAACTCAGGTACTCGGCAATCGACTCCTGGGTCACTTCCCCGAGGAACACCCGCTCCGCATCCATCACCGGCAACCACGAGCGGTTGAACTCGTACATCCGCGACAGCAGGATGCGCAAATGCTCGTCATACGCCGCCGTGGCGTTGAATTCCCGCAGGTACTGGCCGCAGGTACCGGTCTGACGATGCAGGTCGCGACGTCGCACATAACCCAGGGCCTTGTTCTCGGCATCGGTGACCACCACGTAGCGACGGTCCAACTCATCCATCTGCTCCAGGGCCTCCGCCACCGGGGTTTCCGGGCTGACCGACGGCGCGTTGTCCGCCGCATCCTCAGCCTTCACCAGCAGCAGGCGCTTGAGGGTGCTGTCCTGGCCAACGAAGTTGCTGACGAATTCGTCGGCAGGGTGGGCCAGCAGGGTGTCCGGGTGGTCGATCTGCAGCAGCTTGCCGGCGCGGAAGATCGCGATCTTGTCACCCAGCTTGATGGCTTCGTCGATGTCGTGGCTGACCATGATCACGGTCTTGTTCAGCGCGCGCTGCATCTCGAAAAACTCGTTCTGGATCATCTCGCGGTTGATCGGGTCGACCGCGCCGAACGGCTCATCCATCAGCAGCAACGGTGCATCCGCCGCCAGGGCGCGGATCACGCCGATCCGCTGTTGCTGGCCGCCGGACAGCTCACGCGGGTAGCGATGCAGGTACTGCTTGGGTTCGAGCTTGATCATGCTCATCAACTCGCGGGCGCGGTCGTGGCATTTCTGCTTGTCCCAGCCCAGCAGCTTGGGCACCACCACGATGTTCTCTTCGATGGTCATGTTCGGGAACAGACCGATCTGCTGGATCACGTAGCCGATGTTGCGACGCAGGGTCACTTCGTCGAGGTCGGTGGTGTCTTCGCCGTTGATCAGGATCTTGCCGGAGGTCGGCTTGATCAGGCGGTTGATCATCTTCAGCGTGGTGCTCTTGCCGCAGCCCGAGGGGCCGAGGAATACGCAAATTTCGCCTTCGTTGACGGTCAGGCTTACGGAATCAACGGCGGTGATGGTCTTGCCGTTGCTTTGGAAGGTCTTGGTCAGGTTTTGAAGTTCGATCATTTGAGCAGTCCTTTTGGAGTCAGCGTGCGTTGCAGCCATTGCAGAAGCAGGTCGGCGAAGATGGCCAGGAGACTGACCAGCACGGCGCCAACGATCAGCATCGACATGTCGCTGCGGCTGATGGAAGCCAGAATAAGTACACCCAGGCCACCGGCGCCGATGGTGGCGGCGATGGTCATCACACCAATGTTCATGACGACGGCGGTGCGCACACCGGCGAGGATCACCGGTACGGCAATCGGCAGCTCGACCATGCGCAAGCGCTGGCCGAAGGTCATGCCGATGCCTTTGGCGGCCTCGCGAATGCCTGGCTCAACGCCGGTGAGGGCGAGGTAGGTGTTACGCATGATGGGCAACAGGGAATAGAGGAACACGGCGGTGATCGCCGGCATCGGCCCCAGGCCCTGGCCGAACTTGGAGTAGAACGGCAGCAGCAGGCCGAACAGCGCAATCGACGGCACGGTCAGCAACACCGTGGCACTGGCTTGCAATGGGCCGGCGAGCGTCGGGAAGCGGGTCATCAGCACACCCAGGGGCACGCCGACGACGATTGCGAGGATCACTGCAATGCCGACCAGGGTGATGTGCTGCCAGGTCAGGTGCAGGACTTGGGCCCAATCAAGATGGGAAAAGGCGTTCAGGAATTCCATGTCTTCTCCTCTTAGTTGATCGGATGCTGGCGCAGGAAATCTGCGGCCACGGCGGACGGGCTTTCGTGGTCGACGTCGACCCGCGCATTCAGCTGGCGCATGGTTTCGTCGTCGAACAGCGCAGCCAGTGGCTTGAGATCAGCGGCCAGTTGCGGATGGGCATCGAGGTAAACCTGACGCACCACCGGCGCGGCGGTGTAGTCCGGGAAGTAGTGCTTGTCGTCTTCCAGCAGCTTCAATTTGAAGGCGTTCAGGCGGCCGTCGGTGGTGTAGACCAAGCCGGCAAACACCTGGCCATTACGCAGCGCGGTGTACACCAGGCCGGCGTCCATCTGCCGGGTGTTCTTGCGGGTCAGGTTCATGTCGTACAGCTTGACCATGCCGGCCATGCCGTCGGAACGGTTGGCGAACTCGGTGTCCAGGGCCACCAGGCGGTTTTCCTTGGTTTTCTCGGCCAGTGCCGCGGTCAGGTCGCTGATGCTGTTGATCTGCGGGAATTCCTTGGCCACGTTCTCTGGCAGGGCCAGGGCGTAGGTGTTGCTGAATTTCGACGGGGAGAGCCAGACCAGGCCTTTTTTCGCGTCGAGTTCTTTCACTCGGGCGTAGGACTGTTCGCTGTCGAGCTTCTCGTCGACGTGGTTATAGGCCACCAGCGACACGCCGGTGTATTCCCAGATCAGGTCCAGTTGCCCGCTTTCCTGGGCACTGCGTGCCAGGTTGCTGCCCAGGCCGCCGGTCACACGGGTGTCGTAACCCTTGGTGCGCAGGTACTGGGAGGTGATTTCGGCGAGCAGGGTCTGTTCAGTGAACACCCGGGCGCCGATGCGGATGACCGGTTTTTCAGCGGCTTGCGCAAACCCTGCGAACAGCAGGACGCAGCTCAATATCAATGTCAGTTTTTTCATGTGAATTCCTGTTTCAGGCCCAAGACGGGGCCAAAGCCTTAAGACGGACGCAACCCGCGTTCCAGCCAAAGGCGGCTGGCCATGGTCACCAGACCGTCGAGCAGCAAGGCCAGCAGCGCGGTGCATGCGGCGCCGAGCAGCAGTTGCGGCTGATTGTTCAGGGCGATGCCGGGGAAGATCAGGCTGCCCAGGCTGTTGGCGCCAATCAGGAACGCCAGGGGCGCGGTACCGACGTTGATCGCCAGGGCCACGCGTACACCACCGATGATGATCGGCACGGCGTTGGGCAATTCCACGCGAAACAGCACCTGGCGCGGCGTCATGCCGATGCCGACGGCGGCTTCTTTCAGGGAACCTTGAACGTTTTTCAGGCCTTCATAGGTGTTGCGCACGATGGGCAGCAACGAGGCGAGGAACAGCGCGAAGATCGCGGGGCCGCTGCCGATGCCAAGGACACCGAGGGCGATGGCCAGTACGGCCAGGGGAGGGACGGTATTGCCGATGTTGAAGATCTGCATGAAGCGTTCTGCGCGCCCGACCATGTTGGGTCGGCTCAGCAGGATACCGGCGGGAATCCCTACGATCAGGGCGGCCAGCATCGAAACAAGGACGAGGATCAAGTGAGCTTGCAGGTAAAACAACAAATCGTCGCGGTACAGTTCGATCGTGTTGATGCCGATCCAGTGGACCAGCAGGGCCAGGAGAGCGACGACAACCGCTCCTCCTATCAGCCCTTTGCCATAGCGAATAGCCACAGGCGGACTCCTTTTTTCTTTTGTCGGCGAACACATTTCCGAGCGGCAATGCCATTCCTGGCTGTCGGCGAATGTGGTCGCGAATAGCAGCTCGCCCCTACCGGCAACGCGGTATGCGGTCGAGCCATGAGCGCAGCCTCGTCAGGCTAACTTGCTGATTTTTCAGCCCCTGTTACGAGTGCGATAGCAGGGGAGTGGACGTCTCTACCTTTTAAAAGGTTCCATACTTGGCAGCAATTAGCCACCCCCAATGGGGTGAACGGTGGTCCGTCACCCCGGGTTTGCGCTATACTCGCCGCCCTTTTTTGACTCACCTGCCAGGCGATTTCCCATGACCCACCAGGCCGCCGAAGTCGCGAAACGCCGCACTTTCGCCATTATTTCCCACCCCGATGCCGGTAAAACCACCATCACCGAAAAGCTGTTGCTGATGGGCAAGGCGATCGCGGTGGCCGGCACGGTGAAATCCCGTAAATCCGACCGCCATGCCACCTCCGACTGGATGGAAATGGAAAAGCAGCGTGGTATTTCCATTACCACGTCGGTCATGCAGTTCCCGTATCGCGACCACATGATCAACCTGCTCGACACCCCGGGCCACGAAGACTTCTCCGAAGACACCTACCGCACCCTGACGGCGGTGGACTCGGCGCTGATGGTCCTCGACGGCGGTAAAGGCGTCGAGCCCCGCACCATCGCGCTGATGGACGTGTGCCGCCTGCGGGATACGCCGATTGTCAGCTTTATCAACAAACTCGACCGTGACATCCGCGACCCGATCGAACTGCTGGACGAAATCGAAGCCGTCCTGAAGATCAAGGCCGCGCCGATCACCTGGCCGATTGGTTGCTACCGCGACTTCAAGGGCGTGTACCACCTGGCCGACGACTACATCATTGTGTACACCGCTGGCCACGGCCACGAACGTACCGATGTGAAAATCATCGAGAAGCTCGACTCCGACGAAGCCCGCGACCACCTGGGTGACGAGTACGACCGGTTTGTCGACCAGCTGGAACTGGTGCAGGGCGCCTGCCACGAGTTCAACCAGCAGGAATTCCTCGACGGCCAGCTGACGCCGGTGTTCTTCGGTACCGCCCTGGGCAACTTCGGTGTCGATCACGTGCTGGATGCCGTGGTCAATTGGGCACCCAAGCCGCTGGCCCGGGTTGCCAACGAGCGTACCGTGGAGCCTGTGGAAGAGAAATTCGCCGGCTTCGTGTTCAAGATCCAGGCGAACATGGACCCCAAGCACCGCGACCGTATCGCCTTCATGCGTATCTGCTCCGGCAAATACGAAAAAGGCATGAAGATGCGCCACGTGCGTACCGGCAAGGACGTGCGCATCGGCGACGCCCTGACCTTCTTCTCCTCCGAGCGTGAGCAGCTGGAAGAAGCGTATGCTGGCGATATCATCGGCTTGCACAACCACGGCACCATCCAGATCGGTGACACCTTCACCGAAGGCGAAGTGCTGGGCTTCACCGGTATCCCGCACTTCGCCCCGGAACTGTTCCGCCGCGTACGCCTGCGTGACCCGCTGAAATCCAAGCAACTGCGCCAGGGTTTGCAGCAGTTGGCGGAAGAGGGCGCCACCCAGGTGTTCTTCCCGGAGCGCAGCAACGACATCATCCTCGGCGCCGTCGGTGTGCTGCAGTTCGATGTAGTGGCCAGTCGCCTGAAAGAGGAATACAAGGTGGAATGCTCTTATGAGCCGATCACCGTGTACTCCGCGCGCTGGATCGACTGCAGCGATAAGAAGAAGCTGGAAGAGTTCAAGATCAAGGCCGTGGAAAACCTCGCGATCGACGGCGGTGGTCACCTGACCTACCTGGCCCCGACTCGGGTCAACCTGGCGCTGATGGAAGAGCGCTGGCCGGATGTGAAATTCCGCGCGACCCGTGAGCATCACTAAGGGTTAGCGATATAAGAGAGGGCGAAGCTGTGATGGCTTCGCCTTTTTCTTTGGCTGCTATTCAGGTTGTTTCATTGGCGAAAACTTCAGTTCGGGACTAGTTTGAAGCAAGGCGACGGTGGACAGCTGTCGTACGCAGTTCAACTCCTGACTGGGCGGAATTCGACCATGAGTATCTTTCAACGTGTGGTGCTGTTGCTCAAAGTGCTGGTGATGATGTCATTGGGCATGTCTGCCGCGTGGGCCAATACGGCTGTGCAAAGCCATGGCACGGGGTTTGTGGCGGCGAAGACGGTGCAGGCGGGTGGCTTGCAGTTGGCCAAGAGTGAATCCGAGCCCGGTGACGAAAACCAGGGCGGTTCCAAGGACGATGACGATGCCGAGAACCCGGACAATGATGGCGAAGACAGCGACACTTACAACGATGGCGACAGCGATACGTAAGTAACGCAGGCAAAAGAAAGCCCCGCTTGCCGAACAGATGCGCTATCCGACAAGCAGGGCTGTAGAACACTGGAATGCTCTGGACTCACCCTCCAGAGCATTTTTTTTGCACGTCAGACCACAAATTGCTCCGCGTAGTGGCAAGCCACCTGGCGGTTGTCGAGTGGTCGCAGCACCGGTTCATCGGTACTGCACAGCTGGGTCGCGTACGGGCAGCGCTTGTGGAAGGCGCAGCCAGACGGCGGGTTCAACGGGTTGGGCAACTCGCCGACGATTTTGATCTTCGGTTTGTTCGGGTCCGGATGAATGGTGGGGGTTGCCGACAGCAACGCCTGGGTGTACGGGTGCAGCGGGCGTGCGTAGATGTCTTCCTTCGGGCCCACTTCCACCGGGCGGCCGAGGTACATCACCATTACGTCGTCGGCGACGTGCTGCACCACCGCGAGGTTGTGGGAGATGAACACGTAGGCGGTGTTGAATTCCTGCTGCAAATCCATGAACAGGTTCAGCACCTGGGCCTGGATCGATACGTCCAGCGCCGAGGTCGGTTCATCCGCCACCAGCACCTTGGGTTGCAGCATCATCGCCCGCGCCAGTGCGATTCGCTGGCGCTGGCCGCCGGAGAACATGTGCGGGTAGCGCTGATAATGCTCAGGGCGCAGGCCCACTTGCTTCATCATCGCCTGGACCTTTTCCCGGCGCTCGGCGGCAGACAGGTTGGTGTTGATCAGCAGCGGCTCGCCCAGTTGGTCGCCGACCTTCTGGCGCGGGTTCAGCGAGGCGTAAGGGCTCTGGAACACCATCTGCACGTCTTTGCGCAGTTGCTTGCGCTGGGCCTTGTCGGCACCGGCGACTTCTTGCCCGGCGATTTTCAGCGAGCCGGAAGACGGCTCTTCAATCAAGGTCAGGGCGCGGGCCAGGGTGGATTTGCCGCAACCGGACTCGCCTACGACCGCGAGGGTCTTGCCGGCTTCCAGTTCGAACGACACACCGTTGAGTGCGCGCACCAGGGCATGGCCCTTGAACAGGCCACGGGACACTTCGTAGTGACGGGTCAGGTCGCGGGCGGTAAGTACGACGGCCATTACGCCACCTCCTGATTCAGCGGGTAGAAGCAGCGGGCAAGGCTGTGGCTTTTCGGGTCAAGGCCCGGGCGTTGGGCGCGGCAGGACTCCTGCACATACGGGCACCGCGGCGACAGCAGGCAACCCTGCGGGCGGTCATAACGGCCGGGAACGATACCCGGCAGCGTGGCCAGGCGCGTGGCGCCGAGGCTGTGCTCGGGGATCGCCTTGAGCAACGCTTCGCTGTACGGGTGCGCCGGGATGTCGAACAACTGCGGCACCTGGCCGACTTCCACGGCCTGGCCGGCATACATCACGCACACGCGCTGGGCGGTTTCGGCCACTACCGCGAGGTCGTGGGTGATCAGCACCAGGCCCATGTTCTGCTCTTTCTGCAAGGCCAGCAGCAGGTCCATGATCTGGGCCTGGATGGTCACGTCGAGCGCAGTAGTCGGTTCATCGGCGATCAGCAGTTTCGGCTCGCCGGCAATCGCCATGGCGATGGCCACACGTTGGCTCATACCACCGGACAGCTGGTGCGGGTAGGCATCCATACGGCTGGCTGCGCCCGGGATTTCCACCTTTTCGAGCAGTTCGATGGCACGCTTGCGCGCTTGCTTGCCGGACATCTTCAAATGCAGGCGCAGCACTTCTTCGATCTGGAAACCCACGGTGTAGCTGGGGTTCAGGGCGGTCATCGGGTCCTGGAACACCATCGCCAGGTCTTTGCCGACGATCTGCCGACGCTGGCGGTTGCTCAGCTTGAGCATGTCCTTGCCGTCGAAGTTCAGGGCGTCGGCAGTGACGATGCCGGGGTGCTCGATCAGGCCCATCAGCGCCATCATGGTCACGGATTTACCCGAACCCGACTCGCCAACGATCGCCAGTACTTCGCCTTTGTCGACGGAGATGTCGAGGCCATCGACCACCGGCACGGCGGTCTTGTCGCCGAAGCGGACATTGAGATTCTTGATTTCTAGCAGTGACATGGGAATCTCCTCAGGCGGCGTTCTTGAGTTTCGGGTCCAGCGCATCGCGCAGGCCGTCGCCCATCAGGTTGATTGCCAGCACGCTGAGCAAAATGGTCAAGCCAGGCAGGCTCACGACCCACCAGGCGCGTTCGATGTAGTCGCGGGCCGAAGCCAGCATGGTGCCCCACTCAGGGGTTGGCGGTTGTACGCCAAGGCCCAGGAAGCCCAGGGCGGCAGCATCGAGAATCGCCGAGGAGAAACTCAGGGTGGCCTGAACGATCAGCGGCGCCATGCAGTTCGGCAGCACGGTGACGAACATCAGGCGCGGCAGGCCGGCGCCGGCGAGGCGGGCGGCAGTCACGTAGTCACGGTTCAGTTCGCCCATCACCGCAGCGCGGGTCAGACGGACATAGGACGGCAGCGACACGATCGCGATCGCAATCACGGTGTTGATCAGGCCAGGGCCGAGGATCGCGACAATCGCCACAGCCAGCAGCAGCGACGGCAGGGCCAGCATGATGTCCATCAGGCGCATGATGGTCGGGCCGAGCAGGCGCGGGAAGAAACCGGCGAACAGGCCCAGCAGGATCCCCGGGATCAGCGACATCACCACCGACGACAAGCCGATCAGCAACGACAGGCGCGAACCCTGGATCAGGCGCGACAGCAGGTCACGCCCGAGTTCATCGGTGCCCAGCAGGAACTGGATCTGCCCACCTTCCAGCCAGGCCGGAGGGGTCAGCAGGAAGTCACGGTATTGCTCGCTCGGGTTATGCGGGGCCACCCAAGGGGCGAAGAGCGCGCAAAACACCACCAGCAACATGAACAGCAGGCCGGCAACGGCGCCCTTGTTCTTGGAAAAGGCTTGCCAGAATTCTTTGTACGGGGACGGGTACAGCAGGCTTTGATCGACTGCTACCGCGGGAGTAGGTGTGGTCATGGTCATGATCTCAGCGCTGGTGACGGATGCGTGGGTTGGCGAAGCCGTAGAGGATATCCACCACGAAGTTCACCAGAATCACCAGGCAGGCGATTAACAGGATGCCGTTTTGCACCACGGGATAATCCCGTGCGCCAATGGCTTCGATCAGCCATTTGCCGATGCCGGGCCACGAGAAGATGGTTTCGGTCAGGACCGCACCGGCCAGCAATGTGCCGACTTGCAGGCCGACCACGGTGAGTACCGGGATCAAGGCGTTACGCAGGCCGTGGACGAACACCACGCGTGCCGGCGACAGGCCCTTGGCCTTGGCGGTGCGGATGTAGTCTTCGCGCAGTACTTCGAGCATCGACGAACGGGTCATCCGCGCGATAACGGCCAGCGGGATGGTGCCGAGCACGATGGCCGGCAGGATCAGGTGGTGCAACGCGTCCCAGAATGCGTCCGGCTCGTCGGCCAGCAGGGTGTCGATCAGCATGAAGCCGGTGCGCGGCTCGATGTCGTAGAGCAGGTCGATCCGTCCGGAGACTGGCGTCCAGCCCAGGCTGACGGAGAAGAACATGATCAGGATCAGGCCCCACCAGAAGATCGGCATCGAATATCCCGCCAGGGAGATGCCCATCACCCCATGGTCGAACAGGGATCCTCGCTTCAAGGCCGCGATCACCCCGGCTAACAGCCCCAGGATGCCGGCGAACAACAGGGCGGCCATGGACAGTTCCAGGGTCGCAGGGAAAAGGGCGGTGAATTCAGTCCACACGCTGGTACGGGTGCGCAGGGATTCGCCGAGGTCGCCGTGGGCGAGCTTGCCGACATAATCCAGGTATTGCGCGTAGAGCGGTTTATTCAGACCAAGGCGTTCCATTGCCTGAGCGTGCATCTCGGGGTCGACTCGTCGTTCGCCCATCATGACTTCGACGGGGTCGCCAGGGATCATGCGAATCAACGCGAAGGTCAGCAAGGTGATGCCGAAAAACGTGGGGATCAATAACCCCAATCGGCGGGCAATAAAACTAAACATCTTGTTGTGTACCTCAATCAGCCGGTTAGGCAGGTTCGGCACCGTCAATGTCGACGGTGCCGAGCGTCTCTTATCTACTTCACCTGGGTGGTGGCGAAGTTATTTGTGGTCAGAGGGCTTTGGGTATAACCCTCGACGTTTTTACGCATGGCGGTGAACATTTTCGGGTAAGCCATGGGAATCCATGGTTGGTCCTTGTCGAAAACGTCCATTGCTTGTTCATAGAGTGCAGCGCGCTGGGTGGGTTCAGCGATGGCGCGCGCCTTGTCGATCAAGTCTTGAAACTCCTTGTTACACCAGCGGGCGTAGTTTTCGCCGTTTTTCGCTGCATCGCAACTCAAGTTCGGGGTGAGGAAGTTATCCGGGTCCCCGTTATCCCCCGCCCAGCCGGCGGAGACCATGTCATGTTCGCCATTCTTGGCGCGCTTGAGCATTTCGCCCCATTCCATGACCTTGATGTTCACTTTCAGGCCGATCTGCGCCAAATCCGCCTGCATGCGCTGGGCGCCGAGCATCGGGTTGGGGTTGGTCGGGCCGCCGCCGTTGCGGGTGAACAGGGTGAACTCGGTGCCTTCCGGTACGCCGGCTTCCTTGAGCAGGGCGCGGGCCTTGTCGAGGTCGCGGGGCGGGTTTTTCAGCTTGTCGCTGAAGCCCAGCAGGGTTGGCGGGTAAGGGCCGGTGGCGTCGACCGCGTTGCCTTTGCCGTACAGGGATTCGTTGTAGCCCTTCTTGTCGAACGCGATGTTGATCGCGTGACGCACCCGCGCGTCGCTCATGTACTTGTGGGTGGTGTTCATGGCGGTGTAGGCGGTGGTCATCGCCGCCAGTTCCGCCACCTTCAGGTTCGGGTCGGCCTTCATGCTCGGCACGTCATCCGGTTTCGGATACAGCGCGATCTGGCATTCGTTGGCCTTGAGCTTTTGTAGGCGCACGTTGTTGTCGGTGGTGATGGCCAGGATCAGCGGGTCAGCCGGCGGCTTGCCACGGAAGTAGTCCGGGTTGGCCTTGAAGCGCACTTGGGCGTCTTTGGCGTAGCGGGTGAAGATGAACGGGCCGGTGCCGATGGGCTTGGCGTTCAGGTCGTCGGTCTTGCCGGACTTGAGCAACTGGTCGGCGTATTCGGCGGAGTGAATCGAGGAAAACGCCATGGCCAGGTCGGCCAGGAACGGTGCTTCAGGGCGGGTCAGGGTGAAGACCACGGTGTGGTCATCGGTCTTCTCTACGCTCTTGAGCAGTTCCTTGAAGCCCATGCTTTCAAAGTATGGGTAGCCCACGTTGGACTTTTTGTGCCACGGGTGATTCGGGTCCAGCTGGCGCTGGAAGCTCCAAAGCACGTCGTCGGCGTTCATGTTGCGCGTGGGTTTGAAGTAGTCGGTGGTGTGGAACTTGATGTCGTCACGCAGGTGAAAGGTGTAGGTCAGGCCATCGGCGCTGATCTCGGGCAGGTCTTTGGCCAGTGCCGGGATCACTTCGGTGGTGCCGGGCTTGAAGTCCACCAGGCGGTTGAAGATGGTTTCGGCCGCGGCGTCGGCGGTGACAGCCGTGGTGTACAGGACCGGATCGAAGCCTTCCGGGCTGGCTTCGGTGCAGACGACCAACGGTTTGGCCGAGATGCCGACAGCGACGCTCAACAGCGCAGCGGCAATGGCAGCTTGTAACGGGAGCATTTTCATCTAAGAGCCCTCTGCAATCGATTGGACCAGACAAGCGTAGGCGGCGGGCTCGTCCTGAGCCCGCCGCCGACCTGGCGCTGATTAAAGAATGTTGAACGGGATGGTGGTCACCAGGCGGAACTCACGCAGGTTGCCGTCAGCCTGGTTGGCGCTGGCACGGTGAGTCACGTAGGTACCACGAATGGTGGTGGCCTTGAGTGCGCCGCTCTGGATCGCGTAAGCCGCGCCTACACCGTATTCCTGGTGCTTCTCGCCGTCCTGGGCCTGAATGCCGTTGTAGGCAAAGCCAGCGCGGCCGCCGTCGCCGGTGTAGTGAGTACCGTCGATACCCCAGCCACGTGCCGAGTAGACGTTGAACTTCAGGCCCGGCACGCCGTATTCGGCCATGTTGATGCCGTAGGCGATCTGGAAGGACTTCTCGTTCGGACCGTTGAAGTCGGACGTCAGGGAGTTGGCCAGGTAGATGCCGTTGGTTTCGTGCAGGTAGTCGAAGTACTCGTCGCCGTTCACGGCCTGGTAGGAGAAGGTCAGGCTGTGAGCCTGGTGGGTCAGGCCGAACGACAGCGAGTAGGTGTCGTTGTCGATCTTGCCCATCAACTTTTTGCCTTCGTCGACGGTTTTGTAGTAGTTCAGGCCCGTGGTCAGGGACAGGGTCTGGCTGTCACCCAGCTCGTGGGTAGCACCGAAGTAGTACTGGTTCCAGAAGTCTTCCACGTTAGCGGCGAACAGGCTGGTCTTCAGGCTCTTGAACGGCTGGTAGTTGACGCCCAGGGTGTTGACCTTGTCGGTTTCCTGGCGACCATTGCCGTATTCAGTACGGAATTTCGACAGGCTCTGCTCGGTCCGTGGCGAAACGCGGTCGAACACGCCGCCCTGGAAGGACAGGTTGCTGAACTCTTCGCTGTTGAAGCTCACACCTTCGAAGCTCGAAGGCAGCGCACGGTTACCGATGGTGTCGATGATGCCGCTGCTGAAGTTCTGGCGACCGGCGGTCAAGGTGGTGTTCGAGACACGGAACTTGACGTTGGCCAGGCCCAGTTTGCTCCACTGGTCTACAGCGTCGCCGTCGGAGTCGGCCAGGGTACGGTTGGAGCCGCCCTTGATGTCGCGCTTGCTGCGGTCCAGGACCAGAGCGTTGTAGACAGCCACTTCAGTGCTCACGCCAACGGTGCCTTGGGTGAAACCCGAGGTAGCGTTGAGGATGGTGCCTTGCACCCAGTTGGTACGGTAGTTGTCAGTACGGGCTTCGCCGTGCTTCTGGTAAGTGAACTTGCTGCCACGGAAGCGTTGTTCGTTGGAGAACCAGTTACGGGTTGTACCGCCCAGGCTTGCGCCATCGATAAAGCCTTTGGCCTCGCTTTGGGCGCTGGTGCCGGCCAGTGTGGTTGGAACGAAGTCCTGGCTTGCAGGATCAGCGTAGGCGTTAGCCGTGATGCTGCTGATGGCCAGGGCCAGTAGCGCGGTGCTGCTCAGTTTCATGGGTGAAGCTCCTTTGGTTCTCTTTTTAATGCCGGTCTTTTTAGGTGAACCGGCTATTGGGTGTGTAACTCGTTCAAGCCTTTGCAAACGTTTGCCCATGGGTAAAACCCGAAATAAGGCTGCACGTTTGCAGCAAGGCGAATGCTCGCCCTGCGCAATCCGGTTATCTTTTTATGGGTTGATGCTGACGCCCGAGAACACGTTGCGGCCGAAGGGGCTCACTTTGAAACCTTCGACTTTGGCGCTTAACGGCTGGTTGACCGTCGAGTGGGCGACTGGCGTGATCGGCACCTGCTGCTTGAGCAGTTGCTGCGCCTGTTTGTATAGAACAGTCCTTTGTTCGCGGTCGGTGACGACCTTGGCTTGCTTGATCAGCTTGTCGTACGCCGGGTCACACCACATGGAGTAGTTGTTCCCGCCGATGGCGTCGCAGCTGTAGAGGGTGCCCAGCCAGTTGTCCGGGTCACCGTTGTCGCCGGTCCAGCCGATCAGGCTGATGTCATGCTCGCCATTCTTGGTGCGCTTGATGTACTCGCCCCATTCATAGCTGACGATCTTGACCTTGAGGCCAATCTTTGCCCAATCGCTTTGCAGCATTTCGGCCATCAGCTTGGCGTTGGGGTTGTACGGCCGTTGTACCGGCATCGCCCACAGGGTGATCTCGGTACCTTCCTTCACGCCGGCAGCCTTGAGCAATTCCTTGGCTTTTTCCGGGTTGTAGGCGGCGTCCTTGATGGTGTCGTCGTAAGACCACTGGGTCGGCGGCATGGCGTTGACCGCCAGTTGCCCCGCGCCCTGGTACACGGCGTTGAGGATGCTCTGCTTGTTCACCGCCATGTCCAGGGCCTGGCGCACTTCGAGCTGGTCGAAGGGCTTGTGCCGCACGTTATAGGCGATGTAGCCCAGGTTGAAACCCGGCTTGGTCAGCAGTTGCAGGTTCGGATCGGCCTTCAGGGCTTCGACGTCGGCCGGGCGCGGGTGCAGGGTGATCTGGCATTCGCCGGCCTTGAGCTTTTGCACCCGTACCGAGGCGTCGGTGTTGATCGCAAAAATCAGCTGGTCGAGCTTCACGCGGCTCGGGTCCCAGTACTGTTTGTTGCCGGTGTAGCGAATCTGCGAGTCTTTCTGGTAGCGCTGGAACACGAACGGCCCGGTGCCGATCGGCTTCTGGTTGATGTCGCTGGGCTTGCCGACCTTGAGCAAATGGTCGGCGTATTCGGCCGACAGGATCGAGGCGAAGCTCATGGCGATGTTCTGGATAAACGCGGCGTCGACCGTGTTCAGGGTCATCACCACGGTGTGCGGGTCGGTTTTCTCGACCTTGGCGATATTCTTGTTCAGGCTCATCCCGTTGAAGTACGGAAACTCGGTGGGGTAGGCCTTGCGGAACGGGTGTTCGGGGTCAAGCATGCGATTGAAGGTGAACAGCACGTCGTCGGCGTTGAAGTCGCGCGTCGGCTTGAAGTCCTTGTTGCCGTGGAATTTCACCCCTTCACGCAGGTGGAAGGTATAGGTCAGGCCGTCTTCGGAAATATCCCAACGGGTTGCCAGGCCCGGTACGACATTGGTCGCGCCTTTTTCAAACTCGGCCAAGCGGTTGTAGATAGGCTCGGCGGCGTCGTTATCGGTGGCCGTCGTGTATTGCGCGGTGTCGAAGCCCGCCGGGCTGCCTTCGGAGCAAAACACCAGGCTCTTTTTCTCGGCAGCCTGGCCCATCGAGGCCACAGCCAGCAGGCTGGTGCCAAATATCGCGGATAGAACGGTGGTATGGCGCATAACAATCCCGATCCTTGTTTGTTGTTTTCGTCAGTGAGCAATCGCAAGGTCATTCACGACCTTGCGACAACACTGATCCCACAACGGCAGTTGCCCTACAGAGACGATGCGTCTGCCGTACCACGACGTTATGGGTCGGGAGCCAGGCAGTAAATGCAACGAATCTGACAGACCTTGTAGGTAACGGAGCCGCGATTCGCAGTTAGCTGCCGTAGGACGGCAGCGTGTGCGGAGGTGGTCTGTTTCCTACGGTCTTGGCGGATGCAATAACGGCGACGTTATGAAACGTCGCCGCCAGAGATCCTTACTTGCCGCTTACGCTCACGCCGTAGAAGGAGTTCAAGCCAAATGGGCTGATCTTGAAGTCCTGCACGTTGTTGCGCATGGGTTGATACACCGTCGAGTGCGCGATAGGTGTCATCGGGACTGCATCTTTGAGGATATGTTGCGCCTGCTTGTACAGCTCGGTGCGTTTGGCTACGTCGGAAGTCGCCTTGGCTTCTTTCACGATGCCGTCGAATTTCTTGTCGCACCACTTGGAGAAGTTGTTGCCGGCCAGGGAATCGCAGCCGAACAGCACGTTCAGCCAGTTGTCCGGGTCACCATTGTCGCCGCTCCAGCCAATGATCATGGCTTGGTTCTCGCCGCCTTTGGAACGCTTGATGTACTCGCCCCACTCATAGCTGACGATGTTCACTTTCAGGCCGATCTGTTTCCAGTCGTTCTGCAGCATCTCGGCCATCAGCTTGGCGTTCGGGTTGTACGGACGCTGGACCGGCATCGCCCACAGGGTGATCTCGGTGCCTTCCTTGACGCCGGCTTCCTTGAGCAAAGCCTTGGCTTTGGTCACATCAAACGGCGCATCCTTGATGGTGGTGTCATAGGACCACTGGGTTGGCGGCATGGCGTTGACAGCCAGTTGGCCTGCGCCCTGGTACACCGAGTCGATGATCTGCTGCTTGTTCACCGACATGTCCAGGGCCTCACGCACGCGCAGGTCGGACAGCGGGTTAGGCGCGGTCTGGCCCTTGAGGACCGGCATTACGTTGTAGGCGATGTAGCCCAGGTTGAAACCGGCTTGGTGCGGCAGTTTCAGGTCCTTGTCTTCACCCAGCGCCTTGAGGTCGGCCGGACGTGGGAACAGGGTCACCTGGCATTCGTTTTTCTTCAGCTTCTGGATACGCACCGACGGGTCGGTAGTGATGGCGAAGATCAGGTTGTCGATCTTCACGTCTTCAGGTTTCCAGTAATCCTTGTTGCCGGTGTAACGGATGTTGGAGTCTTTCTGGTAGCTCTTGAACACGAACGGACCAGTGCCGATTGGCTTCTGGTTGATGTCCTGTGCCTTGCCTTCCTTCAACAGCTGGGCGGCGTATTCAGCCGACTGGATGGAGGCGAAGCTCATTGCCAGGTTCTGGATGAAGGCGGCGTCCACGGTGCCAAGGGTGAACTTGACGGTGTGGTCATCGACTTTCTCGATGTTCTTGATGTTGGTGTCCATACCCATGTCCGTGAAGTACGGGAACTCGGTCGGGTAGGCTTTACGGAACGGATCGTCTTTATTGATCATCCGGTTGAAGGTGAACAGTACGTCGTCAGCCGTGAATTCACGAGTTGGCTTGAAGTACGGGGTGGTGTGGAACTTGACGCCTTCACGCAGGTGGAAGGTGTACGTCAGGCCATCCGGGGAAACGTCCCAGGTCGTGGCGAGCCCAGGAACAACAGCGGTGCCGCCGCGCTCGAACTGGGTCAGACGGTTGAACATGGTTTCGGCCGAAGCATCGAAGTCTGTTCCGGTGGTGTACTGGCCTGGATCAAAACCGGCCGGGCTCCCTTCGGAGCAGAACACCAGGTTGCTCGCCGCTTGGGCGAAAGGTGCAGCAGCCATTAAACCGGCGCTGACTAATAACGGAATGACTGCGTGTTTAAGCATGTTGGCCTCATGATTTGTTGTCATTTTTGGTAGTGAGGGCGACCTCGTGAGTCGACCTGCGGATACTTATGCAGGGCCCATACCCAATGCAAGATGTTGAGAGCCTACAACGGCTAAACAGTGGTACGAACGTACACGAATGTCGCATATGTGTAAGTTCAGACACATTTACGCACTTTTGAGGGTTTTTTTCGGTGCGAGGGCTGCACCAGGAATGCCCAACCGAGGCGTCTGACGCACTCGGTTGGGGCGCGGCTGTTACTTATTCAGACTGACGCCGTAGAAGGGAGTGAGTCCAAAAGGACTGATCTTGAAGTCCTGTACTTCCTTTCGCAGGGGCTGGAAAACCGTCGAGTTTGCGATAGGTGTTATAGGTACTTGTTCCTTAAGGATTTTTTGTGCCTGTTGATACCACTTGATGCGCTGCTCGCGGTCGCTGCTGACCTTGGCCTGCTGCACCAGTTTGTCGTAGGCCGGGTTACACCATTTTGCATAATTGCTGCCCTTCACCGCGGCACAACTGTAGAGCACGCCCAGCCAGTTATCCGGGTCGCCGTTGTCGCCGGTCCAGCCGTAGATCATCACGTCGTGCTCGCCGGCTTTGGCGCGTTTGATGTACTCGCCCCACTCATAGCTGACGATATTGGCCTTGATGCCAATCTTTTCCCAATCCTGCTGGATCATCTGCGCCGACATCCGGGCATTGGGATTCGACGCGCGTTGTACGGTCATCGCCCACAGGTTGAGGGTGGTACCTGGTGCAACCCCTGCTTCTTTTAGTAGCGCCCGCGCCTTGGCCGGATCGTAGGGCGCGTCCTTGATTGTCGGGTCATAAGACCACTGGGCCGGAGGCAGGGCGTTCTGCGCCAATTGTCCGGCGCTCTGGTACACCGCCTTGATGATTGCCGGCTTGTCGATGGCCATGTCCAGCGCCTGGCGCACCTTGAGCTGGTCCAGGGGCGGGTGGGTCACGTTGTAGGCGAGAAAGCCCAGGTTGAAGCCGGCTTGCTGAAGAACCCGCAGGTTGGGGTCTTGCTTCATCACTTCGATGTCGGAAGGGCGCGGGTAACCGCTGACCTGGCACTCGCCGGCCTTGAGCTTTTGCAGGCGCACGGCGGCGTCCGGGGTGATCGAGAATACCAGGTTGTCGAGCTTCACATCGTCGGGCTTCCAATACTGTTTATTGGCGCTGTAGCGAATCTGCGAATCCTTCTGGTACCGCTTGAACACAAACGGCCCGGTGCCCACGGGCTTCTGGTTGATGTCGGCGGCCTTGCCTTCCTTGAGCAGCTGCGCGGCATATTCGGCGGACTGCACCGAGGCGAAGCTCATGGCCAGGTTCTGCACGAAGGAGGCGTCAACGTTGTTCAGGTTGAAGCGCACGGTGTGCTCGTCGAATTTTTCGACGCTCTTGATCGTGGTGTTCAAGCCCATGTCGGTGAAGTAGGGCGACTCCGATGGATAGGCCTTGCGGAACGGGGTCTCGGGATCCAGCAGGCGCTGGAAGGTGAAGAGCACGTCGTCGGCGTTGAAATCACGGGTCGGGGTGAAATAGTCGGTGGTGTGGAACTTGACGCCATCGCGCAGGTGGAAGGTATACATCAGGCCGTCTTTCGACACGTCCCAATTGGTTGCCAGGCCGGGTTCGACTTCAGTGCCGCCACGCTTGAACTGGGTCAGGCGGTTGAACACGGTTTCGGCGGAGGCATCGAAATCGGTGCCGCTGGTGTACTGGCTGGGGTCGAAGCCGGCAGGGCTGGCTTCGGAGCAGTAGACCAGGGTGCCGGCTGCCTGGGCCATGGGCATGAATGCCAGCAGGCCGGCAGCAAGGAGCAGCGGTTTTAAGGTGATTCTTTCCATGGAGACCCCTGAAGTGGCAGGCAAATAGTGCCCGAACGAAAACGGCAGTCACCGAGGTTACCGCCGTTCTTGTCACTCAGGTAGAGATAAGCATGCGAGGCCCCAGTGTCTCCGGGATTCGGCTATTCCAGGTCGCTACGATTTAGCCGGAAAGTGTTCGGGTTTATAAGTGAACGCCCACCACTTGAACGGATTCCAGTACGGGTTGTTCTTTGACGGCTTGAATTTCTTGATCCGCGCCATTTCTTCGCTGACATACTGTTCAGCCTGAGCTCTTACTGCGGTACGGACGTTGTCGGTGATCGGGATTTTTTGTGCGGATAAGTTCTCCAGGTAGAGGTGCTCTACTTTATCAATGGCTGCTTTTACTTGTTCCGGGGACAGGTTGGCGGTCAAGGTGCCGCTATAACCTTTGACAGGGCGGCCAATCAACTTTTGGAATTGAGCGGCAAACGAAGCATCCCCACCGGTTGCGGAATCACATGACAGCAGGCGCACGTTGTCGAACTCTTCCGGATGGATCCCTTTGCTGTGAAGCGTATCCAGCAATTCTTCCGGACTATTGAGCTTTCCATCATAAGAAACTTTTGCGACCCCCGTAGTCTCATCGACTTTACCGTGTACCAGTATGTTCAATCGCTGGGCCGAACCTTGTTTGTTCACATCCACGAACGTGTAAAGTTTATCGTTGATAGTGTTCAGGCTATCTATTTCTCCACTGAGAATACTGGTTTTTTCAGCAGTAGAAAAAAGGGCTTCGCCGACCGGCAGATTTTTAACCGTTTTCAGGGGCGGCAGTTCGACGCCGTCTACGTTGATAGATGCCGGGGGGACCTCTGGTCCACTCGACTCAATTTCATTTAAAGACGGGTCCGGATGACTATCGCCGGATACTTTCGAAACGCGTGTCAGCTCAAATTCGCTCTTCTGCGAATTATAGTTCCAGCGGTAGTCTTCAGTAACGGTGGAGTTGAACGTAATCGGAGTTTCACCCAGGCTCGCCTCGACCAAACCGGGTGCAACTTCGTGTGCCAGCATCAGGCTTGAGATGACGGCCGCAGCAGTTCCCCCTGTGCGCTCGCCTGCGGTCTTGCCATAGAGGCTGTCATGCACGCCAAACACGATATTGCCTATATTGCCAACAATGGGCAGATTACCAAAGGTTTTGCCCCAGGTGTCTTTCACCGACTTCCAGGCTTGCTGCGAGGCACCAAACACATCCGTCTGGTCGGCCCACACCGCATTGTTGGCGTTCTGCTCCTGATAGTGGGGGGCGATACCTTTGTTCAGATCGCCAAATTGCAGCCCATAACCTGCTTTTCGCGATTCGGTGTAGTTGAATAGCTCTCGTACCGGCACGGATTTATCTTTGTACCAGTGTTCGTACCCCGGATATCGCGACCGATTATCCTGGATGAGGCTGTCGAGCACCGCCCCGGCCGGTGGCCAGTGGGCATTGTGTCCCCCTTGCATATCACCGGTATTGAAACGGCGCATCAATTCATCACGATTGTCTTTGGCCCAGTTCGCAAATTCGTCATCGCCTTTTATCTCGCGGACAGCGCCGTTCTTCAAGTCGATCATGACTCCCTGATTGGGGCGATTGGCGGGATTGCCATCGTAAGGCGTGTAGGGGATAAAGGCATACCCGCTCATGGGGTAGCCGTAAATATTGGGGATAATCACTTGCCCATTCTTGTCCAGCGTGCGATTCACCGCTTCCTGGCCGGCAGGGCTTAACCTTGCGAAATTTTCCGTGTCACTACGAAGGCTCAGCAACGTGCCCCGTGTTACATAGGCGTCTGCTTTTCCCGATCGCTCTGCTATTGTTCCGGAGCCCTCGCGCATCGGCGCGGCTATGTCTTTCTCCCAGCGAGCTTGAAGTTGTCGGCCGAACGCTTCCAAATCATTGATTTTTGTCCGGTCTTTTTTTTCTATTTCCATTTCAGGAAAATTTAAAACCCCACCACGTGCGGGTCTGTCGTGCGCTAGAGCACCCGCTGCAATTTCCCATGCGAAATAAGTGTGTGTCTGGGTATCAGAGAGATTTTGTGCTGTGCCCATACCGACATAGGTATTGAACGTTACCGTGAACTTTTCATGCGGGTCGAACCCGGCTGCCAATAAACCCCCACTGAAGTATCCTGCGGGGTCCATGAACAGGCGCACGTTCTGGAACTTGACGTTTCGTTCGCCTTCAGTGCCACTTTCTATATTTTCGATCTGCGTCTTTACACGATTGGCATAGGCATCGATATGAGCCTCTCGCTCATTGTAGATATACCCATCGCCTGGCGCGTGAACAAAGTCGGGTCCGTAAATGGTTGCCTTGTAGATATCAGACTCGTTCCTGGCGGCAGTGCCAACGTTGTCCGTTTCATAAATATCGGTACTCTTCAATGGCGTTGGCGGTATTCGTTCCAGCGCCTCGGTACGTTGTTCTTGAGTCGTACCGGGTAGCGGTGTTTGTGGGTAATGGACAATGTTAAGTTGAGCTGAGCTTGTCATTTCAGATTACCTGGCTGGATGTTGATTGCACGCATCTGCGCCGCCATAAACTGTGGATGAGGAGTACGGTGATCTACGCCATGAGTGGTGCAGCGTCCAGGCGTGTTCCGCTCGTTGAGGGTGAGGATGTAGTTGTCCATTGCACGGGTTATAAGTTGAAAAGATTTATCACCAACGCACTTCAATGTGTCCGGACCAGCAGACGCCCGGCGATTAAGCATTTTCTGAAGCTGGTAACCGGTTATTACCGCTGAAACTTCTTGAATTAAGTGCCAGGCAAAAAAAATGCTGCCCGAAGGCAGCGGCATTGCAGTCCTGCTCCCTGAAATGGCAGGTAAACGCTACGCGAACGAGAACGGCGGTCACCACGGTTGCCGCCGTTCGGGTTACCCAGGTTGAGATAAGCGCCTGCGTCGCGGCGATCGCCTTAAAACACCTGTGCGCCGCCATAAACGGTGGACTGTATCCACCGCGGGTCCATAGGATCGCTCCAGACGTGCCGAGGCGGCGTACCACCATCTCCGATCAGGATTTGCCGGCCCTCGTCGCTCCATTCCTGCATGCGTTGTGCGAATTGGCCGTGGTACTCGTTGGCTGGACAAGTGATACCGGCCCATGGGTCCACTATCCACGCATCAGCCCATTCGGGCTCGGCAAATCCAGCGGTCAAGAGGTTAGGCTGACTTGCGGGGCCGCCGACCACGCTGAAGGTGTGTCCCTGCACTTGTGCAATGCGGGCAAAGCCGCCACTGGCGTTAACGGTATCGGTGGCGACCCTGGCCATCTGGTCGCAATTGCCGGCCCCCGTTTTCAGGATGACCTCCGAGTAGTTGGGCGCGCCGGTTCGAGTGTATAGCCAGGTCACTATTTCATTGGCCACGTCGCTGCGCAGACTGTTACCGGCATCGGCCAGGGTTTTCTGGTTGGCCGACCGTATACCGGTTGTCTGGAACTGTTCCTCCACCGTTCTCTTGCCCCAACGGGCGTAGGCCTTGTTTTGCTCGTTGACCGTGAGCTGCCCGAAATAGTGAGGCTTTTGAAGGGGCTCAAGTTGTATGGTCTTGGCGGCCACCTCTACCTTCTTGTCCCAGGCATAGACTGCCAGTAGAACTTCACGTTTCTTTTCATCGGACAGTCCGGCCAGGACTCGGTCCAGTTGGGTGGCTTGATCGGGTGTGAAGTTGTATTCAAGGCTCAGTTTTTTTGCCAGTGAGTCCAGGGAGGGCAGTATCACCAGATCGTTATTGTGGGTTTTTCCGGAAATGTCACGATAGAGGTCCTTGTACTCGTCATGCAGCCTGATGATGTCCCGGCTGGCCGGATCGGTGTTTGCGGCGATGCGTTGAAAGTTGAGCGCAGGGTTCGAACCGTCGTATTCGGCCACGTAGTAAATGCCGGTATCGCCCTCGACCACCACATAATCTATTCCTGCGTAGGGTATTTTTATGCCCCTCAGGACGCGCTGGTCATCACTGAGATCACTGATCTGGTCCAGCTTTACAACCACGGTTTCCTGGTTGAGCGCCCGTGGTTGACCGATATCTTCATAGCCGAAGTCCGGCTCATTGAGCACCACCCCGCTGGTTTGGTTGCGGTAGGTAACCGGCGTGTGCCCGGGCACCGACATCAGCTCTTGGCTGGATGTGTCGCTCACTCTATACAGCCTGTGCTCATGCACCACGGTCCGCGCGCCTTCCTGCGTTGGGGCGCCCGGCAAGAGACGCCGATGCTCAAGTGCCTGGGCGTCTTGAGCGACCGATGTATCGGCGTCCTCGATCATTTTTGTGTAGCACAAGCTGTCAATGTTGCGCTTTACGCGGCGCCCAACCGGCGCACAAACGGCTTCAAAATCCTCCAGCGGCTCGGCATGCTCGGTAGGCCCCATCTTGGTCAAGGCGTCCGGTTGTGCGGGGTCGTAGCGGTAAACGTCATCCCCGACCACTACATCGGTATGGGTTGCACGCTTGATCAGGAAGGTCTGGTCTGCGGACAGGCCCTCAGGTACCAGCACGCTTGCCCCTGCAGCTCCCGGCTCGACTTCGCGCGTGAGGGCGATGCGGGTGGAGGACTCAAGGGCTTTCGAGGCCCTCTCTATCCCTTTCTCCACCAGTGAAGTTGCGCCCGAAGCCACCGTCGGCAGCGCATTGAGCACTCCGAACACGATATGGTCGGCCCCGCCTTTCTTGCCGTGCTTGACGTCATCGATGCCGATACCGGCCTCCGCTACGCCGGAGGCGACGTAGAACACCTCGAGGGCCACGGCGACTTCGGGCATCACCAGTGCCAGCGGCGTCATCAGCATCGCGACTTTGGTGGCGGTTTCCAGGCCTTTGAGGATGTTGGCTTTGGTCACGTCGCTGTCGGTGACGATTTGGGTCTCGGCATCCTTGTACGAGCGATCTTTCTGGCGGGCAGTAATGGCCTCGAATGGGTCCTGGGCGAGGGGTTCGGTGGTGATGAAAGTCTGCGGGTTGAATTCATTCAGGCGCTCCAACACATCGGCATCCGGCGCGTCTTTGCGGTGCCAGCCACCCAGCCCGGTCAGTGTCTGGTTCACGCCGTCGGAGAACGTCCGGTCGGCCTGGTCACGCAGCGTGAAATGGGTTGAAAGGGCTTCGCGCTTGGTGGGGTCGGCAGCTTGCTCAGCCAGCCAGTTTTTCATCTGGGCCTGGCTGTCAAAGCGATGAATAGGCGACGAGTTGCCGGGAATATACAAAAGCGTGGGGCTGATGATCTTGCCGTCATCGGTGACCTTGGGGTTTTTGTCGGTGATGTACAGCAGGTCCGAAGATTGAAAACCGTTGATGCTGAGCAGACCCATTTCCAGGCCTGGGTCCTGGGCGGCAGAGGCTTT
Source organism: Pseudomonas sp. E6002 (assembly GCF_013385565.1). Classification (NCBI taxonomy): domain Bacteria; kingdom Pseudomonadati; phylum Pseudomonadota; class Gammaproteobacteria; order Pseudomonadales; family Pseudomonadaceae; genus Pseudomonas; species Pseudomonas sp. E6002. Next base: position 281,760 of record NZ_JACAPT010000002.1, on the reverse strand, counting down.
CAGGTCCTCGACGCGGAGGTTCGACCAGTCTTTATCGGTGGTCAAGTTCGCTGCGCGTAGCGCCAGTTCCTTGTCGCTTGGGCTCAGGCTGCCGGTCTTTTCCTGGAGCAGGATGGCGGCAACGAAGGAGGCCTTGGTCAATGCCGTGTATTTGCTTTCGTGGCTGGGCCAGAACGTATCCAGGAATGTTTTATACGGCGCGGCGCGTTCGGTGTTCCACACCAATTCCCTGAATTGCTCCGGGGTCTTTTTGATCCGCATCGACTCGTTGTATTGCTGGCGCTGGCCGGGCGGGGAGGCGCGGTATATAAACTCATAGGTCTGCTGGGCATTGACGGCAGAGTCAATGGCAAGCCCCGCCTGGCCCAGCGGCGAAAACGTCAGTAGCCGTTCCAGCCAGGTATGCAGGGTCGTGCGTGTTTTTTCCTCGGGCGTCTGGTGTTCATCGGTGTTGTTTTTTTTCTGCACATCTTGCAGGGCCGCCTGGGTCAAGGTTATCCGGTTCAGTACCTTTGCATTGCGAGGAGGCCTTCCCCGTGTCGGGTCGTAGTTGAAGGTAGTAATAAACGTGTTGTCCGGATCAACGTCCTCGCCCCACTTTTTCTTGATTTCGGCCTTGATAAGGTTGGCGGTGCTTTCCAGGGGCGTCTCGAACCCTGTCGTTGCACTGCGAATGTAGTTTTCGACTGTCTTGTTGTATGGCAATCCCGGGATCAACACGTCGTGAGTGTGACGGCGGGGTCGTGATGCGGGAGTGTCGGTGGCCCGATCGGCTGCCTTTACGGGCTGCCCTGGCGAATATGTCTGCCGTGAAGTATCCGTACCTTGGCGGGGTTTTCCCTGTTCTTCGGCAATACCTGCCGAGGAGGGGGTATCAAGGAAGAAGCCGTTGTTTGCCGCGATGGAACCTATGGTGGTCATATGACAAATCCTGATGTGCATGGTGTGCAGGAATGATGTGATGTCCGCCATAGGTGGTTCAGCGTGTAGGCGTGTTCCGTTCTTTGATGGGGAAGATGTAGTTCGCCATTACGCGGGTTATAAGCTGAAAAGATTTATCGCCGGTGCGCTTCAAGGTGTGTGGACCAGAACACTCTCAGCCATTGAGTATTTTCTTAAGCTGATATCCGGTTATTACCGCTGATACTTCTTGAATGAAGTGCGCAGGCAAAAAAAACGCTGCCCGTGGGCAGCGTCATTGCAACTGGGGTACCGCTCGATCAAGGCATCTGGACTTCGATCACGCCATCTGCGGTCATGTTGACCTGGCTGGTGCCGGCTTCGACTTCCGGCGTCGGTGCCGAATCCATCGCTGCGGCTTTCATCATCATCCCGCCGCGGGCATACGGCTGTGGATAACCGTTGGTGTTGAAGTTCAGGTTGACGATCTTGTAGCCCTTGCCGCCCAGCGCATCGGTGGCCAGTTGGGCACGGGCCTTGAATGCGGTGACCGCTTCTTTAAGCAGGGCATCTTCGCTGGCCTTGCGGGTCGGGTTGGCGATGGCGAAGTCCATGCTGTCCATTTTCAGGTTGGTCAGCATGTCGCCGGTGAGCTTGGACAGGGCGGCGAAGTCGGCACTTTCCATGCGCAGCTCAGCGCGTTCACGCCAGCCGGTGATTTTCTGGTTCTTGTTGTCGTAGATCGGGTAGCTGTTGCGGCTACCCTGGCGCAGGGTCACGCCTTTGACTTCGCGGGCCTGGGCCAGCGCCTTGTTCATGGTGGTGGTGATTTCGGCGGCAAGCTTGGCCGGGTCGGTGTTCTGCGACTCGGTGTACAGGGTGACGATCATCTGGTCGCGCGCCACTTCCTGGCTGACTTCGGCACGCAGGGAAATCTGGTTGTAATGCAGTTCGTCAGCGGCCATGGCCGGCAGGCTGGCGAGGGTAGCGGCGCCGAGGGTGAGGGTGGCTGCACTGCGAATGAAACGAGACATGTAAGCTCCTTGAGATGTTCGTGTTCGGTAAGACTGTAGACGCAAGGTTTCAGTTCTTCGGGTTTACACATTCGCTACAAGTTGGCGGATGCCGACGAACGGTCATGATCCTGACCCCTGCGTCAAAGAGCCACACACGCCGTGCCAGCGCTGTCGCTTCGTTTATACTCCGTGCGATCCGCCTGCAGCGCTCATCGGGAGAGCTCATGCTCGCCGCCGTAAAACTGACTTCCGCCACCCGCCAGAACCTTTGGCGCCTGACGTTCATCCGCACCCTGGTGCTGGCCGCACAGGCCGGTTCGGTGGGGCTCGCCTATTGGTTCAAGCTGCTGCCGCTGCCCTGGTTGCAGTTGGCCGTGACCCTCGGCTTCTCCACGGTGCTGTGTGTATTTACCGTCATCCGGCTGCGCACCACGTGGCCTGTGACCGAGCTGGAATACGCCCTGCAACTGGCCTGCGACCTGTTTATCCACAGCGTGTTGCTGTACTTCTCCGGCGGCTCCACCAACCCGTTCGTGTCCTATTACCTGGTGCCACTGACCATCGCGGCGGTGACCTTGCCGTGGCGTTATTCGGTGGTGCTGTCGGGTATTGCCCTGACCCTGTACACCCTGCTGCTGGCACAGTTCTACCCGTTGCAGACCTTCCCCATCGCCCGGGAAAACCTGCAGATCTACGGCATGTGGCTGAGCTTTGCCCTGTCGGCGGCGGTCATCACCTTTTTTGCCGCACGAATGGCGGAAGAGCTGCGCCGCCAGGAAGAGCTGCGCGCCATTCGCCGTGAAGAAGGCCTGCGGGACCAGCAGTTGCTGGCCGTCGCCACCCAGGCCGCCGGCGCGGCCCACGAATTGGGCACGCCGCTGGCGACCATGAGCGTACTGCTCAAGGAAATGACCCAGGACCACCACGACCCGGCCCTGCAAGACGACCTGAGTGTGCTGCAGGAACAGGTCAAGCAGTGCAAGCTGACCTTGCAGCAGCTGGTGCGCGCCGCCGAGGCCAATCGCCGCCTGGCGGTGGAGATGCAAGACGTCACCCAGTGGCTGGACGAAGCCCTGAACCGCTGGCACCTGATGCGTCCCGAAGCCAGTTACCGGTTCCACCTGCTGGGCCAGGGCACGGTGCCGCGCATGGCACCGCCGCCGGACCTGACCCAGGCGTTGCTGAACCTGCTGAACAACGCCGCCGATGCCTGCCCGGAAGGGTTGGAAGTGACCCTGGACTGGGATGCGGAAGATTTCACCATCAGCATTCGCGACCACGGCGCCGGTGTGCCGCTGGCGATTGCCGAGCAGATCGGCAAGCCCTTCTTTACCACCAAGGGCAAAGGCTTCGGCCTGGGCCTGTTTTTGAGCAAGGCCAGCGTGACCCGCGCGGGCGGCTCAGTGAAACTCTATAGTCATGAGGAAGGCGGCACGCTCACCGAGCTGCGCCTGCCCCGTGTCGCACGAGGAGACATCGATGAGTGACGAGATCCAAGTCGAAGGCGAAGAACTGCCGCACCTGCTGCTGGTAGATGACGACGCCACCTTTACCCGCGTGATGGCCCGCGCCATGAGCCGTCGTGGCTTTCGCGTCAGCACCGCAGGTTCCGCCGAGGAAGGCCTGGCCATCGCCACGGCCGACCTGCCGGAATACGCGGCCCTGGACCTGAAAATGGACGGCGACTCCGGCCTGGTGCTGCTGCCCAAGCTGCTGGAGCTGGACCCGGAAATGCGCGTGGTGATCCTCACCGGCTATTCCAGCATTGCCACCGCCGTCGAGGCGATCAAGCGTGGCGCCTGCAACTACCTGTGCAAGCCGGCAGATGCCGACGACGTGCTGGCCGCCTTGCTCTCCGAGCACGCTGACCTCGACACCCTGGTGCCGGAAAACCCGATGTCGGTGGACCGCCTGCAGTGGGAACACATCCAGCGGGTGTTGACCGAGCACGAAGGCAACATCTCCGCCACGGCCCGCGCCCTGGGCATGCATCGTCGAACGTTGCAGCGCAAGTTGCAGAAACGCCCGGTTCGACGTTGAACGGCGACTGAACAATCTGCTTCAGGCCGCACGGAGCCCTGAACCGATCGTCTATGATCGGTTCAAACGCCTGTTATTTTTTTCCTACCGAGCCTGAACAATGAATCAGAACGCTGAGTATTCCGCGGTCAATGACGCGGTGCGTGGGCAATTTTTAAGGAAAGTCTGGGCGCTGATCACCCCCTACTGGCGCAGTGAGGAGAAGTTCAAGGCCTGGCTGTTGTTGCTGGTGGTGCTGGGGCTTTCGCTGTTCAGTGTGGCCGTGTCGGTGTGGTTCAACAGCTGGAACCGCGACTTCTATAACGCCCTGGAAAAGAAGGACTACGACGCCTTCACCCACCTGCTGATGTATTTCAGCGTGATCGCCGTGGTGGCGATCGTCACCGGGGTGTTCACTTCCTATTTGCAGCAAATGCTCACCATCCGCTGGCGGCGCTGGCTGACTGAAACCTACTTCGCCAAGTGGCTGAGCGAGAAGAACTACTACCACCTGGAATATGGCGGCTACACCGATAACCCCGACCAACGTATCTCCGAAGACCTCAACGCCTTTACCAGCAGCACCCTGAGCCTGGGCCTGGGGTTTATCAGTAACCTGGTGAGCCTAGTGTCGTTCTCGGTGATCCTGTGGGGCGTGTCCGGCAGTATCGAGGTTTGGGGCATCACGATTCCCGGCTATATGTTCTGGGCGGCACTGGTATATGCCGTGCTGGGCAGTTGGTTGACCCACTTGATTGGTCGAAAACTGATCGGCTTGAGCAACCGCCAGCAACGCTTCGAGGCCGACTTGCGTTTCAGCCTGGTGCGAGTGCGCGAGAACGCGGAAAGCATCGCGCTGTTCAATGGCGAGCCGAATGAACACCAGCAACTGAGTGCACGTTTCGGGCGGGTGTGGAGCAACTTCTGGAGCATCATGCAGCTCAAGAAGCGCCTGAACTTTTTCACCAGTGGTTACTCGCAGATCGCGATCATCTTCCCGTTTGTGGTGGCAGCGCCGCGTTACTTTTCCGGCCAGATAGAGCTGGGCGTGCTGATGCAAGTGGCCAGTGCGTTTGGCAGCGTGCAGGGCAGCCTGAGCTGGTTTGTCGACGCGTACACCGTGTTGGCCAGTTGGCGTGCGACCTGTGATCGTCTGCTGAGCTTTGGCGAGGCGATGGAAGAAAACGAAGGCCGCAACACGGGCATCGAGTTGCAACGCCAGGGCGGCAATTTGCAGATGAGCAACCTCAGCCTCGATCTGGCGGATGGTCGTCACCTGCTGGATGGCGCCAACCTGACGGTTGCCGAGGGTGAGCGATTGATGCTCAGCGGGCGTTCCGGCAGCGGCAAGTCAACCTTGCTGCGGGCCATGGGCAATCTCTGGCCAAACGGCCACGGCAACATCCGCTTGCCGGCCGAGCGTTATCTGTTCCTGCCGCAAAAGCCGTACCTGCCGATTGGTACCTTGCGGGGTGTGTTGAGTTATCCACAGGAGGAGGGCGCGTACCCGGCGCAACGTTATGCACAGGTCCTGGAAACCTGCCGCCTGGCGCATCTGATTCCACGCTTGGACGAAGCCAATCACTGGCAGCGCATGCTGTCGCCGGGTGAGCAACAGCGCCTGGCGTTTGCGCGGGCGTTGTTGTTTGAACCGCAATGGCTATACATGGACGAGGCCACCTCGGCGATGGACGAGGAAGATGAGGCGGCGCTGTATCAGGCGTTGATCGATGAGTTGCCGGGGTTGAGCATCGTCAGCGTCGGGCACCGCAGCAGCCTCAAGCGTTTCCATGGGCGGCATGTGCGGATACAGGACGGGCAGCTACAAGAACAGCCAGTGTCCTGAAGTCGGACTCGGTCAATGTGGGAGCGGGCTTGCTCGCGAATACGGTGGGTCAGTTAATACATAGGGTGACTGATAGACCGCATTCGCGAGCAAGCCCGCTCGCACATTGGATCAGTGTCGTCTGGTCGACCTGATTCCAACAAAAAAGCCCGGCTGATCATCGATCAGCCGGGCTTTTTCATGCCGCTTGAAAAGCTATTACTTCTTCAAGCCGTAATGCTCATCCAGCATCCCCGGGGCGTTTGGCGTTTTTGGCGCGTAATCCCGTGGCGGTTCCTGATTTTCCCGCGGAGGGGTCAGGCGTTCCCGTGGAGCGTGCGGTGCATCGGAATGCAGCGCGGCCAGCAGGCGCTGGCGGGTGATGTCGTCCAGGGCCAGGCGGTTGGCACCCTCGGCGAGATGATCCTGTACTTCCTGATAGCTCTGAGTGAGCTTTTTCACCAGGGTCGCGGTGCTGTTGAAGTGGGTAACAACCTCGTTCTGATAACTGTCAAAACGTTCCTGAATGTCATCCAGCTGACGCTGCGTGCGGTTAGGCGCGGCATTCGGCAGCAGGCGGGCAACCAGGAATCCAATGGCGACACCGGCAACCAAGGCGAGAGTCGGCAACAACCAAACTAAGAGCGAGTGTTCCACGAGTCCTTCCTCTATAAACGGCTTTGCTTTACGTTAACGGCTCGGACCTGCGCTGTATACCGCGATTAAGCTCGCAATGATGCCATGCACAGACTTTTAGCTAGACGAGTCGACCCCTTGAGAGGTCACGGAGTTCCTTCCTTGCTGATGCGTGAAACCCCCGTTTTGATCGATGGCCCGGTAGGCCAACTGGAAGCCCTGTATCTGGATCACCCCGAGCCACGTGGCCTGGCGCTGATCTGTCACCCTAACCCGGTGCAGGGCGGCACCATGCTCAACAAAGTCGTATCGACCCTGCAACGCACCGCGCGCGATGCCGGCTTGATCACGTTACGTTTCAATTATCGCGGTGTCGGCACCAGTGCCGGTACGCACGATATGGGCACCGGTGAAGTCGACGACGCCGAAGCGGCAGCCACCTGGCTGCGTGAAAAGCATCCCGACCTGCCGATCACCCTGCTGGGTTTTTCCTTCGGCGGGTTTGTCGCGGCCACCCTCGGCGGCCGCCTGGAAGCCAAGGGCGAAAAACTCGCGCACCTGTTCATGGTGGCCGCGGCCGTGATGCGCCTGCGGGATAACGACGTGTTGCCACAAGGCTGCCCATTGACCGTGATCCAGCCGGAAACCGACGAAGTGGTCGACCCGCAACTCGTCTACGACTGGTCCGCGGCCCTGAATCGCCCCCATGAGCTGCTGAAAGTGGCAGAATGCGGACACTTTTTTCATGGCAAGCTGACCGATCTCAAGGATCTTGTGCTGCCACGTCTTTCGAATTGATGACAAGCGATCACCCATGACGACCCGTACCCGCATCCTCACCGGCATCACCACCACCGGCACGCCGCACCTGGGCAACTACGCCGGCGCGATCCGCCCGGCGATCCTTGCCAGCCAGGACGCCAACGCCGACTCCTTCTACTTCCTGGCCGACTACCACGCCCTGATCAAGTGCGATGACCCGCAGCGCATCCAGCGCTCGCGCATGGAAATCGCCGCGACCTGGCTGGCCGGTGGCCTGGATGTGAACCGGGTAACCTTCTACCGCCAGTCCGACATCCCGGAAATCCCCGAGCTGACCTGGCTGCTGACCTGCGTGGCGGCCAAGGGCTTGCTCAACCGTGCGCACGCCTACAAGGCCTCGGTGGACAAGAACCTGGAGAACGGCGAAGACCCGGATGCGGGGATCACCATGGGCCTGTACAGCTACCCGGTGCTGATGGCCGCGGACATCCTGATGTTCAACGCCCACAAGGTGCCGGTCGGTCGTGACCAGATCCAGCACGTGGAAATGGCTCGCGACATCGGCCAGCGCTTCAACCACCTGTTCGGCAAGGGTAAAGAATTCTTCACCATGCCCGAAGCGCTGATCGAAGAAAGCGTCGCCACCTTGCCGGGCCTGGATGGCCGCAAGATGTCGAAGAGCTACGACAACACCATCCCGTTGTTCACCAGCGCCAAGGACATGAAGGACGCGATCTCGCGGATCGTCACCGACTCCCGCGCGCCGGGCGAAGCCAAGGATCCGGACAACTCGCACCTGTTCACCCTGTACCAGGCATTTGCCACCCAGACCCAGGAAGAAGAGTTCCGCGGTGAACTGCTGCAAGGCCTGGGCTGGGGCGAGGCGAAGAACCGTCTGTTCCAACTGCTGGACGGCCAGTTGGGTGAAGCGCGCGAGCGTTATCACCAACTGATGTCGCGCCCGTCGGACATGGAAGACCTGCTGCTGGTCGGCGCCCGCAAAGCCCGCGCCGTGGCTGCACCGTTCCTGGCCGAACTGCGTGAAGCGGTGGGCCTGCGCTCGTTCGTCAATCCGGTCGCCGTGGCTGCCACCACCAAGAAGAAAGCTGCGAAAGCCGCACGCTTTGTCAGCTTCCGCGAAGACGACGGCAGCTTCCGCTTCCGTTTGCTGGCGGCCGAAGGCGAGCAACTGCTGCTGTCGCGCAACTTTGCCGACGGTAAAACCGCAGGCGCCGTAACCAAGCAGCTGCAATCGGGTCAGGCGCTGGATGTACGCAGTGAAGCCTCGAGCTTCAGCGTGTGGCTGGACGGTGAAGTCGTCGCCGATAGCCCGGCGTTCGCCGACAGCGCCTCGCGGGATGCGGCGATCGAAGCCTTGCGCGTTGCGTTGACCCCAATCGAGGATTGACCCGACCAAGGGTTGATTGCCATTCTTCAGGGCCGTCGTTACAGTGGCGGCCCGTTTTTGTTGCCTTGCTAACGAATTATGACGCCCCTAGAACGATATCAAGCTGATCTGAAACGCCCTGAATTCTTCCATGACGCTGCCCAGGAAACTGCGGTGCGCCATTTGCAGCGCCTGTACGACGACCTGGTCCAGGCCTCGCAGAACAAGCCGGGCATGTTCAGCAAGCTGTTTGGCAAGAAAGACCATACGCCGGTCAAGGGCCTGTATTTCTGGGGTGGTGTTGGCCGGGGCAAGACTTACCTGGTGGACACCTTCTTCGAAGCGCTGCCGTTCAAGGAAAAGGTCCGCACCCACTTCCACCGCTTCATGAAGCGCGTGCATGAAGAGATGAAGACCCTGCCGGGCGAAAAGAACCCGCTGACCATCATCGCCAAGCGCTTCTCGGAAGAAGCCCGGGTGATCTGTTTCGATGAGTTCTTCGTGTCCGACATCACCGACGCGATGATCCTCGGCACCCTGATGGAAGAGCTGTTCAAGAACGGCGTGACCCTTGTCGCCACCTCGAACATCGTGCCCGACGGCCTGTACAAGGACGGCCTGCAACGCGCGCGTTTCCTGCCGGCCATCGCCCTGATCAAGCAGAACACCGACATCGTCAACGTCGACAGCGGCGTCGACTACCGCCTGCGTCACCTTGAACAAGCCGAACTGTTCCACTACCCGCTCAATGAAGTGGCCCAGGAAAGCCTGCGCAAGAGCTTCCGCGCGCTGACGCCGGAATGCACCCAGGCGATTGAAAACGACAAGCTGATCATCGAAAACCGCGAAATCATCGCACTGCGCACCTGCGATGACGTGGCCTGGTTCGAATTCCGCGAACTGTGCGACGGCCCTCGCAGCCAGAACGACTACATCGAACTGGGCAAGATCTTCCACGCGGTGATCCTGAGCGGTGTCGAGCAGATGAGCGTCACCACCGACGACATCGCGCGGCGCTTTATCAACATGGTCGACGAATTCTACGACCGCAACGTCAAGCTGATCATCTCGGCGGAAGTCGAGCTCAAGGACCTCTACACCGGCGGCCGCTTGAACTTCGAATTCCAGCGCACCTTGAGCCGCTTGCTGGAAATGCAGTCCCACGAGTTCCTGTCGCGGGCGCACAAGCCGTAAGCGATGTGCTTGAAATGAAAAAGGCCCGCAGCGATGCGGGCCTTTTTTTATGCAAAATTTCCAGGTCAACAGAAAGCAACTGTGGGAGCCGGGCTTGCCCGCGATAGCGGTCTGTCAGCTGATGCCTCTGGTGCCTGGCACGCCGCCATCGCAGGCAAGCCAGCTCCCACATTTTTACTGCGTATACCCTTTGGTTACGCGGCCTGCTGGAACTGCTGGCGATACTGGTTGGGCGACAGCTCGGTATGCTGGCGGAACAGCCTCGCAAAGAAGCTCGCGTCGTCGTAGCCCACCTCGTAACTGATGGTCTTGATGCTTTTGCGGCTGCCGGACAGCAGGCCCTTGGCTGTCTCGATGCGCAACCGTTGCAGGTAGTGCAGCGGCTTGTCACCGGTGGCGGTCTGGAAGCGGCGCATGAAGTTGCGGATGCTCATGCCGTGTTCCCGGGCCACGTCTTCGAAGCGGAACTTGTCGGCGAAGTGCTCTTCGAGCCAATGCTGGATCTGCAGGATGATCACGTCCTGGTGCAGCTTCTGCCCGCCAAAACCGATGCGCCCGGGGGCGTAGCTGCGTTGCACTTCGTAGAGGATGTCGCGGGCCACGGCCTGGGCGATGTTGGCGCCGCAGAAGCGTTCGATCAGGTAGATGTAGAGGTCGCAGGCTGAAGTGGTGCCGCCGGCGCAGTAGAGGTTGTCGGCGTCGGTCAGGTGCTTGTCCTGGTTCAGTTGCACCTTGGGAAAGCGTTCGGTGAAAGCGTTGAAGAAGCGCCAATAGGTGGTCGCTTCCTTGCCATCCAGCAGGCCGGCTTCGGCGAGCCAGAACACCCCGGTGGCTTCGCCGCACAGCACCGCGCCACGGGCGTGTTGTTCACGCAGCCAGGGCAGCACTTGGGGGTAGCGTTGGCACAACGAGTCGAAATCGTCCCAGAAGGCCGGGAGCACGATGATGTCGGCGTTTTCGAGGCCGCCGTCCACCGGCATGATCACATCGCTGAAGCTGCGCACCGACTGCCCGTCGGGGCTGACCAGGCGGGTTTCGAAGGCGGGAGTGAGGCCCTGGCCCAGCTGTTTGCCGTAGCGCAGGCTCGCGAGGTGGAAGAAATCCTTGGCTTGCATGAGGGTTGAAGCGAATACCCGATCAATGGCCAAAATGCTGACGCGCCGCAAGGGCGTGGAGATTTGGTTAGACATAATTTCATTTATTCTTATAGGGGAAAGTGGTCACCAGACGGCTGGATCGTCTTATTTTTTGTCGCATGTGTCCAGTGTCCTGTGACGCCTTCGCGGCTTAGGCTCTGTGATCCCGGTCTTGTCCGACAATTCACACAGGTGACCCATGATTCCCAGAACCTTGTTCAGCTCGGAGCACGAACTCTTCCGCCAGAGCGTGCGCACCTTCCTCGAAAAAGACGCGGCGCCGTTCCACGGGCAATGGGAAAAGCAGGGCTATATCGACCGCAACCTGTGGAACAAGGCGGGGGAGGCGGGGATGCTCTGCTCGCATTTGCCGGAAGAGTACGGCGGCCTCGGGGCGGACTTTCTCTACAGCGCGGTGGTGATCGAGGAGATCAGCCGCCTGGGATTGACCGGGATTGGTTTCTCCCTGCATTCGGACATTGTTGCGCCCTACATCCTGCATTACGGCAGTGAGGCGCTGAAGCACAAGTACCTGCCCAAGCTGATCTCCGGGGAAATGGTCACGGCGATTGCCATGACCGAGCCGGGGGCCGGGTCCGACCTGCAAGGGGTCAAGACCACGGCGGTGCTGGATGGCGATGAATACGTGATCAACGGCTCCAAGACGTTCATCACCAATGGCTTCCTGGCTGATCTGGTGATCGTCGTGGCCAAGACCGATCCCAAGGCCGGCGCCAAGGGCACCAGCCTGTTCCTGGTGGAGGCCAACACGCCGGGCTTCGACAAGGGCAAGCGCCTGGAGAAGGTCGGGATGAAGGCCCAGGATACATCGGAGCTGTTCTTCCAGGATGTGCGGGTGCCCAAGGAGAATCTGCTGGGCCAGGCGGGGATGGGCTTTGCCTACCTGATGCAGGAGTTGCCGCAGGAGCGTTTGACGGTGGCGATTGGCGCGTTGTCGTCAGCCGAGGCGGCGCTGCAATGGACACTGGAATACACCCGCGACCGCAAGGCCTTCGGCAAGGCGATCATCGACTTCCAGAACACCCGATTCAAACTGGCGGAGATTGCCACTGAAACCCAGATCGGCCGGGTATTTGTCGACAAGTGCATGGAGTTGCACCTGGAAGGCAAGCTCGATGTGCCCACGGCCGCGATGGCCAAATACTGGGCCACGGACCTGCAGTGCAAGGTGCTGGATGAGTGTGTGCAACTGCACGGCGGGTATGGGTTTATGTGGGAATACCCGATTGCGCGGGCGTGGGCAGATGCGCGGGTGCAGCGGATTTATGCGGGGACGAATGAGATCATGAAGGAGATCATCGCACGGGCGCTTTGAATTCTTGGTGTTTTTGAGGGCCTCTTCGCGAGCAAGCCCGCTCCCACATTCGACTGCATTCCAAAGGTGGAACTCGGTGGAATGTGGGAGCGGGCTTGCTCGCGAAGGCGGTCTAGAGATCAATCAAGGCGCAGGATTCGGATGATCCTTCTGAATCGCCTCAATCCCTGCCAGCACCTCATCCGACAGTTTCAAATCAGCGCTGGCGATGTTGCTGTCCAGCTGCTCCAGGGTCGTGGCGCCAATGATGTTGCTGGTCACGAACGGTTGTTGGGTCACAAACGCCAATGCCATCTGCGCCGGGTCCAGGCCGTGCTCACGGGCCAGTGCCACGTAACGGCTGCACGCAGCTTCCGATTGCGCATTGAAGTAGCGGCTGAAGCGGCTATAGAGGCTCAGGCGGCCCTTGGCCGGGCGTGCGCCACCTTCGTACTTGCCGCTGAGCATGCCGAACGCCAGCGGTGAATACGCCAGCAAACCGCACTGTTCACGGATGGCGATTTCCGCCAGGCCCACTTCAAAGCTGCGGTTGAGCAGGTTGTAGGGGTTCTGGATCGACACCGCGCGGGTCCAGCCACGGGCTTCGGCCAGGGCCAGGAACTTCATGGTGCCCCACGGGGTTTCGTTGGACAGGCCGATGTGGCGGATCTTGCCGGCCTTGACCTGCTCATCCAGGGCTTCGAGGGTTTCTTCCAGCGGTGTCAGGTCTTCTTCGGCCTTGTGCTTGTAGCCCAGTTGGCCGAAAAAGTTGGTGCTGCGTTCCGGCCAGTGCAGCTGGTAGAGGTCGATCCAGTCGGTTTGCAGGCGCTTGAGGCTCGCGTCCAGGGCTTCGGCGATGTGCTTGCGGTTGTGCTTGAGGCTGCCATCGCGGATGTAGTCGATGGTGTTGCCGGGGCCGGCGATCTTGCTGGAGAGGATCCAGTCGGCACGGTCGCCGCGGCTTTTGAAGTAATTACCGATGTAGCGCTCGGTGGTGGCGTAGGTGTCGGCCTTGGGCGGCACCGGGTACATTTCCGCGGTGTCGAGGAAGTTGATCCCCGCGGCCTTGGCCCGTTCGATCTGTGCGAAGGCCTCTGCCTCACTGTTCTGCTCGCCCCAGGTCATGGTGCCCAAGGCTATCGCGCTCACGTTCAGATCGGTTCGGCCCAGCTGTCGATAGTCCATCGGGTACTCCTTCGGGGAAAACAATCATAAAAGCAGGTTGAAATTTTTTTGGCAATCTGCATAATTGCCCACCTCTTTCTGCAGTGGAAGTGATGCGCCGCCTGCCGAAGAATCTTGCCGTTGAACGGACGCGCCGACCCGAGCCCCCGATAGCGTCTGTATCCGGCTGCCTTTGACTTGTCAAAGTACGCACTATTCAGTAAGATCCGCCGTCTAATTTACAGGGCGGCCCCTGAGGCTATTAAAGAATGACAACTTTTACTGCAAAACCAGAAACAGTTCAGCGCGACTGGTTTGTCGTCGACGCCGCTGGTCAGACCCTGGGTCGTCTGGCCACTGAAGTCGCCAGCCGTCTGCGTGGCAAGCACAAGCCTGAGTACACCCCTCACGTTGATACCGGTGACTACATTGTCATCATCAACGCCGAGCAGGTACGTGTTACCGGCAACAAAGCGCAAGACAAAATGTACTACCGTCACTCCGGTTTCCCAGGCGGTATCAAGTCTTCGAACTTCGAAGGCCTGATCTCCAAAAAGCCTGAAGCCCCGATTGAAATCGCGGTCAAAGGTATGCTGCCGAAGGGCCCACTGGGTCGCGACATGTATCGCAAGCTGAAAGTCTATGCGGGCGCTGCTCACCCTCATGCTGCTCAGCAGCCCCAAGAACTGAAGTTTTAACGGAATAGTTCATTATGTCGGCGACTCAAAATTACGGCACTGGCCGTCGCAAAACCGCTACCGCTCGCGTTTTCCTGCGTCCGGGTACTGGTAACATCTCGATCAACAACCGCACTCTGGAAAATTTCTTCGGTCGCGAAACTGCCCGCATGGTAGTTCGTCAGCCGCTGGAATTGACCGAGACCGTTGAAAAGTTCGACATCTACGTCACCGTTATCGGTGGCGGTGTAAGTGGTCAAGCTGGCGCAATCCGCCACGGTATCACTCGCGCTCTGATGCAGTACGACGAAACCCTGCGTGGCGCTCTGCGCAAAGCTGGCTTCGTGACTCGCGATGCTCGTGAAGTTGAACGTAAGAAAGTTGGTCTGCGTAAAGCGCGTAAGCGTCCGCAGTACTCGAAGCGTTAATTCGCTTTTACGTTCCAGAAAACGCCCAGCCTCCTCACGGAGCTGGGCGTTTTTTATTGCCTGCTATTTATGTAAAAAAATCTGTGTGACAACTTGCCACATCCGTAGAGCCCCTATACTCAAAGGCTTGGAGCCAGTGCCGGGGGTAATTACCTTGTCAGACGTGGGGCTTTTCATTACCATTCGGCAAAATTTTTATAAGTTCAGATTTAACACTTAGTAGACGCCTGATTTAACAGGCCACAAAGCTGATGGGAGAGGACTGAATGAGCAATGACGGCGTGAATGCAGGCCGGCGTCGCTTCTTGGTAGCAGCCACATCCGTGGTGGGTGCTGCAGGAGCGGTGGGGGCTGCGGTCCCGTTCGTGGGGTCATGGTTTCCCAGTGCCAAGGCGAAAGCCGCAGGTGCACCGGTGAAGGTGAATGTCAGCAAGATCGATCCAGGCCAGCAAATGATTGCTGAATGGCGCGGTCAGCCAGTGTTCATCGTTCGTCGTACCGAGGAAATCCTGGGAAATCTGAAGAAGATCGAGGGCCAGCTGTCCGACCCCGACTCGAAGAATTCCGACCAACCCGCTTACGTCGATAAGGAAATTCGCTCGATCAAGCCGGAAATTCTGCTGCTGATCGGTATCTGCACCCACTTGGGTTGCTCTCCCACCTTCCGCCCGGAAGTGGCGCCCGCGGACCTGGGCAAGGACTGGGTCGGGGGCTATTTCTGCCCGTGCCACGGTTCTCACTACGACCTCGCTGGCCGCGTCTACAAGTCACAACCTGCACCACTGAACCTGCCAGTTCCGCCACATCACTACGAGACTGACAGTGTCATTGTCATTGGCGTCGACGAGGGGGAGAAAGCCTGATGAGCAAGTTCATGGATTGGGTGGATGCGCGCTTCCCCGCGACCAAGATGTGGGAAGACCACCTCAGCAAGTACTACGCACCGAAGAACTTCAACTTCTTCTATTTCTTTGGCTCCCTGGCACTTCTGGTACTGGTCAATCAGATCGTTACCGGTGTCTGGCTGACGATGAGCTACACCCCGTCGGCCGAAGAAGCCTTCGCCTCTGTCGAATACATCATGCGCGACGTCGAGTACGGCTCGATCCTGCGTCTGTTGCACTCCACCGGCGCCTCGGCGTTCTTCATCGTCGTCTACATGCACATGTTCCGTGGCCTGCTCTACGGCTCGTACCAGAAGCCCCGCGAGCTGGTGTGGGTGTTCGGCATGCTGATCTACCTGGCGCTGATGGCCGAGGCCTTCATGGGCTACCTGCTGCCGTGGGGCCAGATGTCCTATTGGGGCGCCCAGGTGATCATCTCGCTGTTCGGTGCGATCCCGGTCATCGGCAACGACTTGACCCAGTGGATTCGCGGTGACTACCTGATCTCCGGGATCACCCTGAACCGCTTCTTCGCCTTGCACGTGGTGGCCTTGCCGATCGTGATCCTGGGCCTGGTAGTGCTGCACATCCTGGCGTTGCACGAAGTGGGTTCGAACAACCCCGACGGCGTGGATATCAAGAAGCACAAGGACGAAAACGGCGTACCACTGGACGGCATTCCGTTCCACCCGTACTACACCGTGAAAGATATCGTCGGTGTGGTGGTGTTCCTGTTCATCTTCTGCTCGATCGTGTTCTTTTTCCCGGAGATGGGCGGTTATTTCCTCGAGAAACCGAACTTCGAACAGGCGAACGCCTTCAAGACCCCGGAACACATTGCCCCGGTCTGGTACTTCACTCCGTTCTACGCGATCTTGCGGGCGATTCCCGACAAACTCATGGGCGTTATCGCCATGGGCGCAGCGATTGCAGTGCTGTTCGTGCTGCCGTGGCTCGACCGTAGCCCGGTCAAGTCCATGCGCTACAAGGGCTGGCTGAGCAAGATCTGGCTGTGGGTGTTCTGCATTGCGTTCGTGATCCTGGGTGTACTGGGCGTACTGGCGCCGACCCCGGAGCGTACGTTGCTGTCGCAGGTCTGCACCTTCCTGTACTTCGCCTACTTCATTCTGATGCCGTTCTATACCCGGCTCGAGAAGACCAAACCGGTACCGGAAAGGGTGACTGGCTGATGAAAAAATTATTCGTTGCATTCATTCTTGCGGCCCTGCCGCTGCTGTCTTTCGCCGCTGAACACGGCCCAGAGCTGGAAAAAGTCGACATCGACGTGTCGGACAAAGCCGCAATGCAGGACGGGCTGCGTACGTTCACCAACTACTGCATGGGCTGCCACAGCGCCAAGTTCCAGCGTTACGAGCGCGTGGCCGACGACCTGGGCATTCCCCATGACGTGATGCTGAGCCACTCGGTGTTCACCGGGGCGAAGATCGGCGACCACATGACCATCGGCATGCAACCGGCCGACGCCAAGACCTGGTTCGGGGCTGCACCGCCCGACCTGACCCTGGTGGCCCGTGTGCGTGGCACCGATTGGCTCTATGGCTACCTGAAATCCTTCTATGAAGACCCGACGCGTCCCTACGGCGTGAACAACAAAGTGTTCCCGAACGTCGGTATGCCTAACGTTCTGGTCGGCCTGCAAGGTCGCCAAGTGGTAGGATGCAAGCAAGTACAAATCGTCGAAGACGGCAAGAAGCAGTATGATCCGCTCACCGGTACGCCTTTGACTCATGAAGCGTGCGATCAGCTGACCATAGTGCCGAAGACCGGCACGCTGAACGAAGAGCAGTTCGACGAGAAGGTCAAGAATCTGGTGACCTTCCTGGCCTACTCGGCCAACCCAGTGAAGCTGCAGCATCAGCGCATTGGTACCTATGTGTTGCTGTACCTGGCCTTCTTCTTCGTGTTCGCCTATCTGCTGAAACGCGAATACTGGAAGGATGTGCATTGATCCAACCGTAAGTAATTGCTGTTAATCTTGCGCGCCCAGCGGCATCTCTGAAGGTAAGTCTGGTTTATCCAGGCGTCACGGAGATGCTCACTGGGCGCGCTCGTTTTTGAGCTTCCGATAATTTCAACAAGCGAGGAGGACCGCCATGGGCGTGACCAATCGGTTGGCCTGTTACTCCGACCCCGCCGACCACTATTCCCACCGAGTACGCATCGTGCTCGCAGAGAAGGGTGTCAGCGCAGAGATCATCAGTGTGGAGGTGGGACGTCACCCGCCGAAACTGATCGAAGTGAACCCTTACGGCAGCTTGCCCACCCTGGTCGATCGTGACCTGGCGTTGTGGGAGTCAACCGTGGTGATGGAATACCTGGATGAGCGTTATCCCCATCCACCGTTGCTGCCGGTGTATCCGGTGGCGCGTGCCAACAGCCGCCTGCTGATCCATCGGATCCAGCGTGACTGGTGTGGCCTGGTGGACCTGATTCTGGATTCACGCAGCAAGGAAGCGGCCCGGGTTCAGGCGCGCAAGGAATTGCGCGAGAGCCTGACCGGTGTTTCGCCGTTGTTTGCCGACAAACCTTTTTTCCTCAGCGAGGAACAAAGTCTGGTGGATTGCTGCCTATTACCCATACTCTGGCGCTTGCCGATTTTGGGCATAGAACTGCCGCGGCCTGCCAAGCCGCTGCTTGACTACATGGAGCGCCAGTTTGCGCGTGAGGCTTTCCAGGCGAGTCTGTCTGGTGTCGAACGCGATATGCGCTAAGGCTTAAGGAGCCGTTGATGAACTCCAGTCGACCTTACCTGGTCCGCGCGCTCTATGAGTGGATAGTGGACAACGATTGCACCCCGCACATGCTGGTCAATTCCGAGTTTCCCGCGGTTCAGGTACCGCAAGGTTTTGCCAGTGACGGACAAATCGTCCTGAACGTTTCACCCAGTGCCGTGCGACACCTGCACATGGACAATGAAGCGGTCAGCTTTGAAGGGCGTTTCGGCGGTGTGCCGCATACGCTGTTCGTGCCCATCGGTGCCATCCTCGGGATCTACGCCCGGGAAAATGGCCAGGGCATGGTGTTTGATCTGGAGTCTTCCCTTGAGGATGACGAAGCGATCGAGCTCGAAGGCGAAGATGATGTGCCGCCGCCGGATTCCGAGCCACCGCGTCCAAGCGGTCGGCCGAGTCTGAAAGTGGTGAAGTAACAAGGCGCGGGCCCTCGGGCCAGCGTTGAAAATGCCTCGGCGATGCCGGGGCATTTTTTTGCCTGGCGAAAACCCCGGCGCTTATAGATGAAAGTCATGACAGGACGGTGATCGTACAACCGCCATGGGCTATCATGCGTGCTTCAGATCGCCGAGATAGATGATTCATCATGGAAAACTCCAGCGCCGCCCCTCGTCTTCCCCGCAAGCGCCGCAGCCTTGCCCAGGAATTGGTCACGGTGTTGTCCGAGCAGATCCGCGACGGCCAACTCAAACGTGGCGACAAACTGCCCACCGAGTCGGCGATCATGGACGCCCATGGGGTCAGCCGCACCGTGGTGCGTGAAGCCATCTCGCGATTGCAGGCCGCCGGGCAGGTAGAAACCCGCCATGGCATCGGTACCTTTGTGCTGGATACGCCAAGCCCCAGCGGTTTCCGGATTGATCCGGCCACTGTCGTCACCCTGCGTGATGTGCTGGCCATCCTTGAACTGCGGATCAGCCTGGAAGTGGAGTCTGCCGGGCTTGCTGCCCAGCGCCGTAGTGACGAGCAATTGGCCGGCATGCGTGCTGCCCTCGATGCGCTGAACGAAAGTGCGGCCCACGCCGGTGATGCGGTGGCGTCGGACTTCCAGTTCCACCTGCAGATTGCCCTGTCCACCGGCAACCGCTACTTCACCGACATCATGACCCACCTGGGCACCAGCATCATTCCGCGCACGCGGCTGAACTCGGCACGCCTGGCCCATGATGACCAGCAGCACTACATGAGCCGCCTGAGCCGCGAACACGAAGAGATCTATGAGGCGATCGCGCGCCAGGATTCGGATGCGGCGCGGGCGGCCATGCGGTTGCACCTGACCAACAGCCGTGAGCGGCTGCGCCATGCCCATGAAGAGGCGGAAGCGCAGCGCGGTTGATTCCAGGCTGGACGTAAGCGTGTGGCTTGAAAGCTCATTGTGGCGAGGGAGCTTGCTCCCGTTGGGCCGCGCAGCGGCCCCAAATCCATTGCCCCGAGTTCTGTCTGAAAGAACCTCGTGTTCTTGCCGGGGCTGCTTCGCAGCCCAACGGGAGCAAGCTCCCTCGCCACAGGTTAGTGCGCGAGGCTTAACTTACGTCTTTCAGGCCGGCTGATTCGGCGTGTAGTCCTTGAGCAGCAGATACGTGCTCCAACCCCACCAGTCACTGGTCCACTGCTTGTCGTTCAGGTTGTTGACGTCCTTGCGTCGCAGCACCTTGTCGCCTTCAGCCTTGAACAGCGGTGAGAAGTTGTTCGCCGGGTTCTGCGCGGCGTTCAGGTCCGGCACATACAGCGGTGCCTTGAAGTTGGCCGGGGAGGGCGCCATGCCGCTGATAAACGTTTCGAAGATCTCATCGGCCGAGGCCTGCACGGCGCGTTTGACCATGGCGCGGTTGGCCGCATCGTTGCTGTCGAAATAGCGTTTATCACCGTAGGCATGCCACTGCTCGCCCAGGGCGTTGCGCACATTGAGCCCGAACTTGCTGTCTTCATCGTGCATGAAGCGGCTGATCAGCGAGCCCAGTTCACCCGGTGTCACCACCGCCGCCAGTTGCTTGCGCGGTACCCGCAGGTGCCCGGCGGAAAATAGATCGGTCAAAAAGTGATCAGCAAAGCTGTTCATGGCATAGGCCAGTTCCAGCGCCTGGTCGGTGCCGGTCTGATGCGCCACGACGGCTTGTTGCAAGGCTGCCGTATGCCCCGCCAGATAGGCCGCCAAAGCCCATTCGCCAAAGTGGTCGGCATTGTCTGCCGCCAGTTTCAGGTAGCGCCCCAGTGGAATCAGCGCCGAGACGGCACTGCCGCCGCCGGTGATGCGGTTCCATTCCTCGGACAAGGTGTCACCCAGCGCGTCATAGGCTTCATGGGGTTGCTTGCCATCCTTGATCGCCTGGTTGACCGCATTGATCTCCTTTTGCATCACCGCGAGGATCTTGCCCGCTTCTTCCCGTGATGCTGGCAATACCGCCAGCGAGTTGAATGCATCGGTAAAGCGCTGCACACGATCAGCGGGCGATGTGCCTTCGTTGATGGGGCGCCCGGGGATGCCATAGAAATCACCGCCCAGGGCGATGATCTGGCCGTAGCTCAGGGCCAGGCCATTGGGCAGGTGCAATTCGACCTGCCGGGCGGGAATCGGCGGGGCGTCCTTGACGAAACGCAACAGGGTGTCGTCGCCGATGGCGGTGTGTTCGCCGCCTTCAAAACGCAGGGTTGGCGGGGTTTTCACAGGTGTGGCGAGTTCAAGATCTGACATGTTAGCTCCTTGCTATGTCGTAGGAATCTTCCGTAATAACTGTACGTATATACAGTTATTCCGAGCATAGAGGAAAAACTTCCTACGTCAAGAAAGCAGCAATCGAGAAGGGCGGCGATGAATTGCAGTTGACGAATATTTTTATAGTTGTACGATGACGTACGACATCAAGATAACCATCCGTAATCTCACAACAGAAAGTCTTCGCCCAGGGTGTTCGAATAATGAATCCACAAGAACTGAAGTCCATCCTCTCTCACGGTCTGCTGTCTTTCCCGGTGACCGATTTCAATGCCCAGGGTGATTTCCACCAGGCGGGCTACATCAAGCGTCTGGAATGGCTGGCCCCTTATGGCGCTACCGCCTTGTTCGCCGCTGGCGGCACCGGTGAGTTTTTCTCCCTGGCGGCCAGCGAATATTCGCAAGTGGTGAAAACCGCCGTTGATACCTGCGCCACCAGCGTGCCGATTCTTGCCGGTGTCGGCGGTGCCACCCGCCAGGCCATCGAGTACGCCCAGGAAGCCGAGCGTCTTGGCGCCAAAGGCTTGCTGCTGCTGCCGCACTACCTGACCGAAGCCAGCCAGGATGGGGTTGCCGCCCACGTTGAAGCGGTGTGCAAGTCGGTCAAGATCGGTGTAGTGGTCTACAACCGCAACGTCTGCCGCCTGACCGCGCCGCTGCTGGAACGCCTGGCCGAGCGCTGCCCGAACCTGATCGGTTACAAGGACGGCCTGGGTGACATTGAATTGATGGTGTCGATCCGTCGTCGCCTCGGTGACCGTTTCAGCTACCTGGGCGGCTTGCCGACTGCAGAGGTTTACGCCGCTGCCTACAAGGCCCTGGGCGTGCCGGTGTACTCCTCGGCGGTGTTCAACTTCATTCCAAAAACCGCGATGGATTTCTATCACGCCATTGCCCGGGAAGATCACGCCACCGTCGGCAAGATCATCGACGACTTCTTCCTGCCGTACCTCGACATCCGTAACCGCAAGGCCGGTTACGCGGTGAGCATCGTCAAGGCCGGGGCGAAAATCGTCGGCTACGACGCAGGCCCCGTGCGTACCCCGCTGACCGATCTGCTGCCGGAAGAATACGAAGCCCTGGCCGCGTTGATCGACAAGCAAGGCGCGCAATAACCCATCACCAAGGCCGCTGAGTAATCAGCGGCTTTTTGCGTCAGGAGAGAATTCGTGTCCCAAGCCAAGCGTTTTGAAAACTACATCGGTGGCCAGTGGGTTGCCGGCGCCGACTACTCGGCCAACATCAATCCGTCGGAGTTGTCTGATGTCATTGGCGAATACGCCAAGGCTGACCTCGCCCAGGTTCACGCGGCCATCGACGCTGCGCGCGCTGCTTTTCCGGCGTGGTCCACTTCCGGGATCCAGGCGCGTCATGATTCGCTGGATAAAGTCGGTACCGAAATCCTCGCCCGTCGCGAAGAGCTCGGCACCCTGCTGGCCCGGGAAGAGGGCAAGACCCTGCCGGAAGCCATCGGCGAAGTGACCCGCGCCGGTAACATCTTCAAATTCTTCGCCGGTGAATGCCTGCGCCTGTCCGGCGACTACCTGCCGTCGGTGCGTCCGGGCGTCAACGTTGAAGTGACCCGTGAGGCGTTGGGCGTGGTTGGCCTGATCACGCCGTGGAACTTCCCGATTGCCATCCCGGCCTGGAAGATCGCCCCGGCCCTGGCCTACGGCAACTGCGTGGTGCTCAAACCGGCTGAACTGGTACCGGGCTGCGCCTGGGCCCTGGCCGAAATCATCTCCCGCGCCGGCTTCCCTGCCGGTGTGTTCAACCTGGTGATGGGCAGCGGCCGTGTGGTCGGCGATGCCATGGTCAACAGCCCGAAAGTCGACGGCATCAGCTTCACCGGCTCGGTGGGCGTGGGTCGTCAGATCGCCGTCAGCTGCGTGTCGCGCCAGGCCAAGGTGCAGTTGGAAATGGGCGGCAAGAACCCGCAGATCATTCTCGACGACGCCGACCTCAAGCAAGCCGTCGAGCTGTCGGTGCAGAGCGCGTTCTACTCCACCGGACAGCGTTGCACCGCGTCCAGCCGCTTTATCGTCACCGCCGGGATTCACGACCAGTTCGTCGCGGCCATGGCCGAGCGGATGAAGTCGATCAAGGTCGGCCACGCCCTGAAAACCGGCACCGACATCGGCCCGGTGGTTTCCCAGGCCCAGCTGGACCAGGACTTGAAGTACATCGACATCGGCCAGAGCGAAGGCGCCCGGCTGGTCAGCGGCGGTGAGCTGGTGACCTGCGACACCGAAGGCTACTTCCTCGCGCCGACGCTGTTTGCCGACAGCGAAGCCGCGATGCGCATCAGCCGTGAAGAGATCTTCGGCCCGGTGGCCAACGTGGTGCGCGTGGCGGATTACGAGGCGGCGCTGGCGATGGCCAACGACACCGAGTTCGGCCTCTCGGCCGGTATCGCCACCACCTCGCTGAAATACGCCAACCACTTCAAGCGTCATTCCCAGGCCGGGATGGTGATGGTCAATCTGCCGACTGCCGGTGTGGATTACCACGTTCCATTCGGCGGCCGTAAGGGTTCATCCTACGGTTCGCGTGAGCAGGGTCGCTATGCGCAAGAGTTCTACACCGTGGTGAAAAC
This sequence comes from Pseudomonas sp. E6002, assembly GCF_013385565.1. Classification (NCBI taxonomy): domain Bacteria; kingdom Pseudomonadati; phylum Pseudomonadota; class Gammaproteobacteria; order Pseudomonadales; family Pseudomonadaceae; genus Pseudomonas; species Pseudomonas sp. E6002. The sequence goes on along the minus strand of NZ_JACAPT010000002.1, from coordinate 258,355 downwards.
CAGCTACATCGGTTCGTAACGGCTGCACCCTGTGGCGGGTCCGTGCCCGCCACAGGCTTACAATTTGATTACCCGCAAAAAAAATAATTAGTGGGAGTACATCTTCATGCAAGCGACCAAGCCGACCCATGTCCGCTATTTGATCCTGCTCATGCTGTTCCTGGTGACCACGATCAACTACGCCGACCGGGCCACCATCGCCATTGCCGGCTCCAGCCTGCAAAAAGACCTCGGCATCGACGCGGTCACCCTTGGCTATATCTTCTCCGCATTCGGTTGGGCCTACGTGGCCGGGCAAATTCCCGGCGGCTGGCTGCTGGACCGCTTCGGTTCGAAAAAAGTCTACGCCCTGAGTATCTTCACCTGGTCACTGTTCACCGTGCTGCAAGGCTATGTCGGTGAGTTCGGTGTTTCCACGGCCATCGTTGCGCTGTTCATGTTGCGCTTCCTGGTGGGCCTGGCTGAAGCGCCATCCTTCCCCGGAAATGCGCGCATCGTGGCGGCATGGTTTCCTACGGCTGAACGCGGCACCGCCTCGGCGATCTTCAACTCGGCGCAGTACTTCGCGACTGTGTTGTTCGCACCGCTGATGGGTTGGATCGTCTACACCTTCGGCTGGCAGCACGTGTTCGTGGTGATGGGCGGCATCGGTATCGTATTCTCGCTGATCTGGCTGAAAGTTATCCACAGCCCGCGCCAGCACCCGATGATCAACGAGGCCGAGTTCCAGCACATCGCTGCCAACGGGGCCATGGTCGACATGGACCAGGACAAGGGCAGAGGCAAGAAAACCGACGGCCCGAAGTGGGATTACATCCGTCAGTTGCTGACCAACCGCATGATGCTCGGCGTGTACCTGGGCCAGTACTGCATCAATGGCATCACCTATTTCTTCCTGACGTGGTTCCCGGTGTACCTGGTTCAAGAACGCGGCATGACGATTCTCAAGGCTGGCTTCATCGCGTCCTTGCCGGCGATCTGCGGCTTTATCGGCGGCGTGTTGGGCGGGGTGATTTCCGACTACCTGCTGCGCAAGGGCCATTCGCTGACCTTCGCCCGCAAGGCGCCGATCATTGGTGGCTTGCTGATTTCCAGCAGCATTGTCGCGTGCAACTACGTGGACATCGAATGGATGGTGGTGGGCTTCATGGCCCTGGCCTTCTTCGGTAAAGGCGTTGGCGCACTGGGCTGGGCGGTGGTGTCCGACACCTCGCCGAAACAAATCGCTGGCTTGAGTGGCGGTTTGTTCAACATGTTCGGCAACCTGGCGTCCATCAGCACCCCGATCGTGATCGGCTACATCATCAGCACCACAGGCTCCTTCAAGTGGGCGCTGGTGTTTGTCGGTGCCAACGCATTGCTGGCGGTGTTCAGCTACCTGGTAATCGTCGGCCCGATCAAGCGTGTGGTGCTCAAAGAGCCGCCGGCCAAAGGCCCCGAGATGACTAAACTTTCCCAAGCGCATTCCTGAAGGGGCCCGCGTCATGCAGTTGATTGAACATGCCGATTCGCCACGCTCCATCCGTTTGCACGCGCTGGATAACGTGGTGATTGTGGTCAACGACCAGGGCGTACCGGCGGGGACCGAGTTTCCCGACGGCCTGGTGACGGTGGATTTCATTCCCCAAAGCCACAAGGTGACGCTGGAAGACATCCCCGAAGGCGGCCGCATCATTCGCTACGGCCAGACCATCGGTTATGCCCTGCGCCCGATTCCCCGCGGCAGTTGGGTGCAGGAAGATCAACTGCGCATGCCCACGGCGCCGCCGCTGGACAGCTTGCCGCTGTCCACTGAAGTGCCCGAGACCCAGGCGCCGCTGGAGGGTTTTACCTTCGAGGGTTATCGCAATGCCGACGGCACCGTGGGCACGCGCAATATCCTCGGAATTACCACCACGGTGCAGTGCGTCACGGGCGTGCTGGACCATGCGGTGAAGCGCATCAAGGACGAGTTGCTGCCCAAGTACCCGAACGTCGATGACGTGGTGGCGCTGACCCACAGCTACGGCTGCGGCGTGGCGATCACGGCCACCGACGCCTACATCCCGATCCGCACCGTGCGTAACCTGGCGCGCAATCCGAACCTGGGCGGTGAAGCCCTGGTGATCAGCCTGGGTTGCGAGAAGTTGCAAGCCGGGCAGGTGATGCATGAAAACGACAGCTCGGTAGACCTGAGTGAGCCATGGCTGTATCGGTTGCAGGACTCCAGCCACGGCTTTACCGAAATGATCGAACAGATCATGGAACTGGCCGAAACCCGCCTGAAGAAACTCGACCTGCGCCGGCGGGAAACCGTACCGGCGTCGGAGTTGATCCTCGGCATGCAGTGTGGCGGCAGTGATGCGTTCTCGGGGATTACCGCCAACCCGGCGCTGGGTTATGCCTCGGATTTGCTGTTGCGGGCGGGCGCGACGGTGATGTTTTCCGAAGTGACCGAAGTGCGCGATGCGATCTACCTGCTGACTTCCCGTGCCGAGAACCAGGACGTGGCCCGGGAACTGGTGCGGGAAATGGACTGGTACGACCGCTACCTGGCCAAGGGCGAGGCGGATCGCAGCGCCAACACTACGCCCGGGAACAAGAAGGGTGGGTTGTCGAATATTGTCGAGAAGTCGTTGGGTTCCATCGTCAAGTCGGGCAGCAGTGCGATCAACGGCGTGCTTGGCCCCGGTGAGCGGTTCAATCGCAAGGGCCTGATCTTTTGCGCCACGCCGGCGAGTGATTTTGTGTGCGGCACGTTGCAGTTGGCGGCGGGGATGAATTTGCATGTGTTCACCACCGGGCGTGGCACGCCCTATGGGCTGGCGATGGCGCCGGTGGTGAAGGTCTCGACCCGGACGGAGCTGGCGCAGCGTTGGCCTGACCTGATTGACATCGACGCCGGGCGGATCGCCACCGGCCGGGCAACGATTGAGGAGCTGGGTTGGGAGTTGTTCCACTTCTACCTGGATGTGGCCAGCGGCAAGAAGCAGACATGGGCGGAGCAGCACAAGCTGCATAACGACATTACGTTGTTCAATCCCGCGCCGATTACTTAAGACCGAGTCGCCTGCTTCGCGAGCAAGCCCGCTCCCACATTTGACTGCATTCCAAAGGTAGAACTCGGTCAAATGTGGGAGCGGGCTTGCTCGCGAAAGCGGTAGTCCAGACGAAGCTGGCCATGCTGGCTTATCATTAGCCACCTACCGACGCCCACCCAAGGTTCTCTCCGGCATGCTGGCAATCTTCCTACAAACCCTGAACATCACCGCGCCGGTGTTTGCCATGCTGTTCCTGGGCGTCCTGCTTAAGCGCATCAACTGGATCAACGACAACTTTATCCACATCGCTTCGGCCCTGGTGTTCAACGTCACCATGCCGGCGTTGCTGTTCCTCGGGATTCTCCATGCCGACCTGCATTCAGCCCTCAAGCCGGGCCTGCTGATCTACTTCGCCGTCGCCACGCTGGTGAGTTTCGCCCTGGCCTGGGGCTGGGCGATCTTTCGATGCCCGCGGGAAGATCGCGGCATCTATGCCCAAGGCGCGTTTCGCGGTAACAACGGGGTGATCGGCCTGGCCCTGGCCGCCAGTATGTACGGCGACTACGGGATTTCCCTTGGCGCGGTGCTCGCGGCGCTGGTGATCCTGTTCTACAACACCCTGTCGACCATTGTGCTGGCGGTGTACAGCCCGGTGATCAAGTCCGACCCGTGGAGCATTTTCAAAAGCGTGCTGGCCAACCCGTTGATCATCAGCGTGATCGCGGCGGCGCCCTTCGCGTACTTCCAGATTGGCTTGCCTGGCTGGCTGGAATCCTCCGGGCAGTACCTGGCGGACATGACGTTGCCATTGGCGTTGATCTGTATCGGTGGCACGTTGTCGTTGGCGGCACTGCGCAAAAGCGGCGACATGGCCCTGAGCGCCAGCCTGATGAAGATGGTCTGGCTGCCGGTGATCGCGACCCTGGGGGCGTGGCTGCTGGGGTTTCGCGGGCCGGAGTTGGGGATTCTGTTCCTGTACTTCGGCGCGCCCACGGCGGCGGCCAGTTTTGTCATGGCGCGGGCGGCGGAGGGCAATCATGAACTGGCGGCCGCGATTATCGTGATCACCACCCTGATGGCGGCGGTGACCACGAATATCGGGATTTTCGTGTTGCAGGCGGGTGGCTGGATCTAGGCGTCTTTCTGGTAGCTGTCGATCACTTCCTGCGCGGCGCGGAAGGCGTCAATCGCCGCCGGCACACCGGCATACACCGCACAATGCAGCAGCGCCTCGCGAATCTCCTCCACGGTGCAACCGTTGTTCAGCGCGCCGCGCACGTGGCCCTTGAGTTCCTGCGGGCACTTGAGGGCGGTCAACGCGGCGAGGGTGATCAGGCTGCGGGTTTTCAGCGGCAACCCTTCGCGATTCCACACGCTGCCCCAGGCATGCTCGTTGACGAAATCCTGCAGCGGCTGGCTGAACTCCGTGGCATTGCCCAGCGCCCGATCGACAAACAAATCACCCATCACCTGGCGGCGCATTTCAACGCCGGGCTTTTTCTGTTCGGTCATTGCGATTCCCTCTTGTGTTGGCGGCGCCAGGCTTGCAGCGAGGTGAACAACAGGAAAGCCACCAGCGCTGGCAGGACGTAATACAGCATCAGTTGTTCAAGCTTGTTGGCCAGCGGCATGCCGAAGGTGAACGACACCACGTGCAGCCCGTACACCAGGTACAGGCCCAGGAACACCAGGCCTTCGGCCCGGGTGACGCGGTAGCCCGAATAAAACACCGGCAGGCACAGGGCGACCACGCCGAGCATTACCGGCAGGTCGAAATCCAGGGCATTGGGCGACACCGACAACGGCGAGGGCGCCACGAGGGCGGTAAAGCCCAGCACCCCAAGCAGGTTGAACAGGTTGCTGCCGATCACGTTGCCCACGGCAATTTCCCGCTGGCCGCGCAGGGCGGCGATCAGCGAGGTGGCCAGGCAGGGCAGGGAAGTGCCGACGCCAATCAGCGTCAGGCCGATGATGCGTTCCGACAGGCCCAGGTCAGAGGCCACGTCCACCGCCGCGCCCAGCAGCAGGTGCCCGGCCAGTACGAGGATCAACAGTCCACCGAGCATCAGCAGCACGCTGCTCAGCCACGGCGCCTGCACCACAGTGTCCCGGGTGCGCGGGCGGCGGGAGTGGCGGGTCTGGTAGAGCAGCACGCCGAGGTAGGCCACCAGGGCCACCAGCAGTAACAGGCCATCGATCGGCGTGAGTTCTTCATTGGCGGCTAGCACAAACACCAGCAGGCTGGCGATGATCATCATCGGGATATCCAGGCGTACCAGTTGCCGGGAGACCCGCAGCGGAATGATCAGGGCTGCCAGGCCAAGGGTCACGAGGGTGTTGAAGATGCTGCTGCCGATCACACTGCCCACGGCGATGTCGGTGTTGTCCGCCAGGGTCGCTTGCAAGCTGATCGCCATCTGCGGCGCGCTGCTGCCGAAGGCGACGATGCTCAGGCCGATGATCAGCGGGCGCACCTTGAGGCTGGCCGCCAGGCGCACGGCGGCACGCACTAATACTTCTGCGCCGAAGATCAACAGCAGCAGGCCGCTGATCAGTTCGATCAGGCTAAAGGGCGAGAGGGCGGTTAATGCGGAAATGGCCTGGGCTCCGTCGGTCAGTTGCTGAGGGCTTGCACGCGAACGCGCGCGGTGCCGCTGCCGATCATACCGATCTGTTCGGCGGCCTTGCGTGAAAGGTCGATCAGGCGCCCACGGGTATGCGGGCCGCGATCATTGATGCGGACAACGACGCTTTTGTTGTTGTCGAGATTGGTGACCTTCACCTGCGTGCCGAAGGGCAGGCGACGATGGGCGGCGGTCAGGGCATTCTGGTTGAACGGTTCACCGCTGGCAGTGCGGTTGCCGTGGTGTTTGGCGCCGTAGTAGGAAGCGGAACCGGTTTCGTCATAGCCGTTGGGGTCGATGAGGCCGCTGGCGCAGCCGGCGAGCAGAGAGAACAGGGCCAACAGGCCGAGTAGACGCTTCATTTTCAAGGTTTCCCCCTTACAGATGTGGGAGCGGGCTTGGGTGGGAGCGGGCTTGCTCGCGAATGCAGTGTGTCAGGCAACGAATAGGCTGACTGATCCACCGCTTTCGCGAGCAAGCCCGCTCCCACACAAGCCCGCTCCCACAAGGGGTCAGAGTTGGACGTGAGGTCCTGCTCCGACCATTTCACCGCGTTTAGCCTTCGAGTTTGCTTTTCAGCAGTTCGTTGACCTGTTGCGGGTTGGCCTTGCCTTTGGAGGCTTTCATCGCCTGGCCGACAAAGAAGCCGAACATCTTGCCGCGCTTGGCTTCATCCGCCGCACGGTATTGTTCAACCTGTTCGGCATTGGCTGCCAGCATCTCGTCGAGTACGGCCGAAATCGCGCCGCTGTCGGTGACTTGTTTCAGGCCGCGCTTCTCGATGATCTCGTCAGCGTTGCCTTCGCCGGCGGCCATGGCTTCAAACACGGTCTTAGCGATTTTGCCGGAGATGGTGTTGTCCTTGATCCGCAGCAACATGCCGCCCAACTGTTCTGCCGACACCGGTGCTTCGTCGATTTCCAGGCCCTGTTTGTTCAACAGGCTGCCCAGCTCAACCATCACCCAGTTGGCCGCCAGTTTGGCGTCGCCGGCAATGCTCACGACTTTTTCGAAGTAGTTGGCTTGCTCGCGGCTCGACGCCAGCACGCTTGCGTCATACACCGAAAGACCGAACTGCGCCTGGAAACGCTCGCGTTTCTGCGGTGGCAGTTCCGGCAGCGTGGCGCGCACGTCAGCCAGGAACGAGTCCTCGATGACCACCGGCAACAGGTCCGGATCGGGGAAGTAACGGTAGTCGTTGGCTTCCTCCTTGCTGCGCATGGCGCGGGTTTCGTCTTTGTTCGGGTCGTACAGGCGGGTCTGCTGGATCACCTTGCCGCCGTCTTCGATCAGCTCGATCTGGCGACGTACTTCAGTGTTGATCGCCTTCTCGATGAAACGGAACGAGTTGACGTTCTTGATCTCGCAGCGGGTGCCGTACTCGGCCTGGCCTTTTGGCCGCACCGACACGTTGCAGTCGCAACGCAGGGAGCCTTCGGCCATGTTGCCGTCGCAGATCCCGAGGTAACGCACCAGCGCGTGGATCGTCTTGACGTAGGCCACGGCTTCCTTGGCGCTGCGCATGTCCGGCTCGGAAACGATCTCCAGCAGCGGGGTGCCGGCGCGGTTCAGGTCGATGCCGGTGGCGCCGTTGAATTCTTCATGCAGGCTCTTGCCGGCATCTTCTTCCAGGTGCGCACGGGTCACGCCGACACGTTTGATGGTGCCGTCTTCCAGCGGGATGTCCAGGTAGCCCTTGCCGACGATCGGCAATTCCATCTGGCTGATCTGGTAGCCCTTGGGCAGGTCCGGGTAGAAGTAGTTCTTGCGGGCGAACACGTTGTGCTGGCCGATCTCGGCATCGATGGCGAGGCCGAACATCACCGCCATGCGCACCGCTTCCTGGTTCAGCACCGGCAGCACGCCGGGCATGCCCAGGTCTACCAGGCTGGCCTGGGTGTTGGGTTCTGCGCCGAACGTGGTGGCGCTACCGGAGAAAATCTTCGATTGGGTGGCGAGCTGGGTATGAATCTCCAGCCCGATCACGACTTCCCATTGCATAGTGTTCTCCTCAGAAGCCGGTAGGGGTGCGAGTGTGCCAGTCAGTGTTCAACTGGTACTGGTGCGCCACATTGAGCAGGCGGCCTTCCTGGAAATACGGGGCGAGCAGTTGCACGCCCACCGGCAAGCCATCGACGAAACCTGCAGGCATGGACAAGCCCGGCAGACCGGCGAGGTTGGCGGTGATGGTGTACAGGTCTTCCAGGTACTCGGCGATCGGGTCGCCGGTCTTGGCGCCGATCTTCCAGGCCGGGTTCGGCGTGGTTGGGCCGAGGATCACGTCGACTTCATTAAAGGCAGCCATGAAGTCGTTCTTGATCAGGCGACGGATCTTTTGCGCCTTGAGGTAGTACGCGTCGTAGTAGCCGGCCGACAGGGCGTAGGCACCGACCATGATCCGGCGTTGTACTTCCGCGCCGAAACCTTCGCCACGGGAGCGCTTGTACAGGTCGGTGAGGTCTTTCGGGTTTTCGCAGCGGTAGCCGAAGCGCACGCCGTCGAACCGCGACAGGTTGGAGGACGCTTCTGCCGGCGCGATCACGTAGTAGGCCGGAATCGCGTGCTGGTTGTTCGGCAGGCTGATTTCCTTGATCACGGCGCCGAGCTTTTCCAGCTCCTTGACGCTGTTGTGCACCAGTTCGGCGATGCGCGGGTCGAGGCCGGCGCTGAAATATTCTTTCGGCACGCCGATGCGCAGGCCTTTGATCGAGGTATTCAGGCTGGCGCTGTAGTCCGGCACGGGTTCATCAATGCTGGTGGAGTCCTGCGGATCGAAGCCTGCCATGCCTTGTAACAAAATTGCGCAGTCTTCAGCGGTGCGTGCCAGGGGGCCGCCCTGGTCGAGACTGGAGGCGTAGGCAATCATGCCCCAGCGGGAAACGCGACCGTAGGTCGGTTTCAGACCGGTGAGGTTGGTGAAAGCGGCCGGTTGGCGGATCGAGCCGCCAGTGTCGGTGGCCGTGGCGGCAGGTAACAGACGAGCGGCAACCGCGGCCGCCGAACCACCGGACGAACCGCCGGGCACGTGCTCAAGGTTCCACGGGTTTTTCACCGCGCCGTAGTGGCTCGACTCGTTGGCCGAGCCCATGGCGAATTCGTCCATGTTGGTCTTGCCCAGGGTCACGGCCCCGGCAGCGGCCAGCTTGGCGACCACAGTGGCGTCGTAGGGCGCCTTGAAATTGTCGAGCATCTTCGAGCCGCAACTGGTGCGAATGCCCTGGGTGCAGAACAGGTCCTTGTGGGCAATCGGCGCACCCAACAGGGCGCCGTTCTCACCGTTGGCACGACGTACGTCGGCGGCCTTGGCCTGGCTCAGGGCCAGCTCTTCGGTGATGCTGATGAAGCTGTTGACCTTAGGGTCCAGCTCGGCGATACGCGCCAGCAGGGTCGTGGTCAGCTCTTCGGAAGAAAACTTTTTGTCGGCGAGACCGCGGGCGATCTCGGCCAGAGTCAATTGATGCATTGCAGGCTCTTTCCCTTTAGTCGATGACTTTCGGAACCAGGTACAGGCCGTTTTCGACCGCTGGCGCGATGGACTGGTAAGCCTCGCGATTATTGCGCTCGGTCACGACGTCGGCGCGCAGGCGCTGGCTGGCTTCCAGCGGGTGAGCCAGGGGCTCGATGCCGTCGGTATTCACGGCTTGCATTTGGTCGACCAGCCCGAGAATGCTGTTCAGGGCTGCGGTGGTCTGTGGAAGATCGGCTTCATTGAGGCCCAGGCAGGCCAAATGAGCGATTTTTTCCACGTCGGAGCGTTCAAGCGCCATGGGATTCTCCAGTGGAAAACAGAACGGAAGCTATCCGTGTGTTAGATTGTAGGAACACTACCGCATTTCTACGGTCATATGGCCGCGATTGTGGGGGTTGGTGCACAGAAAGTCGGCCAATTTAGCACATTGGCGCCTTGCCCAAAATCCCTGTCGTTGTTAGAGTTTGCCGCACTTTTTTACCCACGCGTTGCCTAGGGTCCCTTTCCCATGTTCAAGAAACTGCGTGGCATGTTTTCCAGCGATCTTTCCATCGACCTGGGCACTGCCAACACCCTTATTTACGTGCGCGAGCGCGGTATCGTCCTGAATGAGCCATCGGTTGTGGCCATTCGGACCCATGGTAATCAGAAAAGTGTCGTTGCCGTTGGCACCGAGGCCAAGCGCATGTTGGGCCGAACACCGGGCAACATTGCTGCCATTCGTCCGATGAAGGATGGCGTGATTGCTGACTTCAGTGTCTGCGAAAAGATGCTGCAGTACTTCATCAACAAGGTTCACGAAAACAGTTTCCTGCAGCCCAGCCCTCGTGTGCTGATCTGCGTTCCGTGCAAGTCCACCCAGGTGGAACGTCGTGCCATCCGTGAATCGGCCCTTGGCGCCGGTGCCCGTGAAGTGTTCCTGATTGAAGAGCCAATGGCCGCTGCGATCGGTGCCGGCCTGCCGGTTGAAGAAGCGCGCGGTTCGATGGTGGTGGATATCGGTGGTGGTACCACTGAAATCGCCCTGATCTCCCTCAATGGTGTGGTGTATGCCGAATCCGTACGGGTTGGCGGCGACCGCTTCGACGAAGCGATCATCACCTACGTGCGTCGCAACTACGGCAGCCTGATCGGCGAATCCACCGCCGAGCGCATCAAGCAGGAAATCGGTACCGCTTACCCGGGCGGCGAAGTTCGCGAAGTCGATGTTCGCGGTCGCAACCTGGCCGAAGGCGTTCCACGTGCCTTCACCCTGAACTCCAATGAAGTGCTGGAAGCTCTGCAAGAGTCCCTGGCCACCATCGTTCAGGCGGTGAAGAGCGCCCTGGAGCAATCGCCTCCGGAACTGGCTTCCGATATCGCCGAGCGTGGCCTGGTATTGACCGGTGGTGGCGCCTTGCTGCGCGACCTCGACAAGTTGCTGGCCCAGGAAACCGGTTTGCCAGTGATCGTCGCTGAGGACCCGTTGACCTGCGTCGCCCGCGGCGGTGGCCGTGCACTGGAAATGATGGATAAACACACCATGGACCTGCTCTCCAGCGAATAAGAATTTGCTGGTTTGCCCATGTTTCGCTCACAGGCAGCACTTTGCAGTGCTGCCTGTTGGCGTTTATCTTCTTCAATCTGCATCCAGGCCGGTTTGATGCCGTATGAATAAAGAAAACATTTGCCTGGGAGGAGCGGCTTATTAAACCGCTTTTTTCGAAAGGCCCCTCATTGGGCGTGCGCCTGTTGGTGCTGGTCGTGCTATCGGTTGCGCTGATGGTGGTCGATGCCCGCTTCACACTGCTCAAGCCAGTGCGTAGCCAGATGTCGCTGGTCCTGATGCAGACGTACTGGATCACTGACCTGCCGCAGCGTCTCTATCAGGGTGTCGCCAGTCAATTTGGCAGCCGCACCGAACTGGTGGCGGAGAACGAAAAACTCAAGACCGAAAACCTGCTGCTGCAGGGGCGCATGCAAAAGCTCGCGGCCCTCACCGAGCAGAACGTTCGGCTGCGCGAGTTGCTCAATTCCTCTGCGCTGGTCAATGAGAAGGTCGAAGTGGCCGAGTTGATCGGTATGGATCCGAACCCCTTCACCCATCGCATCATCATCAACAAGGGTGAGCGCGACGGCGTAGTCCTTGGCCAACCGGTGCTCGATGCCCGTGGCTTGATGGGCCAGGTGGTGGAGTTGATGCCTTATACCTCCCGCGTGCTGTTGCTGACCGACACCACCCACAGCATCCCGGTGCAAGTCAACCGCAACGGCCTGCGGGCGATTGCCAGCGGTACCGGTAACCCGGAACGCCTGGAGTTGCGTCACGTCGCAGACACCGCCGACATCAAGGAAGGCGACCTGCTGGTCAGCTCCGGCCTGGGTCAGCGGTTCCCGGCAGGCTACCCGGTCGCGACGGTCAAGGAAGTGATCCACGATTCCGGCCAGCCGTTCGCCATTGTGCGCGCCGTGCCGACCGCCGCGTTGAACCGCAGCCGTTACCTGTTGCTGGTGTTCAGTGACAACCGCACCCCGGAAGAGCGTGCCAACGAAGCCGCCCAGGCCCAGGAAGCGGAAGACAAGCAAAACGGCACCGCGCCGATCATTCCGGCCACCGTGCCAAAACCGGCGGCACCTGCTGCCCCGGCAGCCGCTCCGGCAACGCCAGCCGCGCCGGTTGCGACACCGGTCAAGCCTGTGGCCCATAGCGCGCGTCCGGCCAAGCCTGCGGCTGCAACACCTGCCGCTGCCAAACCGCCCGCCGCCGCCAAACCACCGGCCGCGGCCCCGGCAACCACTCGGCAGAGGGAAGAATAATGGCCGGTACTCATTCGCGTAACGGCTGGATCGTCTGGCTGACCTTTGCCATCGGCTTGCTGCTCAGCGTTTCGCCGCTGCCGCAATTCATGGAGATCCTGCGCCCGCTGTGGCTCGCCTTGCTGCTGGCGTTCTGGGCCCTGGCGCTGCCGCACAAGGTCGGGATGGTCACGGCCATGTGCCTGGGGCTGATGGAGGATGTGCTCTACGGCACCCTGCTCGGGCAGAACGCGCTGATCCTGACCCTGATTACCTTCCTGGTGCTGTCATTGCAGCAGCGCCTGCGGATGTTTCCGATGTGGCAACAGTGCCTGGTGATCCTGGTGATCTTCGGCCTGGCGCAGTTGGTACAGCTGTGGCTCAGCGCCTTGACCGGCAACCGCCAACCGACCCTGGCGCTGGTGTTGCCCGCGCTGGTCAGCGCGCTGTTGTGGCCCTGGGTCAGTTTTGGCCTGCGTGGATTGCGTCGTCGCTATAAAATCAATTGAATGGATCGCGAGGCTCTGCCTGGTTATCGAACCCTACAGGGAGAGTCTGCATGAATTCGCTTTATCTGGCCTCGGGCTCCCCGAGGCGGCGTGAGCTGCTGACACAGATCGGCGTGCCGTTCACCGTCGTCAGCGCCGCCATTGATGAAACTCCCCTTACAAATGAATCGCCCGCGTCCTACGTAGAACGCCTGGCGCGCGGCAAGGCTGCGGCCGGTCGAGCGACCTTGGCCGATGCCACCGGCGCCTGTGTGCTGGGCGCGGACACAGCCGTCATCCTCGACGGCCGGATCCTCGGTAAACCTGTGGATCAAGCCGATGCCCTGGCCATGTTGCTGGCCCTTTCCGAGCGTGAACACGAAGTGTTGACGGCCATTGCCCTGATTGACGGCCAGCGTTGCGAAACGCAGCTGGTCAGCAGTCGTGTGCGCTTTCGCAGGATTTCAGCGGACGAAGCCACCACTTATTGGCACAGCGGCGAGCCCCAGGACAAAGCGGGCGGCTATGCTATCCAAGGCTTGGCGGCGGTGTTCGTCGCCGGACTCAATGGCAGCTACTCTGCCGTCGTTGGCCTGCCGGTCTGCGAAACCGCAGAACTGCTGGGCCAATTCGGCATACCCTGTTGGCAAAACCTTACCGTGCGCTAAACGCCGTATTCCAGCGCCAAGCCTTAAGCGATCGGTCACTATTGTGAAAACGCCTGAACGAGACCCAGCCATGAGTGAAGAGATTCTGATCAATATCACGCCGATGGAATCGCGCGTGGCGGTGGTAGAGAACGGTGTTCTGCAAGAAGTGCACGTCGAGCGCACCCAAAAGCGCGGGATCGTCGGCAATATTTATAAAGGCAAGGTCGTGCGTGTGTTACCGGGGATGCAAGCGGCGTTCGTCGACATCGGCCTGGACCGCGCTGCGTTTATCCATGCTTCGGAAATCTCCCTGCGCGAAGGCCCGGCGGTCGAAAGCATCAGCGCCCTGGTGCACGAAGGGCAGAGCCTGGTGGTGCAAGTCACCAAGGATCCGATTGGCTCAAAGGGCGCACGGCTGACCACGCAACTGTCGATTCCTTCGCGCTACCTGGTGTACATGCCGCGCACGGCCCACGTCGGTATTTCCCTGAAAATCGAAGACGAAGCCGAGCGCGAGCGCCTGAAAAAGGTGGTCAGTGACTGCGTGGCGCTCGAAGGCATCAAGGAGGCCGGCGGCTTTATCCTGCGTACTGCCGCAGAAGGTGCCGGTGCCGATGAAATCCTCATGGACATCCGCTACCTGCGTCGCCTGTGGGACCAGATCGGCGCGCAGATCAAGACGATCGGCGCCCCGAGCGTGATCTACGAAGACCTCGGCCTGGCCCTGCGCACCTTGCGCGACCTGGTCAGCCCGAAGATCGAGAAAATTCGCATCGACTCGCGGGAAACCTTCCAGCGCACTACGCAATTTGTTGCCGAGCTGATGCCGGAAATCGCCGATCGCCTGGAGCATTACCCGGGCGAGCGGCCGATTTTCGACCTGTATGGGGTCGAAGACGAAATCCAGAAAGCCCTTGAGCGCAAAGTGCCGCTCAAGTCCGGCGGTTACCTGGTGGTGGACCCGGCGGAAGCCATGAGCACTATCGACGTGAATACCGGTGCCTTTGTGGGCCATCGCAATCTCGAAGAAACCATCTTCAAGACCAACCTCGAAGCGGCCACCGCGATCGCCCGCCAGCTGCGCCTGCGCAACCTGGGCGGGATCATCATCATCGACTTCATCGACATGGAAGACGAAGAGCACCAGCGCCAGGTGCTGCGTACCCTGGAGAAGCAACTGGAGCGCGATCACGCCAAGACCAACATCATCGGCATCACCGAGCTGGGCCTGGTGCAGATGACCCGCAAACGCACCCGCGAAAGCCTCGAGCAAGTGCTGTGCGAGCCGTGCAGCAGTTGCCAGGGGCGCGGTAAGTTGAAGACCCCGGAAACGGTTTGCTACGAGATTTTCCGGGAAATCTTACGGGAGGCACGCGCCTACCAGGCCGAGGGCTATAGAGTCCTGGCTAACCAGAAGGTGGTCGACCGTTTGCTGGATGAAGAATCCGGCAACGTAGCCGAGCTGGAGGGTTTTATCGGGCGCACCATTCGCTTCCAGGTCGAAACCATGTATTCCCAGGAACAATATGACGTGGTGCTGCTCTGATTCGCGTTAGTTCTTATCAACGAGACGGGCAGGCCTTGATCTGCCGTCCGACTATTGCCTTTGAGGGTCGCCTGACATGGAGCGTCTGATACGCTTTTTTGCCGCACTGACCCGCTGGGGCCTCGGCCTGTGCGCCTTGCTGCTGGTATTGGCGGCGGTGTACGTGAGCCTGGGCCGTGAATTGACGCCGTTGGTGGCGGAATACCGTGGCGAAATCGAGGCCAAGGCGCGTACTGCGCTGGATATGCCCGTGAACATCGGCAGCCTGGAAGGGCGCTGGAGTGGCTTCGCGCCGGTATTGTTGGCTCACGACGTGATGGTCGGCGAGGGCAGCAGCGCCCTGCGCCTGGACCAGGTGCAAGTGGTGCCGGATATCTGGGCCAGCCTGCTGGCGCGTGAAGTGCGCATTGCCCACCTGGAAGTCAGCGGCCTGCAAGTCAGCGTGAAGGAAGACCAGGACGGCCACTGGGCGCTGCAAGGCCTGCCGGTGCAGGATGACCAGCCGCTGGATCCCGAACAACTGCTGACGCGCATGCAAATGGTCGGGCAGGTTTCATTGCTCGACAGCCAGGTGACGCTGCAGCCGTTCGACCAGGCTCCGCTGACCTTGACCTATGTCGGCGTGAGCCTGCAGACCGGCGCCAACCGCCAGCGCCTGGACGCGCGCCTGACCCTGCCCGACGGCCAGCCCCTGGCGTTGAACCTGCGCACCCGAATCCGCGCCAGCCAGTGGAAAGACGGCGAAGCCGAGGCTTACCTGAGCTTGCCCCAGAGTGACTGGGCAAAATGGATCCCGGCAAAACTGACCCAGCAATGGAAACTTTCCGAACTCAAGGCTGGCGGCGAATTCTGGCTGACCTGGGCCAAGGGCACCGTGCAAAGCGCCGCCGTGCGCCTCAACGCCCCGCAGCTCAAGGGCAGCTATGCCGATCGCAAGCCGACTCATATTGAGAACCTGGCCCTCACTGCGTACCTGCAACGCAGTGACAGCGGCCTCAAGGTGCTGTTTGACTCGCTCGCAATGAACCTCGGCGACACCCGCTGGGAGTCGCGCCTGCAACTGCAGCAAACCCTGGCCACCGACAAGGCCCAGGAAGTCTGGAACCTGCAGGCCGATCGCCTCGACCTGACGCCGATCACGCCATTGCTGCACGCCTTGGCACCCTTGCCGGAAGCCGTGGCCACCACCCTGGATCATCTGAAGGCCACCGGCACGCTGCGGAACGTGTTGCTGGATTATCGGCCTCAAGACACCACCGACCAGCGCGTGAGCTTCGCGGCCAACCTCGACCGTATTGGTTTCGACGCTTACTTCGGCGCACCGGCAGCCCGCAATGTCAGCGGCAGCATCAGCGGTGACCTGGGCAAGGGTGAGCTGCGCATGGACAGCAAGGATTTCTCCTTGCACCTGTTTCCGATCTTCGCCAAGCCCTGGCAGTACATCCAGGCCAACGCCCGCCTGACGTGGAAGCTCGACAAGGAAGGCTTCACCCTGATCGCGCCGTATATCAAGGTGCTGGGCGAGGAGGGCAAGGTCGCCGCCGACTTCCTGATTCGCCTGCATTTCGACCATAGCCAGGAAGACTACATGGACCTGCGGGTCGGTATGGTCGACGGCGATGGCCGCTTCACCCCCAAATACCTGCCGGCGGTGTTGAGCCCGGCACTCGATGAGTGGCTGCGCACTGCGATTCTCAAGGGGGCAGTGGACGAGGGCTTCTTCCAGTACCAAGGCTCGCTGAACCACGACGCACTGCCTGCCTCACGCAATATCAGCCTGTTCTTCAAGGTGCATGATGCCGAGCTGGCATTCCAGCCGGGCTGGCCGCACGTGAGCAAGGTCAAGGGTGAAGTGTTTGTCGAGGAAAGCGGCGTGCGCATCCTGGCCAGCAAGGGCCAGCTGCTCGACACCAAGGTCAATGATATCTACGTCAACATTCCCCACGCCCCCGAAGGCAAGGACAGCCACCTGCTGCTCACCGGCAACTTTGCCGGTGGCCTGGGCGATGGCCTGAAAATCCTTCAGGAAGCGCCGATCGGCACCGCCTCGACCTTCGCCGGCTGGAAAGGCGAGGGCGACCTGCAAGGCAAGCTGGACCTGGATATTCCCCTGGCCAAGGGCGCCGATCCCAAGATCGTGGTGGATTTCAAGACCGACAAGTCCCGCCTGCAACTGGCCGAGCCTACGCTGGACCTGAGCCAGCTCAAGGGTGATTTCCGCTTCGACAGCGCCAAGGGCCTGAGTGGCCAGAACATCAGCGCCCAGGCCTTCGACCGACCGATCACCGCGCAGATTTTCGCCGATGGCAAGCCAGGCGACCTCAACACCCGCGTCACCGCGAAAGGGCAGGTGACCGTCAAGCGGCTGACTGACTGGCTGAAGGTCAGCCAGCCGTTGCCGGTGTCCGGCGATATCCCCTACCAATTGCAGCTCAACCTCGATGGCGCCGACAGCCAGTTGATGGTCAGCTCCAACCTCAAGGGCGTGGCCGTGGACCTGCCGGCGCCGTTCGGCATGCCGGCGAGCCAGGGCCGCGACAGTGTGTTCCGCATGACCTTGCAGGGTAAGGAGCGCCGTTACTGGTTCGATTATGGCGAGTTGGGCAGCTTCACCTTCGCCGCCCCGGCGGACAATTTCGCCGACGGCCGGGGTGAGCTGTTCCTGGGAGATGGCGATGCGGTGTTGCCGGCCGGCAAGGGCTTGCGAATCCGCGGCGTGTTGTCGGAGCTGGATATCGACCCCTGGAAAAAGCTCGTGGACCGCTACGCCGGCAACGACCCGGGTGGCAGTGCCAAGCAGTTGTTGAGCGGGGCCGATTTCAAGGTCGGCAAGCTGACCGGTTTCGGCACCCAGTTCGACCAGGTCAGCTTGCAGCTGGACCGCAAACCCGCTGCCTGGGGCTTGCAGTTCGACAGCCAGCAGGCCAAGGGTACCGTGGGGTTGCCGGACGCCAAGGGCGCGCCGATTGCAGTCAACCTGCAGTACGTGAAGCTGCCTGCGGTGGATCCGACCGTGCAGGCGGATGAAAATGCGCCGGACCCATTGGCTGATGTTGATCCCAAGGATATTCCCGCGCTGGATATCTCGATTGCCCAGTTGTTCCAGGGCCCGGACCTGGTAGGTGCCTGGTCTCTGAAAGTTCGCCCGACCACCAGGGGCATGGCGTTCAACAGCCTGAACCTGGGGCTCAAGGGCATGGTGCTCCAGGGCGCCGGCGGTTGGGAAGGTGCACCCGGTGCCAGCAGCAGTTGGTACAAGGGCCGCCTCGATGGCAAGAACATTGGCGACGTGCTCAAGGGCTGGGGATTTGCGCCGAGCGTGACCAGCGAAGATTTTCACGTGGACGTGGACGGCCGCTGGCCGGGTTCGCCGGCCTGGGTAGGTCCCAAGCGTTTCTCCGGCAGCCTGGACGCCAGTTTCCGCAAAGGCCAGTTTGTTGAAGTGGACGGCGGTGCGCAGGCCCTGCGGGTGTTTGGCTTGCTGAACTTCAACTCCATCGGTCGCCGGCTGCGCCTGGACTTCTCGGACTTGCTTGGCAAGGGCTTGAGTTATGACCGGGTCAAGGGCTTGCTGGCCGCCAGTAACGGCGTGTTTGTAACCCGTGAGCCGATCACCATGACCGGCCCGTCGAGTAATCTGGAGATCAACGGCACCCTGGACCTGGTGGCTGATCGCGTCGATGCCAAGTTGCTGGTGACGCTGCCGGTCACCAACAACCTGCCGATTGCTGCATTGATCGTCGGCGCGCCGGCCATTGGCGGGGCGCTGTTCCTGATCGACAAGCTGATTGGCGACCGTGTTTCGCGTTTCGCCAGCGTGCAGTACAAGGTAGAAGGCCCGTGGAAGGACCCGAAAATCACCTTCGACAAGCCATTTGAAAAGCCAAACTGAGTACCTGTGGAGTAGCATGGCCTCATGCCTTTTCTGGAGTGTGGGCCCATGTCCTTTGCGGTAATTCAAATGGTCAGCCAAAGCGATGTGCTGGCCAACCTGGCTCAGGCTCGGCGCCTGCTGGAGCAAGCGGCGGCGGGCGGTGCAAGGCTTGCGGTACTCCCGGAAAACTTCGCCGCCATGGGCCGTCGCGATGTGGCCGATATCGGTCGCGCCGAGGCCTTGGGCGAAGGTCCGATCCTGCCATGGTTGAAACAGACCGCCCGCGACCTCACCTTATGGATAGTGGCCGGCACTTTGCCGCTGCCCCCAAAGGATCAGCCGAACGCCAAGTCCAATGCCTGCTCGCTGCTGATCGATGATCAGGGCGAAATCGTTGCCCGCTACGACAAGCTGCACCTGTTCGATGTCGATGTGGCCGATGTCCGGGGTCGTTATCGTGAATCCGATGACTATGCTCATGGTAGCCAGGTGGTCGTGGCGGATACGCCGGTCGGCCGCCTGGGGCTGACGGTGTGTTACGACTTGCGCTTCCCGGAGCTATACAGCGAATTGCGCGCTGCGGGTGCCGAGTTGATCACCGCGCCCTCGGCCTTTACAGCGGTAACCGGCGCCGCGCACTGGGATGTGCTGATCCGTGCGCGTGCCATCGAGACCCAGTGCTACCTGCTGGCGGCCGCCCAGGGTGGCGTGCATCCGGGGCCCAGGGAAACCTTCGGGCATGCAGCGATCATCGACCCATGGGGGCGCGTGCTGGCACAACAGGATCAAGGCGAGGCGGTGTTGTTGGCCGAACGCGATAGCAGCGAACAGGCGTCGATACGGACGCGCATGCCGGTGGCGGGCCACCGGCGCTTTTTCTCGCAGGGCGCACAGCGACCTGCTTCAGAACGATGAATTTAAGGCCAAACCTATGAGCGAGTTGTTGTCCTCAGTCAGTGAACACCTCCTGGCGCCTGGTGGCGTGACCATCGAAAGCTTGCAAACGGTCCTCGGCGATCTGGCCGGGCCAGGCATCGACGCTGCGGACCTGTATTTCCAGGGGCAGATTTCCGAGTCCTGGGCCCTGGAAGACGGGATCGTCAAGGAAGGCAGCTTCAACCTCGACCAAGGCGTGGGTGTGCGTGCGCAGTCCGGTGAAAAAACCGGCTTTGCCTACAGCAACGCCATCACCCTGGAAGCCCTGGGGCTGGCGGCTCGCGCAGCGCGTTCGATCTCCCGTGCCGGGCAAAACGGCACGGTGCAGGCGTTCAGCACCCAGGACGTGGCCCAGCTGTATGCCCCGGATAACCCATTGGAAGTGATCAGCCGCGCCGAAAAGGTCGAGCTGCTCAAGCGTGTGGACGCGGCGACCCGCGCCCTGGATCCGCGTATCCAGCAAGTCACCGTAAGCATGGCCGGGGTGTGGGAACGCATCCTCGTGGCCTCCACCGATGGCGGCCTGGCGGCGGATGTGCGGCCGCTGGTGCGCTTCAATGTCAGCGTGATCGTTGAACAGAATGGCCGTCGCGAGCGCGGTGGCCATGGCGGCGGTGGGCGTACCGACTACCGTTATTTCCTCACCGAAGACCGCGCCATGGGGTATGCCCGTGAAGCGTTGCGCCAGGCCCTGGTCAATCTGGAAGCAATTCCGGCCCCGGCAGGTACGTTGCCGGTGGTATTGGGCTCTGGCTGGTCCGGCGTGCTGCTGCATGAAGCGGTGGGCCACGGCCTGGAAGGTGATTTCAACCGCAAGGGCAGTTCCGCCTACAGCGGGCGCATGGGCGAGATGGTTGCGTCCAAGCTCTGCACCATCGTCGATGACGGTACCCTGGCCGGGCGTCGCGGTTCGTTGAGCGTCGATGACGAAGGCACCCCGACCGAGTGCACCACGCTGATCGAAAACGGTGTGCTCAAGGGCTACATGCAAGACAAGCTCAACGCGCGCCTGATGGGCGTGGCCCGCACCGGTAACGGTCGTCGCGAGTCCTACGCGCACCTGCCGATGCCGCGCATGACCAACACCTACATGCTCGGCGGCGAAAGCGATCCGGCCGAAATCATCGCCTCGGTGAAACGCGGCATCTACTGCGCCAACCTCGGTGGTGGGCAGGTGGACATCACCAGCGGCAAGTTCGTGTTCTCCACCAGCGAGGCGTATTTGATCGAAGACGGCAAGATCACCGCGCCGGTCAAGGGTGCAACGTTGATTGGCAACGGCCCGGAAGCCATGAGCAAGGTGTCGATGGTCGGTAACGACCTGTCGCTGGACAGCGGTGTGGGGACGTGCGGCAAGGATGGTCAGTCGGTGCCGGTGGGTGTCGGCCAGCCAACCTTGAAAATCGATGCGATCACCGTGGGTGGCACGGGGTCGTAAGAACGGGAGCTTCGGGTGGCGAAGGCCGCCACCCGGGGAAGAGGGTCAGCGCAGGCCGCGTTGACTATCGTCCAGCTCACGGATGTATTTGAAGATTTTTCGGCTGGAGGCCGGTGGCTTGCTTTGCGCCAGTTCGTGCTGGGCCTGACGGATCAGGGAGCGCAATTGTTGGCGATCGGCATCCGGGTACTCGATGACGAACTTCTCCAGTACCGCGTCATCGCCAGCGATCAGGCGATCACGCCAGCGTTCCAGGTTATGGAAGCGCTCGTTGTACTGGCGAGTGGAGGCATCGAGTTGATCGAGCAACGTCAGAATGGCGTCAGTGTCCTGGTCGCGCATCAGTTTGCCGATGAACATGAGGTGCCGTTTACGCGCGATATTCGCGGTGTGCTTGGGCGCATCGTTCAGAGCCCGGCGCAGGGCGTCGGTCAATGGCAGTTTTGCACACAAGTCAGGCTTGAGTGTTGTAAGGCGCTCGCCGAGGTCAACCAGAGCATGCAGCTCGCGTTTGACCTGAGATTTGCTTTTCTCCCCATCGAGGGAGTCGTCGTAAGAATCAACCATGGTGGCAGTCCGCAAAGAAACGCCGCCATGATAACCAGTCGGGGGCCGCTTGTCCGGCCCGGTCGCTAGAAGGCCTTAACCGAAAGCAGAATTTGAGTGGAGAAAACCATGAGTGCAGCCCAAAGCGTCGGTCCGCAAGCGTTACCGGCACTGCAGGAACAAGTCGAGCAGATCATTGCCGAGGCCAAGCGCCAGGGGGCCAGTGCCTGTGAAGTGGCGGTGTCCCTGGAGCAGGGGTTGTCGACTTCGGTGCGCCAGCGGGAAGTGGAAACCGTCGAATTCAACCGCGACCAGGGGTTTGGCATCACCTTGTACGTGGGCCAGCGCAAGGGCTCGGCCAGCACTTCTGCCAGCGGCCCGGAAGCGATTCGCGAAACCGTTGCAGCAGCACTGGCGATTGCCAAGCACACCTCCGAAGATGAAAGCTCCGGCCTGGCTGATGCAGCCCTGATGGCTCGGGACTTGAAGGATTTTGACCTGTTCCATGCCTGGGACATCACCCCGGAACAGGCTATTGAACAGGCTTTGACCTGTGAAGCGGCGGCATTCGATGCCGACAGCCGGATCAAGAACGCCGATGGCACCACCTTGAGTACTCATCAGGGTTGCCGCGTATACGGCAACAGCCACGGTTTTATCGGCGGTTATGCCTCGACGCGTCACAGCCTGAGCTGCGTGATGATCGCCGAAGCCAACGGCCAGATGCAGCGTGATTACTGGTACGACGTGAACCGCCAGGGCGAATTGCTGATGGACCCGGTACTCATCGGCCAGCGTGCCGCGCAGCGTGCTGCCAGCCGCCTGGGCGCGCGCCCGGTGCCGACCTGTGAAGTGCCGGTGTTGTTCTCGGCGGAACTGGCCGGTGGTTTGTTCGGCAGTTTCCTTGGGGCGATTTCCGGTGGCAACCTGTACCGCAAGTCGTCGTTCCTGGAAGGTGCGATTGGCCAGAAGCTGTTCCCGGAATGGCTGACCATCGACGAGCGCCCGCACCTGATGCGCGCCATGGGCAGTTCGTCGTTTGACGGTGATGGCCTGGCCACCTATGCCAAGCCGTTCGTCGAGAACGGTGAGCTGGTGTCCTATGTGCTGGGCACCTACGCCGGTCGCAAACTCGGCCTGCCAAGCACCGCCAACTCCGGTGGCGTACACAACCTGTTCATCACCCATGGCGATGAAGACCAGGCGGCGCTGTTGCGGCGCATGGGCCGTGGCTTGCTGGTCACCGAGTTGATGGGCCATGGCCTGAATATGGTCACGGGTGATTACTCCCGTGGTGCGGCGGGTTTCTGGGTGGAAAACGGCGAAATCCAGTTCGCCGTGCAGGAAGTGACCATCGCGGGCAACATGCGTGACATGTTCAAGCAGATTGTCGCGGTGGGTAATGACCTGGAACTGCGCAGCAACATCCGCACCGGTTCGGTGTTGATCGAAAAGATGACCGTCGCCGGCAGCTAATCCGCCGACAGACGCCATAAAGAAGGCGCGCCACCCATTGGGTGGCGCGCCTTTTTTTGTGCCTGGAATTCCGAGTGATTCCCTCAGGCTATTGTTTTGATTCTCAATATCATTTAATAATAAATATCATTACCGAATGAGTGTGGATCATGAGTTCTGTCCTGCATGAGGATCCCTACCTGGAAAGCTGGCGTTGGATGAGTCGTCAGATTCGTTGCGGCCTTGCTCCCGACGAGCCCCGCCTGATCGAACATTATCTGGCCGAAGGCCGGTACCTCGCCTGTTGCACTGCGACCCACCCGTGGACCATCGGCGAAACCTCATTCCGCCTGCTGCTGGACACCGCCTCCGACATCGCCTTGCCCTGGCACTGGCGGTCCATGTGCCTGGACCAGGCCTGGCGCCCGTTGCGCGACCTGGAAAAACTTTCCCACTGTGCCTGCCGCCTCAAGCGCTGGCAGACCTTTGCCTGGCAATTGGCGACCTGCGAATTGCTGCCATCGATTTCTCACTCTGACCTGGTGCAAGGATCTTCCGATGAGTAACACCCGTATCGAACGCGACAGCATGGGCGAACTGCAAGTGCCCGCCGAGGCCCTGTATGGCGCACAAACCCAGCGTGCGGTGAACAACTTTCCCATCAGCCACCAGCGCATGCCGGCGCAGTTCATTCGTGCGTTGATCCTGGCCAAGGCTGCCGCCGCTAAAGCCAACGTCGAGCTGAAACAACTGAGCGAAGCCCAGGGCAAGGCCATCGTTGATGCCGCCCAAGGCTTGCTGGAAGGCGATTTCATGCAGCATTTCCCGGTGGATATCTTCCAGACCGGTTCCGGCACCAGCTCCAACATGAACGCCAACGAAGTGATTGCGACCCTCGCCAGCCGCTTGCTGGGCGAGCCGGTCAACCCTAACGATCACGTCAACTGCGGCCAGAGCAGCAACGACATCATCCCCACCACCATTCACGTCAGCGCGGCGCTGGTGCTGCATGAGCAAACCCTGCCGGCGCTGCTGCACCTGGTCCAGGTGATCGAGCACAAGGCCGAGGAGGTGCACCGTTTCGTCAAGACCGGTCGGACGCATCTGATGGACGCCATGCCGGTGCGCATGAGCCAGGTGCTCAATGGCTGGGCGCAGCAGCTCAAGGCCAATATCGGTCATCTGCAAGACCTGCTGCCGAGTTTGCAGGCGCTGGCCCAGGGTGGCACTGCAGTCGGCACCGGGATCAATGCGCATCCGGAGTTTGCAGCGCGCTTCAGCCAGCAACTGAGCAGCCTGACCCACGTCCAGTTCACCCCAGGCAAGAACCTGTTCGCGCTGATCGGCTCCCAGGACACGGCCGTCGCGGTCTCCGGGCAGCTCAAGACCACCGCCGTGTCCCTGATGAAAATCGCCAACGACCTGCGCTGGATGAACTCCGGCCCATTGGCGGGCCTTGGTGAAATCGAGCTGGAAGGCCTGCAGCCGGGCTCTTCGATCATGCCCGGCAAGGTCAACCCGGTGATCCCGGAAGCCACCGCCATGGTTGCCGCACAAGTCATCGGCAACGACACGGTGATTACCATCGCCGGCCAGTCCGGCAACTTCGAACTCAACGTGATGCTGCCGATCATTGCCCAGAACCTGCTCGGCAGCCTGGAGTTGCTGGCCAACTCCAGCCGCCTGCTGGCCGACAAGGCCATCGCCAGCTTCAAGGTCAACGAAGCCAAGCTCAAGGAAGCGCTGTCGCGCAATCCGATCCTGGTGACCGCACTCAACCCGATCATCGGTTACCAAAAGGCCGCCGAAATCGCCAAGAAGGCCTATCAACAAGGCCGCCCGGTGATTGATGTGGCGCTCGAACATACCGACTTGCCCCGCAGCCAACTGGAAATCCTGCTGGATCCGGAAAAGCTCACGGCTGGCGGCGTGTAATCACCGACCCTGCTTTGGAGGCTCACCATGGAGCACTGGAAACGCACGATCGAACGGGCCAATCGCTGCTTTATGGCGGGCGAGCTGGTAGATGCCCGCGAGGCCTACCTGCAAGCCCTGGCCCTGGCTCAAGTGTTGTTTGAGCGCTGGGCGGATGCCGACGAAGCGGTGGCGGCTTGCGTCATTTCCCATCACAACCTGGCCGACCTGCACTTGCGCCTGAACCAGCCGGAAGAAAGCGCGGAATACCTCTGCGCCATTCACCAGCGCCTGTTGCAGACCATGCAAGACACCCGTCTTAACCCGCTATTGCGGGAAGCGGCCCTGCGCCAGAGCAGCAAGACCTACGTCGAACTGCTGAATTTCATCAGCGATCACGGTGAGTACCCACGTACCCACCGCCTGCTGGGCAGCAACGTGGCGCCATCGGATGCGTCGACCCGCAACAGCCCTTTTTATGGAGCTCATTGATATGTCCTACACCTTGCCGGCCTTGCCTTACGCCTACGATGCCCTTGAACCGCATATCGACGCGCAAACCATGGAGATCCACTACACCAAGCACCACCAGACCTACATCAACAACCTCAACGCAGCCGTCGAAGGCACCGAGTTTGCCGCTTGGCCGGTGGAGAAACTGGTGTCCAGCGTCCAGCAACTGCCGGAAAAACTCCGGGCGGCGGTGATCAACCAGGGCGGCGGCCACGCCAACCACTCGTTGTTCTGGGCTGTCATGTCGCCCAAGGGCGGCGGCAAGCCAGACGGCGCGCTGGGTGACGCCATCGACGAGCAGTTGGGCGGTTTCGACGCCTTCAAAGAGGCCTTCACCAAAGCTGCCTTGACCCGTTTCGGCAGCGGCTGGGCGTGGTTGAGCGTGACGCCGCAAAAGACCCTGGTGGTGGAAAGCAGCGGCAACCAGGACAGCCCGTTGATGAACGGCAATACGCCAATCCTCGGCCTGGACGTCTGGGAACACGCTTATTACCTGCTGTACCAGAACCGTCGTCCGGAATACATCAATGCGTTCTACAGCGTCATCAACTGGCCGGAAGTTGCCGGCCGCTACCAGGCTGCGCTGGGCTGAAACTCCTCTATAACAAGATCTAAGGCCGACTATGGGCACTGAAACACTGGCGATCAGCAGCGTGCGAATGTTTCGTTATGCGTTTGGCTCGCTGCTGCTATTGGCAGGAACTGCATTGCTGGTGGCCCAAGGGCTGGCCTGGCTTGACCTGGAACCGCGCATCCTGCGTGCCTTGCAGGGCGGGGCCATCTGCGCGCTCGGCACCGCCCTGGGTGCCGTGCCGGTACTGGTGATCCGCCGGATGCCATTGGCGGTGAGCGACACGCTGCTGGGCTTCGGTGCCGGGGTGATGTTGGCCGCTACGGCATTTTCGCTGATCGTGCCGGGTATTGCGGCTGCCCAAAGCCTGGGGCTGACGCCATGGGGCGCCAGTGGATTGATCAGTTTCGGCATCATGCTGGGCGCGTTCGGGCTGTATCTGGTGGACCGCAAGGTCTCCGGCGCGAGCCCGGAAATGCTGGTGGGCAGTCCGGATCATCCGGTGATACCGCCGCGTATCTGGCTGTTTGTGTTCGCCATCATTGCCCACAACATTCCCGAAGGCATGGCCGTGGGTGTCTCGGCAGGCGGCGGCATGCCGGATGCCGACAGCCTCGCCATGGGTATTGCCTTGCAGGATGTGCCGGAGGGACTGGTGATTGCGTTGGTGCTGGCCGGGGCAGGGATGTCGCGGGTCAAGGCGTTCCTGATCGGCGCAGCGTCAGGGCTGGTGGAGCCGGTGTTTGCGGTGCTGTGTGCCTGGCTGGTGAGCCTGGCTCAGGTGCTGTTGCCGCTGGGGCTGGCGCTGGCGGCCGGGGCCATGCTGCTGGTGGTGACTCACGAAGTCATTCCCGAGTCGCGGCGCAATGGCCATGACAAGCTCGCCAGCCTGGGGCTGTGTATCGGGTTTTGCTTGATGATGGTGATGGATACGGCGTTGGGCTGAGGCTGTCGCGCTTCTACAAGAAGCGCTTGCGGTAGTCGCTGGGGGTAACGCCCAGGCGGCGAACGAAGGCGCGCCGGAACCCATCAACATTGGCATAGCCGACCTGATCGGCCAGGCGTTTGAGCGAGACATTCGAGCCTTCGATCAGCCGCCGTGCCTGGTCGATACGTGCCAGCTCCACGAACTCGGCAGGGGTGAATCCACCCTCGGCCTTGAATACCCGGGCAAAGTTGCGTTCGCTCATGTCAGCGCGTTGGGCCAGCAATGCCACGCTCAGGTCTGCGGCCAGGTTGTCGACGATATAGGTCTGTATCTGGCGAATGTTCGTGCGCTCTGCGGTCTGTGCCGCCAGTTGGGCGCTGAACTGTGACTGGCCGCCCGGCCGTTTGAAGTACATCACCATTTCCCTGGCCACACTGAGCGCCAAATCACGGCCGTGGTCCTCCTCGACTAACGCGAGCGCCAGATCCATACCGGCCGTCACACCGGCGGAGGTGTACAGGTTACCGTCGCGGATAAAAATGCTGTCCGGTTCGACCACGGCATCGGGGTATTGCCTGGCCAGCAATGCACTGGAATTCCAGTGCGTGGTGACGCGTCGCCCGACCAGCAAACCAGAAGCCCCCAGCACAAAAGCGCCACTGCAAACCGAGCCTATCCGCCGCACGCGCGTGGCCTGGTCGCGTACCCAGTCCCGCAGGTGGGCGTCGTGTGCCACGTCATTCACGCTGGGGCTTCCAGCGATCAGCAGCGTATCGATAGCCCCCTTGAACGTCTCGATGGAGTCATCCGTGGCCAGGCGAAGCCCATTGGTTCCCTTGATCTGCCCGGCGACGGTACCGATGACCGAGATCCTGTATGCACGGGAATTACCCAATTGCCTGGCCGCTTCAGCGAACACATCGGCAGGGCCGACGACATCCAGCATTTGCACGCGGGGAAATGCCAGGAGGGCAATTCGCATGGTGTCGGTCTCCGTAGTGGAAATGGCTGAAATCGTCGTTAAGCGACACTATAGGACAGAGGGGAGGTAGGCGACACTGTCCGTCACGTGCTTTATCGTCAACCGGAGACCCGCATGAGCATCTGTAACGCGCCACTTCCCCCCTTCGCTGTCGAATCGAGCGAGCGGTCGGGGTCCATCAAGAATCTTCCCATCAATTTGTTTGGCGCCGTGATGGGGTTGGCCGGCCTGAGCCTGGCCTGGCAGTCCGCCAGTGAATATGTGGCTTACGCGCAAATGATCGGAGCGGTCATTGGTGGGTTTGCCATTCTGGTGTTTATCGCACTGGTGGCGGGGTATCTCACCAAATGGGTTAAATACCCTGTGGCGGTCAAAGCCGAGTTCAATCACCCGATATCAGGAAATTTCTTTGGCACGGTGACGATCGCGTTGCTGCTGCTTTCGGCAGTCGTAGGCTCAGCTAGCACCCTGATCAGCCAGGGGCTTTGGATGTTGGGTAGCCTGCTGACCATGATCCTGGCGGCAATTGTGCTCTCGCGACTGTTGTCCGGTAATCAGGAGTCGCAATATGCGGTGCCTGCCTGGCTGATCCCGGGGGTGGCGGCGCTCGACATCGCGGTGACAGGTGCCCACATGCCCATGGCGTGGGCATACGAGTTCAATCTGTTCGCGATGGCGGTAGGGAGTGTGATTGCGCTGGTGTTCTTCACGCGAATTTTTTCACGTCTGGTTCACGAGCCGGTGATGGCCAAAGGTATGACACCTTCGCTGATGATACTTATCGCCCCCTTTGAAGTCGGCTTTCTGGCTTACACCAACTTCTTTGGCAGCGTCGACTACTTTGCCAGCGTGCTCTTCTACTTTGGCCTGTTCCTGTTTGGGGTGCTGGCATTCAAAGTATTCCGTCAGGCCGCGCCTTTTTCTCCTGCCTGGTGGGCAATCAGCTTTCCGATTGCGGCATTGAGCAACGCTGCGTTGAAATATGCCGATGCCAAAGGAGGCGTGATCCTGGAAGCGATTGCCTATCTGATCCTGGCTTTCCTGACGATCGCCCTGGCCGTACTGACGGTCAAGACGTTGAAGATTCTGTTCAACGGCAAACTGCTGTCCAACTGACGCAGGGGAGGGGCGATTACCTACTCGCCCTCATCAAAGAAATTATTGATCAACGCTACCAGGGCATCCATCGCTTCCTGCTCTTGCTCGCCTTCGGTCTTCAAATGAATCTTCGTGCCCTTGCCCGCAGCCAGCATCATCATGGCCATGATGCTTTTGCCGTCGACCATGGATTCCGGGGTGCGCCCGGCGCGGATCTGGCAAGGGAACTGCCCGGCGACGCCGACGAACTTGGCCGAGGCCCGGGCGTGCAGGCCCAGCTTGTTGATGATTTCAATTTCCAGAGCGGGCATCGCGGGGGTGTTCCTTTCAGCTGAGGTCGCGGTGGCGAACCTGGACGTTCTTGAGGGTTTGTTGCAGCACCTTGCCCAGGCGTTCGGTCAGGTAGACGGATCGGTGGTGGCCGCCGGTGCAGCCAATGGCGATGGTGACATAAGCCCGATTGCTGGCCGCGAAACGCGGCAGCCATTTGAGCAGGTAGCTGGAGATGTCCTGGTACATCTCCTCGACATCCGGTTGCGCCGCCAGGTACTCGGCCACAGGTTGGTCCAGCCCCGACTGATCGCGCAGTTCCGGCTTCCAGTACGGGTTGGGCAGGCAGCGCACATCGAACACCAGGTCGGCATCTACCGGCATGCCGCGCTTGAAACCGAACGACTCGACAAGGAACGCCGTGCCCGGCTCCGGCTGGTTCAGCAGACGCAGCTTGATCGCATCCCGCAGTTGATACAGGTTCAGGCTGGTGGTGTTGATCTTGAGGTCGGCCAGGTCAATGATCGGCCCCAGCAGTTTGGTCTCGTCCTCGATGGCTTCGGCCAGGGAGCGATGAGGGCTGCTCAACGGGTGGCGGCGACGGGTTTCGGAGAAGCGCTTGAGCAGGGTCTCTTCGTCGGCGTCCAGGTACAGCACATCGCAATGGATATGCTTGGCCCGCACTTCTTCGAGCAGTTCAGGAAAGCGTGTGAGGTGGCTGGGCAGGTTGCGGGCGTCGATCGACACGGCGACCAGCGGTTGCGCCAGCTCGGTATGAATCAGCGCGCGTTCCGCCAGTTCCGGTAGCAGGCCGGCGGGCAGGTTGTCGATGCAATAGAAGCCGTTGTCCTCAAGAACATTGAGGGCCGTGCTTTTACCTGAGCCGGAACGGCCGCTGACGATGATCAAACGCATGATTAATGCCCGTTTTGTTCATCCAGGACAACCTGGTAGAGCGCCTCATTGCTTGAGGCACTACGCAGTTTGTCGCGTACGTCCTTGCGGTCGAGCATGCTGGCGATCTGCCGAAGCAGCTCCAGGTGCGCATCGGTGGCAGCTTGCGGGACCAGCAGCACGAACAGCAGGTCGACCGGCGCGCCGTCGATGGCGTCGAAATCGATAGGGGCGTCCAGGTGCAGCAGGGCGCTGACTGGAGACTCACAACCTTGCAGGCGGCAGTGAGGAATGGCGATGCCGTTGCCAAAGCCGGTGGAGCCGAGCTTTTCACGGGCGATCAGGGCCTCGTACACAGCTTGCGTATCCAGTTCGGGCACTTCGCGGCCGATCAGGTTGGCAATTTGTTCGAGGGCGCGCTTTTTACTGCCGCCCGGCACGTTCACGAGGGAACGGCCGGGGGTCAGGATGGTTTCAAGTCGGATCATGGGTGGGGAGTGTTAGCGGCCAGTGCCTTGAAGAAGGCTCTGCTGCTTTTCCTTATGCTTTTTAAGTTGGCGGTCAAGCTTGTCTGTGAGCAAGTCGATTGATGCATACATGTCTTCATGTTCGGCATTGGCGACCACTTCGCCACCGGGTATCTGAAGTGTCGCTTCGATTTTCTGCTGAAGCTTGTCGACCTTCATGATGACCTGCACGTTGGTGATCTTGTCGAAATGGCCCTCAAGCTTCTTCAGCTTCAGCTCGACGTATTCGCGCAATGGAGGGGTGACTTCTACATGGTGTCCACTGATGTTGACTTGCATACAGCTTCTCCTTCGTTGCCAGTGCATAAAGCGGCGGGTAGGAATACCCGCCACTGGAACGCTATGGCCCGCCCGTCACATCAAACGCTTACGCTCGCTGGAAGGCGCGATCCCAAGGGACTCGCGGTACTTGGCGACGGTTCGACGGGCGACCTGAATGCCTTGTGCCTCCAGTAAACCAGCGATCTTGCTGTCACTCAACGGCTTTTTCTGATTTTCCGCGGCAACCAGTTTTTTGATGATCGCGCGGATCGCCGTGGACGAGCATTCGCCGCCTTCGGAGGTGCTGACGTGGCTGGAGAAAAAGTATTTCAGCTCATAAATACCCCGTGGGGTATGCATGAATTTTTGCGTGGTCACCCGGGAAATAGTTGATTCGTGCATGCCCACCGCCTCGGCGATGTCGTGCAATACCAGCGGCTTCATCGCTTCATCGCCGTATTCCAGGAAGCCGCGCTGGTGCTCGACGATCTGGGTGGCGACTTTCATCAGGGTTTCGTTGCGGCTTTGCAGGCTCTTGATGAACCAGCGGGCTTCCTGCAGTTGGTTACGCATGAAGGTGTTATCAGCGCTGGTGTCGGCGCGGCGCACAAAACCTGCGTATTGCGGATTGACCCGCAGGCGCGGCACCGATTCCTGGTTCAGCTCCACCAGCCAGCGTTCGTTGTCCTTGCGCACAATCACGTCGGGCACGACATATTCGGCTTCGCTGGACTCGATCTGCGAGCCCGGGCGTGGGTTGAGGCTCTGCACCAGCTCGATGATCTGGCGCAGGTCATCTTCCTTGAGCTTCATGCGGCGCATCAGCTGGCTGTAGTCGCGGCTGCCCAGCAGGTCGATGTAGTCGGTGACCAGGCGCTGCGCTTCGCTCAGCCAAGGCGTCTTGGCCGGCAATTGGCGCAGTTGCAGCAGCAGGCACTCGCTGAGGTTGCGGGCGCCGATGCCGGCCGGCTCGAATTGCTGGATGCGGTGCAGGACGGCTTCGATTTCGTCCAGTTCGATGTCCAGTTCCGGGTCGAACGCCTCGAGGATCTCCTCAAGGGTCTCGTCCAGGTAGCCCTGGTTGTTGATGCAATCGATCAGGGTCACGGCGATCAGGCGATCGGTATCGGACATCGGTGCCAGGTTCAGCTGCCAGAGCAAATGGCTTTGCAGGCTCTCGCCGGCTGATGTGCGGGTGGTGAAGTCCCACTCGTCGTCATCGTTGCTGGGCAGGCTGCTGGCGCTGGTCTGGTAGACGTCTTCCCAGGCGGTATCCACGGGAAGTTCGTTGGGAATGCGTTCGTTCCATTCGCCTTCCTCAAGGTTATCCACCGTGGGGGCGGTTTCCTGATAGGAGGGTTCCTGTACGTCGGGGTTGGGCTTTTGCTCGATGTTGTCGGCCAGCGGGTCTGCATTATCGAAGTCGTCGCCTTCTTCCTGGCGTTCGAGCATCGGATTGGACTCCAGGGCCTCCTGGATTTCCTGTTGCAGGTCCAGGGTCGACAATTGGAGCAGGCGGATGGCCTGTTGCAGCTGCGGTGTCATCGTCAGCTGCTGGCCCATTCTCAGGACTAGCGATGGTTTCATGGCAGGGGCTTAACACCTTATTCGCCGGCGCAATGCGCCATCCACGACAGGGCGCGTGAGCGCCAAACATAAGCAAATTATATGCCTGATATCGGGGGCTTTGCCTAGAGCGCGGTAACAATAAAAATACTGAGGTTTTTATTGACTACCGCGCTCCATGGCGAATGGCCTGATACCACCGTGTTTACAGGCGGAACTCGTGACCCAGATACACTTCCTTGACCAGTTCGTTGGCCAGGATAGTGGCAGAGTCACCTTCGGCAATCAGCTGTCCATCGTTGACGATGTAGGCGGTTTCGCAGATATCGAGTGTCTCACGGACGTTGTGGTCGGTGATCAATACACCGATGCCCTTGGCCTTGAGATGATGGATGATCTGCTTGATGTCGCCGACCGAGATCGGGTCGACACCGGCGAAAGGTTCGTCCAGCAGGATGAACTTGGGCGCCGTGGCCAGCGCGCGGGCGATTTCCACACGACGACGCTCGCCGCCGGAAAGGCTCATGCCGAGGTTGTCGCGAATGTGGTTGATGTGGAATTCCTGCAGCAGGCTTTCCAGCTCTTTCTTGCGCCCGGCGCGGTCGAGTTCCTTGCGGGTCTCGAGGATGGCCATGATGTTGTCGGAAACCGACAGTTTGCGGAAGATCGATGCTTCCTGGGGAAGATAGCCGATACCCGCTTGCGCACGGCCGTGCATAGGCTGGTGGCTCACGTCCAGGTCGTCGATCAGGACGCGGCCTTGATCGGCCTGCACCAGGCCGACGATCATGTAGAAGCAGGTGGTCTTGCCGGCACCGTTGGGGCCGAGCAAACCGACGATCTGGCCGCTGTCGATCGACAGGCTGACGTCACGCACGACCTGACGGCTTTTATAAGCCTTGGCCAGATGCTGGGCTTTCAGGGTTGCCATTAATTCGCCTTCTTCGCGTCGGGTTTCGGCGCCGGCTGGGCTGCGCCCGGTTTCTGCTTCGGCTGGATAACCATGTCGATACGCGGCTTCGGCGTGCTGATTTTCGAGCCGGTAGCACGGCCGGCCTGGGCGATCTGCTTCACCGTGTCGTAGACGATTTTTTCGCCGTCGGTGGTGTTGCCGTCATTGATGACCCGGGCCTGGTCGATCAGCACGATGCGGTTTTGCTGGGCGTGGTACTGGATCGTCTTGCCATAGCCTTTGACCGGC
This sequence comes from Pseudomonas sp. E6002, assembly GCF_013385565.1. Taxonomy (NCBI): domain Bacteria; kingdom Pseudomonadati; phylum Pseudomonadota; class Gammaproteobacteria; order Pseudomonadales; family Pseudomonadaceae; genus Pseudomonas; species Pseudomonas sp. E6002. The sequence goes on along the minus strand of NZ_JACAPT010000002.1, from coordinate 224,809 downwards.
GTAGGGTCGCCCACTTTCTGCAGTTGTTCGAAATACGCCAGGTTGCCCACCGAAGTGACCACGTCGATATCGCCCGCCGGGGTACGAGTCAGTGTCACGGTGTTACCCGTCACTTTCATCGAGCCCTGGGTGATGATCACGCTGCCCGTGTAGGTCGCGATACCTTGCTTGTCATCCAGCTGCGCATCGTCAGCCTGAATGTGGATCGGTTGCTGGCTATCGTTCGGCAGAGCCCAGGCGCTCACGCTTCCCAGTGCTGCGCCCAGGCCGAGCAAAATAGGGAGGGTTTTAACGAGCCTCATACTGTCCTCTTACGTTCGATAGCAGGTGTATCCTGCTTTCTTTCAAATACGCTTTCATTCCCTTGCCAGTCGATACACCGCCAGCGCCGTCAATTCTAACGTCTTGCTCGGTCTGCGCATATTGCTTCTGTGGGAATACGGTCATGCGACTGCTGGTAATAATGGTGTCGCGGTTCTTGGCGTCAGTGCGGGCTACCCGCACCGAGTCAATCAGTTCCACTTGGGTGCCGTCCGGGTTGACCTCGCCACGCTCGCTGGTGACGTGCCATGGAAATTCGGCGCCGCGGTACAGGTTCATGTCCGGCTTGGTCAGCAAAGTGACCTCGGATGCCTTCAAGTGTTCGACCTTGTCGGAGGTCATTTCATACTGGACCTTGCCATCGGGCAGGTACTGGATGCTGTGGGCGTTGATGGCGTAATAGTCGATAGCACTCTCGTCAACCTGTGCAACCGGCTTGTCGAGGAAGCGCTCCGGGCTGATATTCCAGTAGCCGACCGCGAGGAAAACCGCGGCGATGACTGCAAGTATCAGGAAATTGCGAATCTTTTTACTCAGCATAAAACGCTCTATAGGTAGGCGGCGTGGGCCGCTTCAAGGCTGCCTTGGGCGCGCAGAATCAACTCGCAGAACTCGCGGGCGGCGCCTTCGCCGCCGCGGGCGGTGGTTACACCATGGGCGTGTTCGCGAACGAACGCCGCCGCATTGGCCACGGCCATGCCCAGGCCGACCCGGCGAATCACCGGCAGGTCGGGTAAATCGTCACCCAGGTACGCAACCTGCTCATAGCTTAGGTTGAGTTGGCCAAGAAGCTCGTCCAGAACCACCAGTTTATCCTCGCGGCCCTGATACAGGTGAGGAATACCCAGGTTTTGTGCACGGCGTTCCACAACCGGGGTCTTGCGACCGCTGATGATGCCGGTTTGCACGCCCGCCGCCATCAGCATCTTGATGCCCTGGCCGTCGAGGGTGTTGAACGTCTTGAATTCGCTGCCGTCTTCCAGAAAGTACAGGCGGCCATCCGTCAGCACGCCGTCGACGTCGAAAATCGCCAGCTTGATGTGCTTGCCCCGTTGCAACAGGTCGGTGGTCATTTACATCACTCCCGCACGCAGCAAGTCGTGCATGTTCAGGGCGCCAACCGGACGGTCGTCGCTGTCGACCACCACCAGCGCCAGGATCTTGTGGTCTTCCATGATCTTCAGTGCTTCGGCCGCGAGCATGTCAGGGCGTGCGGTCTTGCCGTGAGGCGTCATGACTTCGTCGATGGTGGCGGTCTGGATGTCGAGGTTGCGGTCCAGGGTGCGGCGCAGGTCGCCGTCGGTGAAGACCCCGGCCAGCCGCCCGTCGGACTCCAGGATTACGGTCATGCCCAGGCGCTTGAGGGTCATTTCCATCAAGGCATCTTTCAGCAAGGTGCCGCGTGGCACTTGTGGCAGCTCGTCGCCGGCGTGCATGACGTTTTCCACTTTCAGCAGCAGGCGACGGCCAAGGGCGCCGCCCGGGTGGGAAAACGCGAAGTCTTCGGCGGTAAACCCGCGGGCTTCCAGCAATGCCACGGCCAGCGCATCGCCCATGACCAGGGCAGCGGTGGTGGAGGAGGTCGGTGCCAGGTTCAGCGGGCAGGCCTCGTGGGCAACGTGCACGTTCAAATTCACTTCGGCGGCTTTTGCCAGCGTCGAGTCCGGGTTGCCGGTCACGCTGATCAGCTGGATACCCAGGCGCTTGATCAGCGGCAGCAGGGTCACGATTTCGTTGGTGGTGCCGGAGTTGGACAGTGCCAGGATGATGTCGTCCCGGGTGATCATGCCCATGTCGCCGTGGCTGGCTTCGGCCGGATGCACGAAGAACGCGGTGGTCCCGGTGCTCGCCAGGGTGGCGGCGATCTTGTTGCCGACATGCCCGGATTTGCCCATGCCGACCACCACTACGCGGCCCTTGCTGGCCAGAATCATCTCGCAGGCGCGTACGAAATCCGCGTCGATATGGGCCAGCAAGCCTTCTACGGCTTCAAGCTCGAGGCGGATGGTGCGTTGTGCGGATTGAATAAGGTCGCTGGATTGGCTCATGTCTGAAATCGTATAGCCTGACGAAAAGTCGGCGATTATAACGGTAATGATCAATTCCCTCACACAAGTTCGTCAGGCTTTATTCAATCCACCTGTGGTTGAGATTGAACCTCAGCCAGGATTTTTTAGCTGTCCTGTTTCTGAACAAGCTCTGTTCCGGCCTTGGGGGCGCTGTACCAGCAGTGATATAGTTCGCGGCCAGTTCGGTCCGCACGGCCTTTTTGTCTATTCGGCGCAAGCATTTGTCGAAAACAAAGTGTCTGAGTGAAAGGCTGCATCCCAAGGAGTTTAGATGAGTGCCGATAACGCCTACGCGGTCGAGCTGAAGGGCCTTTCCTTCAAGCGCGGTACGCGCAGCATCTTCAATAATGTGGATATTCGCATTCCCCGCGGCAAAGTCACGGGCATCATGGGGCCTTCCGGCTGCGGCAAGACTACGCTGCTGCGCCTGATGGGCATGCAATTGCGCCCCTCCGCCGGTGAAGTCTGGGTCAATGGCCAGAACCTGCCGACCCTTTCGCGCAGTGACCTGTTCGATGCCCGCAAACACATGGGCGTCCTGTTCCAGAGCGGCGCGTTGTTTACCGATCTCGATGTTTTCGAAAACGTGGCGTTCCCGCTGCGGGTGCATACACAGCTGTCCGATGAAATGATTCGTGACATTGTGTTGCTGAAATTGCAGGCCGTCGGGCTGCGCGGTGCTATCGATTTGATGCCCGACGAGTTGTCCGGAGGCATGAAGCGTCGTGTCGCCCTGGCGCGTGCCATCGCCCTCGACCCGCAGATTCTCATGTACGACGAGCCTTTCGTTGGCCAGGACCCGATTGCCATGGGGGTGCTGGTACGCCTGATCCGCCTGCTCAATGATGCGTTGGGTATCACCAGTATCGTGGTTTCCCACGACCTGGCCGAGACCGCGAGCATTGCCGACTACCTATATGTAGTGGGCGATGGCCAGGTGCTGGGGCAGGGCACGCCTGAAGAACTGATGAACGCAGACAACCCGCGCATTCGCCAATTCATGACCGGCGATCCCGATGGCCCGGTGCCTTTTCACTTTCCGGCAGCGGACTACCGCTCAGATCTTCTGGGGAAGCGCTGATGCGCAAGACATCATTACTCGAAAAGGTTCGCCTTTTCGGTCGCTCCGGCATCGATATCATCGGTGTGCTGGGGCGTTCGACGATTTTCCTGTTTCATGCCTTGCTCGGCCGCGGCGGTATTGGCGGCGGTTTCGGCCTGCTGATCAAGCAATTGCACTCCGTGGGCGTGATGTCCCTGGTGATCATCGTGGTCTCCGGGGTGTTCATCGGCATGGTGTTGGCGCTGCAAGGCTTCAATATCCTCTCCAGCTACGGGTCCGAGCAGGCTGTTGGGCAGATGGTTGCCCTGACGCTGTTGCGTGAGTTGGGCCCGGTGGTGACCGCGCTGCTGTTTGCCGGGCGCGCAGGTTCTGCGCTGACGGCCGAAATCGGCAACATGAAGGCCACCGAGCAGCTGTCCAGCCTGGAAATGATCGGCGTCGATCCACTCAAGTACATTGTTGCCCCGCGCCTGTGGGCCGGCTTCATTTCCCTACCACTGCTGGCGATGGTGTTCAGCGTGGTCGGGATCTGGGGCGGTTCATGGGTGGCGGTTGACTGGTTGGGCGTCTACGACGGCTCCTACTGGGGCAACATGCAAAACAGCGTGACCTTCAGCGGCGACGTGCTCAACGGCATCATTAAAAGCATCGTCTTCGCCTTTGTAGTGACCTGGATCGCCGTATTCCAAGGCTATGACTGTGAGCCCACCTCAGAAGGGATCAGTCGCGCCACCACCAAGACCGTTGTGTACGCCTCGCTGGCGGTACTGGGCCTTGACTTCATTTTGACCGCCTTGATGTTTGGAGATTTCTGATGCAAAACCGCACTGTGGAAATCGGTGTCGGCCTTTTCTTGCTGGCTGGCATCCTGGCTTTACTGTTGCTCGCCCTGCGAGTCAGCGGCCTATCGGCCAGCCCCACCGCCGATACTTATAAACTTTACGCCTACTTCGACAATATCGCCGGTTTGACTGTCAGAGCTAAAGTGACCATGGCGGGTGTAACCATCGGCAAGGTCACGGCAATCGATCTGGACCGCGACAGCTTCACCGGCCGTGTGACCATGCAGGTGGACAAGAAGGTAGATAACCTGCCGACTGACTCCACTGCGTCTATCCTCACCGCTGGCCTGCTGGGCGAGAAGTACATCGGCATCAGCGTCGGCGGGGAATCTGCCCTGCTCAAGGATGGTTCGACCATTCATGACACACAGTCGTCGTTGGTGCTGGAGGACTTGATCGGTAAATTCCTGCTCAATACCGTCAATAAAGACGCCAAATGAGGAATGTGTTCATGATCTCTACTTTGCGACGTGGCCTGTTGGTACTGCTCGCGGCACTGCCGTTGATGGCTAACGCCGCTGCCGGCGGTTCTGCGCATGACCTGGTGCAGGACACCACCAACAAGATGTTGGCTGACCTGAGTGCCAACAAGGAAAAGTACAAGCAGGACCCGAGTCAGTTCTATAACGCGCTGAACACGATTGTCGGGCCTGTTGTTGATGCTGAAGGTATTTCCAAAAGCATCATGACCGTCAAGTACTCGCGCAAGGCTACGCCTGCGCAGATGCAGACATTCCAGGAAAACTTCAAGAAGGGCTTGTTCCAGTTCTACGGCAACGCCCTGCTGGAGTACAACAACCAGGGGATTACCGTCGCCCCTGCCGGGGATGAGTCGGGTGACCGCACCAGCGTCAACATGAGCGTCAAGGGCAACAACGGCGCGGTCTACCCTGTGCAGTACACGCTCGAGAAGGTCAACGGCGAGTGGAAACTGCGTAACGTGATCATCAACGGCATCAACATTGGCAAGCTGTTCCGTGACCAGTTCGCGGATGCCATGCAGCGCAATGGCAACGACCTGGACAAAACCATCAACGGTTGGGCCGGTGAAGTGGCCAAGGCCAAGGAAGAAACCGACAAAGCTGCCGGGAAGCCTGCCCAATGACCGAGTCGGCCATTCGCCTTGGCGAGTCCGGTGAGCTGTTGCTCAGCGGCGTGCTGGATTACAGCACTGGACCCGCCCTGCGCAAGCAGGGCCAGGCGCTGATCAATGCCAGTACCGCTCCTGCGCTGGTGCTGGATTGCTCGGCGGTGGTGAAGTCCAGCAGCGTCGGCTTGTCGTTGCTGCTGTGTTTCATGCGCGATGCGCAGGCCGTCAAAAAGCCGGTGAGCATTCGTGCATTGCCCGAAGACATGCGTGAAATCGCTGAGGTTTCCGGTCTGACCGAGCTGTTGGCGCATCCTTAATACACATTATTAAAGAAGCCCCCCGTCAGAGTCCTGCTATGCGGGGTTCGCAGGCGCGGGGCTTTTTTGTATGATGTGCGACCCGCGCGCACTGGGCGCCCATAGAGGTTGATCATGCAGGCCCTAGAAGTTAAAAGCTTCCTTGAAGGAAAGCTGCCCGAAACTAATGTTGAAGTTGAGGGCGAAGGCTGCAATTTCCAGCTGAACGTGATTAGCGATGAACTGGCGGCATTGAGCCCGGTCAAGCGTCAGCAGCAGATCTATGCCCATTTGAACCCGTGGATCACCGATGGCAGCATCCATGCGGTCACTATGAAATTTTTCAGCCGCGCGGCCTGGGCCGAGCGCACCTGAGCCCCCAAGGCGTCGAGATTCTTATGGATAAATTGATTATTACCGGCGGTGCTCGTCTTGATGGCGAGATCCGTATTTCCGGGGCGAAGAACTCCGCCCTGCCGATCCTGGCAGCGACCTTGCTGTGCGATGGCCCGGTTACCGTGGCCAACCTGCCGCACCTGCATGACATCACCACCATGATCGAGTTGTTCGGTCGCATGGGCATCGAGCCGGTGATCGACGAGAAACTCAGCGTCGAAATCGACCCGCGCACCATCAAGACCCTGATCGCACCGTACGAGCTGGTGAAAACCATGCGCGCCTCGATCCTGGTACTGGGCCCGATGGTTGCCCGGTTCGGCGAAGCCGAAGTCGCACTGCCTGGCGGTTGCGCCATCGGTTCGCGTCCGGTGGACCTGCACATCCGTGGCCTCGAAGCCATGGGTGCAACCATTGACGTCGAAGGCGGCTACATCAAGGCCAAGGCGCCGGAAGGCGGCCTGCGTGGCGCAAACTTCTTCTTTGATACCGTCAGTGTGACCGGTACCGAGAACATCATGATGGCCGCTGCCCTGGCCAATGGCCGCAGCGTGCTGCAAAACGCCGCGCGCGAGCCGGAAGTGGTCGACCTGGCCAACTTCCTGATCGCCATGGGTGCCAACATCACCGGCGCCGGCACCGACACCATCACCATTGATGGCGTGAAACGCCTGCATTCGGCTACCTACAAGGTGATGCCGGACCGCATCGAGACCGGTACCTACCTGGTCGCGGCTGCCGTCACCGGTGGCCGTGTCAAGGTCAAGGACACTGATCCGACCATCCTCGAAGCCGTCCTGGAAAAACTCAAGGAAGCCGGCGCCGAGATCACCACCGGTGAAGACTGGATCGAGCTGAACATGCATGGCAAGCGGCCAAAAGCCGTTAACGTGCGTACCGCTCCGTACCCGGCGTTCCCGACCGACATGCAGGCGCAGTTCATTTCCCTGAACGCGATTGCCGAAGGCACCGGTGCCGTGATCGAGACCATCTTCGAAAACCGCTTCATGCACGTGTACGAGCTGCACCGCATGGGCGCCAAGATCCAGGTCGAAGGCAACACCGCCATCGTGACCGGTATCGAGAAGCTCAAGGGCGCGCCAGTGATGGCTACCGACCTGCGTGCCTCCGCCAGCCTGGTGATCTCGGCGTTGTGCGCTGACGGCGACACCCTCATCGACCGCATCTACCACATAGACCGTGGTTACGAGTGCATCGAAGAGAAGCTGCAGATGCTCGGCGCGAAAATCCGCCGCGTACCGGGCTAGTTCCAGGAACTGCAAACACGTTCATTGTGGCGAGGGAGCTTGCTCCCGCTGGACTGCGCAGCAGTCCCAGTCTTTTTAAACAAAGATCAGGGCCGCTTCGCGCCCCAGCGGGAGCAAGCTCCCTCGCCACATGACGATGTATGCTGTTAGCTGATTTGTTTCAAGTCGAGGCTGTAATGGCCTCGATCTGTGTCTGGCGCCGATTGCGACCGGACAGCAATAGCCTGATGAAGGACTGACGTTTCCCATGTTGACCATCGCACTGTCCAAGGGCCGCATCCTTGACGACACTTTGCCGCTTCTGGCTGAAGCGGGCATCGTGCCGACCGAGAATCCGGACAAGAGCCGCAAGCTGATCATCCCCACGACCCAGGACGACGTTCGCCTGCTGATCGTGCGTGCCACCGATGTGCCAACTTACGTTGAACATGGCGCGGCCGACCTCGGCGTCGCTGGCAAAGACGTGTTGATGGAATATGGCGGCCAGGGCCTGTACGAGCCGCTGGACCTGCGTATCGCCCTGTGCAAGCTGATGACCGCCGGCCGTGTCGGTGACGTCGAGCCTAAAGGCCGCCTGCGGGTGGCGACCAAGTTCGTCAACGTTGCCAAGCGTTACTACGCCGAGCAAGGCCGCCAGGTCGACATCATCAAGCTTTACGGCTCGATGGAGCTGGCACCGCTGATCGGCCTGGCCGACAAGATCATCGACGTGGTCGACACCGGCAACACCCTGCGCGCCAACGGCCTGGAGCCCCAGGACTTTATCGCCGACATCAGCTCCCGGCTGATCGTCAACAAAGCTTCGATGAAAATGCAGCACGCCCGTATCCAGGCGTTGATCGACACCCTGCGCAAGGCAGTGGAGTCTCGACACCGCGGTTGACTCACCCGCGCGGCCCCAAGCCGCGCCCGTCTATCCGCCTCATAGCCAGAATTCTCAGGTGCCCAAGCGGATCGACTGCTAACTTTCGGCGCCTGAGCATTTTTGCCATTCCTATGAGGCCCTCGCTATGACCACGTCCACTGCAATTGCCCGACTCAACGCTGCCGACCCGGATTTCGCCCATCATCTGGATCATCTGCTGAGCTGGGAAAGCGTGTCCGACGATTCGGTCAATCAGCGGGTGCTCGACATCATCAAGGCCGTGCGCGAGCGCGGTGACGCGGCGCTGGTTGATTTTACCCGGCAGTTCGATGGCCTGGATGTCGCCTCCATGGCCGACCTGATCCTGCCCCGCGAACGCCTGGAACTGGCCTTGACCCGCATCACCGCGCCCCAGCGCGAAGCCCTGGAAGTGGCGGCCGCGCGGGTGCGCAGCTACCACGAGAAACAGAAACAGGATTCCTGGAGCTACACCGAGGCCGACGGCACCGTACTGGGCCAGAAGGTCACGCCGCTGGACCGTGCTGGCCTGTACGTGCCGGGCGGCAAAGCGTCGTACCCGTCCTCGGTACTGATGAACGCGATTCCGGCCAAGGTGGCCGGCGTGACCGAAGTGGTCATGGTGGTGCCTACCCCGCGCGGCGAAATCAACGAACTGGTGCTGGCAGCGGCCTGCATCGCGGGCGTTGATCGCGTGTTCACCATCGGTGGCGCCCAAGCGGTAGCGGCCCTGGCCTACGGTACCGAAAGCGTGCCGAAGGTCGACAAGGTGGTTGGCCCGGGCAACATCTACGTGGCCACGGCCAAGCGCCATGTATTTGGCCAGGTCGGCATCGACATGATCGCCGGCCCTTCGGAAATCCTCGTGGTGTGTGACGGCCAGACCGACCCGGACTGGATCGCCATGGACCTGTTCTCCCAGGCCGAGCACGACGAAGACGCCCAGGCGATCCTCGTCAGCCCGGATGCCGAATTCCTGGACAAGGTCGCCGCCAGCATCGCCAAGCTGCTGCCGACCATGGAGCGCGCCGAGATCATCGAGAAGTCGATCAATGGCCGTGGCGCCCTGATCCTGGTCCGCGACATGGAGCAGGCCATCGAAGTGGCCAACCGTATCGCCCCGGAACACCTGGAGTTGTCCGTCGCCGACCCACAAGCCTGGCTGCCGCTGATTCGCCACGCCGGCGCGATCTTCATGGGCCGCCACACCAGCGAAGCCCTGGGCGACTACTGCGCAGGTCCCAACCACGTGCTGCCCACGTCGGGCACTGCGCGGTTCTCCTCGCCGCTGGGCGTGTATGACTTCCAGAAGCGCTCGTCGATCATCTTCTGCTCGCCAGAGGGCGCGTCGGAGTTGGGCAAGACCGCTTCCGTGCTGGCCCGTGGCGAGTCGCTGACCGCCCACGCCCGCAGCGCCGAATACCGCATCGTTGACGATAAGCAGGGGAACTGAAACATGAGCAAATTCTGGAGCCCGCTCGTCAAGGATCTCGTGCCTTACGTGCCCGGTGAGCAACCGAAGCTGACCAAGCTGGTAAAACTCAACACCAATGAAAACCCCTACGGCCCATCGCCCAAGGCGCTGGCTGCCATGCAGGCCGAGCTGAACGACAATCTGCGTTTGTACCCGGACCCCAACAGCGACCTGCTCAAGCAGGCGGTGGCCAAGTACTACGGGATCGACGCGGGCAAGGTGTTCCTCGGCAACGGCTCCGATGAAGTCCTGGCGCACATCTTCCACGGTTTGTTCCAGCACGACCTGCCGCTGCTGTTCCCGGACATCAGCTACAGCTTCTACCCGGTGTACTGCGGCCTGTACCGCATTGCCTTCGACGCAGTGCCGCTGGATGAACAGTTCCAGATCCGCGTGTCGGACTACGCCAGGCCCAACGGCGGGATCATCTTCCCGAACCCGAACGCGCCGACCGGTTGCGTGATGGCGCTGGACGCCGTGGAGCAAATCCTCAAGGCCAGCCCGGACTCGGTGGTGGTGGTCGATGAAGCCTATATCGACTTCGGCGGCGAGACCGCCATCAGCCTGGTGGACCGTTACCCGAACCTGCTGGTGACCCAGACCCTCTCCAAGTCGCGCTCCCTGGCCGGTTTGCGGGTGGGCCTGGCCGTGGGCCACCCGGATCTGATCGAGGCGCTGGAGCGGGTCAAGAACAGCTTCAACTCCTACCCGCTGGACCGTCTGGCGATTGTCGGCGCGGCCGCCGCTTTTGAAGACCGCGAATACTTCCGGAACACCTGCAAGTTGGTGATCGATAGCCGTGAAAAGCTGGTGGCGCAACTGCAGGCCAAGGGGTTTGAAGTACTGCCGTCGGCGGCCAACTTCATCTTTGCCCGGCATCCAGGGCACGACGCTGCCGGGCTGGCGGCCAAGGTGCGGGAGCAGGGGGTGATTGTGCGGCACTTCAAGCAGGAGCGGATTGCCCAGTTCCTGCGGATCAGTATTGGCACGCCGGAGCAGAACCAGGCGCTGATCGATGCGTTGGGCGAGCTGTAAGCCACACTGAAACTCAAAAAAATGTGGGAGCGGGCTTGCTCGCGAATGCGGTGGTTCAGTCACTGATGTGCTGAATGACACACTGCATTCGCGAGCAAGCCCGCTCCCACATTGGTTTTGCGTTGGCAGTTAGATCAGCGGCTCATCCGGCTTCCTGTTCTTCCAGCCGTCATTGCCCGGCAGCAGCAGATTCAACGCAATCGCTACCACCGCACACAGGGCGATGCCCTTCAGGCCAAAGTCATCCGGGCCAGTGCCGGTGCCTACCAGCACACCGCCAATTCCGAACACCAGGGTCACCGACACAATCACCAGGTTGCGCGCTTCGCCAAGGTCGATCTTGTGGCGGATCAGGGTGTTCATCCCCACTGCGGCAATCGAGCCGAACAGCAGACACAGAATCCCGCCCATTACCGGGACTGGAATGCTCTGCAGCAGCGCGCCGAACTTGCCGATAAACGCCAGGCTGATGGCAAATACCGCCGCCCAGGTCATGATCTTCGGGTTGTAGTTCTTGGTCAGCATCACCGCGCCCGTCACTTCCGCGTAGGTCGTGTTGGGCGGGCCGCCGAACAGGCCGGCAGCGGTGGTGGCGATCCCGTCACCCAGCAGGGTGCGGTGCAGGCCGGGCTTCTTCAGGTAGTCGCGACCGGTCACGCTGCCCACCGCAATCACACCACCGATGTGTTCGATCGCCGGGGCCAGGGCCACCGGGACGATAAACAGGATCGCCTGCCAGTTGAATTCCGGCGCGGTGAAGTGGGGCAGGGCGAACCACGGTGCGGCGGCGATCTTCGCGGTGTCGACTACGCCGAAGTAGAACGACATGGCGAAACCCACCAGCACGCCGGAGATGATCGGCACCAGGCGGAAAATGCCTTTGCCGAACACCGCCACGATCAGCGTGGTCAGCAGCGCCGGCATCGAGATCAGCATGGCGGTCTGGTAGTGGATCAACTCACTGCCGTCACCGGCCTTGCCCATCGCCATATTGGCCGCAATCGGCGCCATGGCCAGGCCAATGGAAATGATCACCGGCCCGATCACCACCGGCGGCAGCAGCCGGTCGATGAAACCGGTGCCCTTGATCTTCACGGCCAGGCCCAGGAAGGTGTAAACGAAGCCGGCCGCCATCACGCCGCCCATGGTCGCCGCGAGGCCGAACTGGCCCTTGGCGAGAATGATCGGGGTGATAAACGCAAAGCTCGACGCCAGGAACACCGGTACCTGGCGCCCGGTAACCACCTGGAACAACAAGGTGCCCAAGCCTGCGGTGAACAGGGCGACGTTTGGATCGAGACCGGTGATCAGCGGCATCAACACCAGCGCGCCAAATGCTACGAAGAGCATCTGTGCGCCAGACAGGATCTGGCGCCAAAGCGGGTCGTTGAACTCATCCTGCATGGTCACGCGTCCTTCTGCTTGGTACCGAAGATCTTGTCGCCGGCATCGCCCAGGCCCGGGATGATGTAGCCATGTTCATTCAGGCGTTCATCGATGGATGCGGTGTAGATCAACACGTCCGGGTGGGCTTTCTCGACGGCGGCGATGCCTTCGGGAGCGGCCACCAGCACCATGGCGCGGATGTCCTTGCAACCGGCTTTTTTCAGCAGGTCGATGGTGGCAACCATGGAGCTACCGGTGGCGAGCATCGGGTCGATGATCATCGCCAGGCGCTCGTCGATTTCCGGTACCAGTTTTTCCAGGTAGGTGTGGGCCTGCAGCGTCTCTTCGTTGCGGGCCACGCCTACGGCGCTGACCTTGGCACCCGGGATCAGGCTGAGCACGCCTTCGAGCATGCCGATACCGGCACGCAGGATCGGCACCACGGTAATCTTCTTGCCGGCGATTTTCTCGACCTGGACGGGACCACACCAACCGGCGATCTCGTAGTTTTCCAGGGGCAGGTCTTTGGTCGCCTCGTAGGTGAGCAGCGCTCCGACTTCCTGAGCAAGCTCACGGAAGTTCTTCGTGCTAATGTCGGCGCGGCGCATAAGGCCGAGTTTATGTCGGATCAGCGGATGGCGGATCTCACGGATGGGCATGGGGAAAGGCTCCGGCGGCGGGCAAAAAAACCGGCCTAGATTAATCTATCCGAGGGTGTTGTCCTATAGACATCTAGTACGTTAGTCCATTAAGGCTTGAACGTTGGGCCTCACATGCGTACCTTTGCCCGCTTTTCTTGCCACAGCACCCCCTTGGAGAGCGCCATGTCCGCTGATCTCGAGCATATCCGTCAAATCATGCGCGAGGCTGACTGCCTGTACACCGAAGCGCAAGTCGAAGAGGCCATCGCCAAGGTCGGCGCGCACATCTCCCGTGAAATGGCCGACACCAACCCGGTGGTCTTTTGCGTGATGAACGGTGGCCTGATTTTCGCCGGTAAATTGCTCACCCACCTGCAATTCCCGCTGGAAGCGTCCTACCTGCACGCCACTCGCTATCGCAATGAAACCAGTGGCGGCGACCTGTTCTGGAAAGCCAAGCCGGAAGTCTCGTTCATCGACCGCGACGTGCTGATCATCGACGACATCCTCGACGAAGGTCACACCCTGGGCGCGATCATCGACTTCTGCAAACACGCCGGCGCGCGCAAGGTGCACACTGCCGTGCTGATCGACAAGGACCACGACCGCAAGGCCCGTCCGGACCTGAAAGCCGATTACGTGGGCCTGCCGTGCATTGACCGTTACATCTTCGGTTACGGCATGGACTACAAAGGCTACTGGCGCAACGCCAATGGGATCTACGCCGTCAAAGGGATGTAAGCGGGATTCAGGCGCAGGGTTGTCATGCTATCGTGCTTGGCCCCTGCGTCTGGAGCTGTTCATGAGCCTGTTGATTCGCACCTGCGCCGCCCTGGCGCTGACCCTCAGTTTGCCCCTGGCGGCTGCTCCGGCGCCGCTGCACAGCCAATTCCTGCCGCCCGACGACCTGACCCTGCGCGCCGAAACCCCGGACCAGCAGCAATTGCTGCAAGTCACCGAGTATTCGGTGGTGGTGGGTAACCAGCGCCAATCCACCCAGCAGCCGATCCCGGTGACCTCGCCGTTGATGATCCGCCTCAAGGGCAAGTCCCTGAACAAAGGCGCGACCATCGCCCAGGTGATCCTCAACTTTGATGCTGAAAGCAAAAGCCTGAAAAAGCCGGTGTTCGACGACAAAAGCAAAACCCTGACCTTGTCGTATCCGGTGACCCAGTATCGGGTGATCGTCGACTTGTTGCGCAATGACACGGTCTATGTGCAATTCCTCACTTACGCCAACGGCCATATCTGGGCCGATTTGCACACCGGGGCGGTGCGCGCCAAATAATCCAGCCGACGCGCATTCGGCGGTGTAAATACAGTCAATGTGGGAGCTGGCTTGCCTGCGATAGCGGTGGGTCCGTTGGCCCATCTGTTACTGATGCACCGCTATCGCAGGCAAGCCGGCTCCCACATTGGTTCGCGTAGCTTTCGAAGCCGCGGTGCCGCAGGTAAACTGCTTTTCCCGTGTAAATGTCTGCAGGCTGGAGTCGGTAATGCGTAAAGATAAGAAACAGGTGATTGGTGATGAAATCGGCGACGAGCAAATCAAGCTGTTCCTGGATTTCGAGCCGGTAGACGCCACTTCGCCGTCCCTGCACAAACTGATCAAGGCCTACCGCGGCCTGCGTATCGACGACTTCGAACGCTTCCTGGTTTTCTTCAAGGAAGCCGGCCTGGACCTCGATGGCAAGGACGAGCATGGCCTGACCTTCGTTGAAGTGATCAAGGACCAGCGCAACGCCGCCGAGTACATCGAGCTGATCGAACAAGCTCGCGGCTGATTGTTGCGGACGAAAAAAAACGCCCCGTTAGGGGCGTTTTTCGTTCCCACGCTCTGCGTGGGAATGCATCAACTGACGCTCTGCGTCACGACGCTCAAGCGTAGCTTTCGGTCTCGCTGCTCTGCTCAACCAGTTCCAGGCTGATGTTGTTCTGCGTGTTGATCTTGCGATACAGCTCGGCATCGGTCTCCAGGACCTTTTCCCGAGCCGGGAAGATCTCGTGCAGCTTGGCGGCCCACTCACCGGCCGCTTTCGTCGGGAAGCAGCGTTCGATCAGTTCCAGCATGATCGACACGGTCACCGAGGCACCTGGAGACGCGCCGAGCAGGGCGGCCAGCGAACCGTCCTTGGCCGCAACCAGTTCGGTACCGAATTGCAGCACGCCGCCTTTCTTCGGGTCTTTCTTGATGATCTGCACCCGTTGGCCGGCCACTTCCAGGCGCCAGTCTTCGGCTTTTGCCTCAGGGTAGAAGCGACGCAGGGATTCCAGGCGCTGCTCCATGGACTGGCGCACCTCGCTGACCAGGTACTTGGTCAGGTCCATGTTGTCCCGGGCCACGGCCAGCATCGGGCCGATGTTGCCGGCACGAATCGACATGGGCAGGTCAAGGAACGAGCCGTGCTTGAGGAACTTGGTGGTGAAACCGGCGTATGGCCCGAACAGCAGGGATTTCTTGCCGTCGACCACACGGGTGTCGAGGTGCGGCACCGACATCGGTGGCGAACCCACGGCCGCCTGGCTGTAGACCTTGGCCTGGTGGTGCTTGACCACTTCCGGGTTGTCGCAACGCAGCCACTGGCCGCTGACCGGGAAGCCGCCGAAGCCCTTGCTTTCCTCGATGCCCGAGGCTTGCAACAGCGGCAGGGCCGCGCCACCGGCGCCGAGGAACACGAACTTGGCGTCCACATCACGGGAATTGCCGCTGTTGACGTCCTTGATGCTCACGGTCCAGCCGGCGCCGTTGCGCTTGAGGCCGGTGACGCGCTTGCTGTACTTGACCTGGGCATCCGGGGCGCTGGTCAGGTGCGAGAGCAACTGGTTGGTCAGGGCGCCGAAGTTGACGTCGGTGCCGTTCATCACGCGGGTGGCGGCGATTTTTTCGTCCAGTGGGCGGCCGGGCATCATCAGCGGCATCCACTCGGCCATCTCGCTGCGGTCTTCGGTGTAGTGCATGTCCGAGAACGCGTGGTGCTGGCTGAGGGTTTCAAAGCGCTTCTTGAGGAACGACACGCCTTTTTCGCCCTGTACGAAGCTCAGGTGCGGCACGGGGCTGATAAAGGATTTGGACGAGCCAAAGGTGCCTTTCTTGGTCAGGTAGGCCCAGAACTGCTTCGACACCTCGAATTGGGTGTTGATGTGCACGGCTTTCTTGATGTCGATGGAGCCGTCGGCGGCCTGCGGTGTGTAGTTCAGCTCACACAGCCCGGCGTGGCCGGTACCGGCGTTGTTCCACGGGTTGGAACTTTCCGCGGCACCCGAATCCATCAGCTCAACGACTTCCAGCTTGAGGCCGGGGTCGAGCTCTTTGAGCAGTACGGCGAGGGTGGCACTCATGATGCCCGCACCTACCAGTACTACGTCGACTGCTTCGTTATGCGCCATTTAACGCGTCTCCAAAATCTGCAGCACCAAATTGACGGCATGGCTGCCAGGAGTGACGGGGCGGTTCACGTGATGCCCCAGGTTACCCATGGCCAGGATCGCCATGTCCGATTCTTCGCAATTTATCGCAAGCGGACGCTGCCGACCGGGCCTGATCTGCGTATGAACGCATTTAAGGGCGCCTGTGGCAATTCGACTTATGGTCAAGCTCGTCCGATCGTGCAACCAAATCCGTAGCGGACAGGCTTCAAGCTCCGGTTCTTGAGGAGTGCTCGGTCCTGTGTGGTGGGGCTGTTCCAGACGCTGATGGTGCTTGTACAAACGCAAAACTATTCATTTGCTCGCCACACTCTTGTGAAGTTGTGAAAACCCGTTTTTTTCACGCTCTTTTGAAGACGTGAACCTCAAAAAAGGGCTGCCCCAGCCTGGCACCTGGCCCGAAATCACTGCCGGCAAGCGGCAAAACGGGCAAACAACTCAAGTGGCCGAGCGCATGGCAGCTCTGGCAGATTCGGGTAAAGACGATGGTTTGCAGAGAAAACAGCAAGCTCGCCAGCTTCACACGATCTGTGTGGGCGGCTCTCTGTGGGCGGTGCGGGGGAGCTAATACAAGTGCATTAGCGATGCTGCGAGGCCCGATCAGGAGACGTCCTTATAATCGGGGGGAGATTGTAGCGAAGAAATGCGCGCAAATGGACGTGTTTAATGACTTTTATTAGCAGTCTGGTCAGGAGGCCAACGCGTGCCGTGCCTGTGGCTGCGAAACCCGGGGGCTGACGCGCGCGCTGGCGGGCAGCGGGCGGTGCATCCAGCTCAGGCGGGTCTCTTCGACTTCGACCCAGCCTTCACCGACGGGCGGCAGGCTGCACTGCTTGAAAGCCTGGCAGCAGCCTTGGGCGTCGAGCAGGGCGAAGTGGCGATGGCTGGCGTGGGAAAAGAACAAAGATTTGAGAAGGCGCATGGCTGTGTACCCGGTTCGTTACATGCTGCGAAGGTTGGCAGTCTGGCATGACATTGAGGTGACGGTTCTGTGTGAAAATTGTAATTTCGCCGACAGTTCAGGCGCCGTTCAGGAATTCTGGTGAGTGGCGAGCGCTCACCGTTATACTGGCGCCCTGTTTGCATCTAGTCCTGGAGAAATGAGTATGTTGCAACGCCTGTTGTTCGGTTTGATCACTGTGACCAGTTTGACCCTGGTTGGCTGCGCCCACAGCCCGCAACAACTCAGCCCGCAACCGAAAATCACCACCCAGCTGGCGCCTGTCGGCCATGGCCAGCCGGTGTCGGTGCGTGTGGTTGACGGTCGTCCGTCGCCGACCCTCGGCACCCGTGGCGGCCTGTACCCGGAAACCAGCGCCATTACGGTGACCGGTGCGGACGTGCTGCCCAAGCTGCAAGCCCAGGCCGAAGCGGCCGTGCGCCTGTTGGGCTTCACCCCTTCCAACTCGCCAGGTGCGCCACAACTGACCATCACCCTGGCCGAGCTGAAGTATCAGTCGCCCAAGGAAGGCCTGTACGTGACTGAAGCCACCATCGGCGCGACCTTCAAGTCCGACGTGACTGCCGGTACCCGTCGCTACAGCGGCCGTTACGGCGCATCCCTGGACCAGCGCTTCGGCATGGCGCCGAACCAGGAAACCAACACCAAGCTGGTCAGCGACGTGTTGAGCGATGCCCTGACGCGCCTGTTCAAGGACCCGAGCATCGGTTCGCTGCTCAGCTCGCAGTAACCGTCAGGCGGGCGCGGAGCGCCCCAGTCGGCATTCCTTTGCGGCGCGTGGGAACGATCAAAAAACCGGGCTCATCACTGAGCCCGGTTTTTTTACGCCTGCCGTTTTCATGCAGCCGTTTCGACATAAAAGTCCAGCACACTCACGCCAGTGAGCAAGTCCAGCTCCGGCAGGTCGGCATGTTGATGCCCGCCGAGGGCGCAATACACCAGCCAGTGGCGGTCCTGCACATTGAACGCGAGGCCGCCCACCAGGGCCTCTTGCTCATCACTTGGGGCAATCAGATACAGCCGATCCTGGTTCTGCGCGTGCAACATGACAAGCTCCCGGGCTTTCGAAGGGCAACAGAGTGGCTTGTTAAGGTGACGTTCAGGTGACGCTGTAAATTACTGGATACATTAGCCGTCAATGGGGAAGGAGTAATGACGCGCAGGCGGCGCATATCATTCAGGTTTGTATCTGGATTGATACCAAGACACTGATACATCGAGGTTTGCGATGTCGCTGACCGCACTACTGCTCAATTCCCTTGCCCTGTTACTGGCCTGCCCGGCGGCATGGCTGCTGTTTGTCACGCGCCTGCATGAACAGCGCGCGATGGCCCGCCTTGCCGCGCAAAGCGAACTGCGTGCCATTGATCAGCCGATGCTGTATCTGGACGTGTTGACGCAGCGTACCTATCGCCTGTTCTACCGGTTGGGGTTTGCCTGTCTGGGGCTGGCGTTGCTGGTGTCCTTTCTTAGTACCCGATTGTAGGAACACCCTAAAAACAACTGTGGGAGCGGGCTCGCTCGCGAAAGCGCGGTGTCAGTCAATACATGATTGGCTGATCCACCGCCTTCGCGAGCAAGCCCGCTCCCACATTGGGTTTGCGCTGTTGCTGGTACCGGGTTACAGGGCAATCCCGGCCTTGACCCGGTACTGATTCCTCACCGGCGTCGCGTATTGCAATACCAGATACGGCCGATGCTCGGCCGGGCACGCATTCAAGCGCCGCTCCCACTCTGCCTTTGCCTTGGCCAACTCGTCCGCCGGGAATACCTCGGCTGCGGTCGGTACCTGCAATTGCGGATCGGCATCGCTCCATTGGGCGTACGCCAGGTAATGCACCGGGAACAACCGATACCCACCCAGGATCTGCCGGTCCATTTCGATCGCCAACAGCTTGGTGTCTTCGAACGCCTCGGTGATCGGCGGCGCGAAGTTGACGTGTACCCGGCCCTTGTAGCCGGTGATGCCCAGGGCGATGCTCACGTCATCTTCCCCCGGCGCCTTGCTGTAGGTGCCGGTGGTGGCGCGGATGTACAGCTCGCGGGCCTTGGCTGCGTCGCACGGGTCGTATTCGTAGCTGATGGACACCGGCGTCAGGTTCAGTGACTGGATGACTTCGGCGAACGGCTCGTCCTTGCGGCTCATGTGGAACATCTTGAGGATCGCCGACTCGGTGCGATCATCCCCATCCTTGGCGCGGCCTTCGGCCTGGGCGATCCAGATCGACTGGCAGTCGTTGCGAATCGAATGGTTGATGTAGGCCGACAGCAACTGATAGGCCGCCATCTTCTCTTTGCGCCCGGTGATCGAGCGGTGCACGATGAAACTCTTGTTCAGGCGCATCAGGTCGCTGACAAACGGCTTCTGCAGCAGGTTGTCGCCGATGGCGATGCGCGGCGTCGGCAGGCCGGCGTGGTACACGGCGTAGTTGACGAAGGCCGGGTCCATCACGATGTCGCGGTGGTTGGCCAGGAACAGGTAGGCGCTGCCGGACTTGAACTGCTCCACGCCGGTATAGGTCACGCCGTCGGTTGCCCGCTCGATGGTGTGGTCGACGTAAAACTCGACTTTGTCCTGCAGCGTGGCCACGGTAGTGACGCCGGCGAACTCACGGCGCAGTTTATGAGCGATCATCGGCTTGAGCAGCCAGCCGAAGGCGCCGGCAAAGCGCGGGAAGCGAAAGTGGGTCAGGATGTCCAGAAAGGCCTTGTCACTGAACAGTCGGGCCAGCACTGCCGGGACTTCGCTGTCGTTGTAAGGTCGGATGGTATCGAATTCGCCCATCATGCTCTCTTGTTAGAAACGGCTAGGGTAAGTAAAGGTTTGGAACAATAAATATCAGGGCGTGGTCCGGGCAATTGGCCGGGACGAAAAATAGCCCTGTAAATAGACCGGCGATTATACGCACAAGTCACCTTGGAGACCGCGATGGAAGAGGAGTCGTACGAATGTCCTTATTGTGGAGAGGTAGTCACGGCGCTACTGGACCTGTCGGCGGGCGATCAGGAATATATTGAGGACTGCCCGGTGTGCTGCCGGCCCATTGTTTTCGAGCTGCAGGTTCATGACGACGAATGGATGCTCAACGTGCGCAGCGAGAACGAATAAAGGTACGCCCATGCAGCGAATCTACGAGCCGGAAAACCTGATGGAAGGCGAGCTGCTGCAAGGCATGCTCGAAAGCGAGGGCATCACCGCGCACCTGGTGGGGCGCGATTTGCTCGGGGGTACCGGCGAACTGCCGATCTATGGCCTGCTGGCGCTGGCGGTGGAGAACGACCAGGCCGCCTACGCCCGCGAGCTGATCACCGCCTACAACGGTGCGCAACCACTGCCCGGTGATGAACCCGACAGCTTTCCCGACGTGCTGGTCTGTTAGGCTGTCGGCCAGTTTCTCCAAGAGTCGTGTTGCCCCATGTGTGGACGTTATGCCCTGTTTCGCTGGAACCCCGCGTTTGCTGCCTTGCCGGGCTTCCCGGCCGACCAGCAGGCCCAGTGGAACATCTCTCCCAATGACTCGGTGCTGATCCAGCGCCTGAGTGACGGCCAGCACACCCTGGCGCGGGCGCGCTGGGGCCTGACGCCGCCCTGGCTGACCGATCTCTCTCGTACACCGGCCCATGCCCGGGCGGAAACCCTTGCCGAACAGCCGATGTTTCGCGAAGCGTTTCGCCAGCGCCGCT
The DNA here is from genome assembly GCF_013385565.1 of Pseudomonas sp. E6002. NCBI lineage: Bacteria > Pseudomonadati > Pseudomonadota > Gammaproteobacteria > Pseudomonadales > Pseudomonadaceae > Pseudomonas > Pseudomonas sp. E6002. The sequence continues at coordinate 203,974 of NZ_JACAPT010000002.1, read as the reverse complement.
GCCTGCTTCCGGCCAATGGTTTCTACGAATGGCGCGGCACCCAGCGCAAGCGCCCGTACTGGCTAACGCCGGGGGAGGGCAGCACGCTGTTCTTTGCGGCGATCTGGGAGGCGTATCCGGTGCAGGAGCAGGTTTGGTTGAGTACGGCGGTGGTGACCCAGGCGGCGCAGAGTCAGCGCCGACCGTTGATTCTGGATGCGGCGGGGCAGGCAGCCTGGCTGAACCCCGAGACCCCGCTGCACACCTTGCAGGCCTTATTGGCCAGTGAACCCACCGCGTTGCGCGAGCGGGTGCTGGCCAATATGGTCAACGATCCGAAGCTGAATGGACCGGAGTGCCTGACGCCGGGTTGAGCGTTGTGTTGAATCGGCCGGCCTCTTCGCGAGCAAGCCCGCTCCCACATTTGATTGCATTTCAACTGAAGGAATGCGATCAAATGTGGGAGCGGGCTTGCTCGCGAAGGCGCCCGAAAGGGCGCCGCTTGACTCAAACCTTGAACTGATTGATCAACCGCCGCTGCTGTTCCGCCAGCTTGGTCAGGTCTGCGCTGGCCGCGCTCGACTCATCCGCTCCGCCTGCCACTTCATTGGCCACCTGTCCGATATTGATCACGTTACGGTTAATGTCCTCGGCCACCGCGCTCTGTTCCTCGGCGGCGCTGGCGATCTGGGTGTTCATGTCGTTGATCACCGACACCGCCCGGGTAATGGTCTCCAGCGCCTGAGCCGCCTTGGCCGCGTGCTGCACGCTTTCATCGGTGCGGTTCTGGCTGTCTTCCATCACCCGCACCACGTCGCGGGTGCCCTGCTGCAGTTGCTGGATCATGGCCTGGATTTCTTCGGTAGCCTTCTGGGTCTTCTGCGCCAGGTTGCGCACCTCGTCGGCCACCACCGCAAACCCGCGCCCTTGCTCACCGGCCCGTGCTGCTTCGATTGCCGCGTTGAGCGCCAGCAGGTTGGTCTGCTCGGCAATTCCGCGAATCGCCGTGAGGATGGCATTGATGTTCTCGCTGTCCTTGGCCAGCGCCTGCACCACACCGACCGCCTTGCCGATTTCCTCGGCGAGGGCGCCGATGGAGGTGGAGGTGTCGCGCACAATCTGCATGCCCTGGCTCGCCGCTTGATCAGCGTGGCTGGCGGCCTGTGCGGCCTGGGTGGCGTTGCGCGCCACGTCCTGTGCGGTCGCGGTCATCTCGTGCACGGCGGTAGCCACCTGGTCGATCTCGACCATTTGCTTGTGCACGCCCTGGTTGGTACGAATCGCGATGTCGGCGGTGTGCTCCGAGGAGTCGCTGACCTTCTGCACCGAACTCACCACCTGGGTAATCATCCCCTGCAACTTGGCCAGGAATGTATTGAAGCCGCTGGCAATCGCCCCCAGTTCGTCGGCGCGATCACTGGTCAGGCGCCGGGTCAGGTCGCCTTCGCCCTGGGCGATGTCATTGAGCATCGCCACCATTTGCTTGAGCGGCCGGGCAATGCCGTGGCCCACCAGCCAGATCACCAGCAAGCCGATGCCGGCGATCAGCAGCCCGGCCACGGCCATGCCGAAAATATCGGTTTTGCGCTGGGCGTCGAGGTCGTGCTGCATCGCCTGCAGGTCGGCCATTACCGCACTCAGGGGCAGTTGCAGGAGCAGGGTCCAGCGGGCGTCGGTCTGGCCGATGTTGAACGGCAGGAACAGCTCGATATGCCCGTGTTGCTTGTCCACGTCATAGCGCACCTCGCCGATCTTCAGTTGGCCGAGGTTGGCCAGTTCGTTGCTGTCCAGCAGGTCGCTGGCCTTTTCCCCGAGCTTGCTGGCGTCCTTGGTGTAGGCCACCAGGCGGCCGTTGCTGGAAATCAGCGCCAACTCGCCAGCACCGTTGTACAAATTCTGATCAGCCTTGGTGAGCATTTCCTGGATGAAGTTCACCGACAGGTCGGCGCCGACGATGCCCTGAAAGGTGCCGTCGATCATGATTGGTTCGATAAACGAGGCGAGCATCACCATCGCGTTCCCGACTTTATAAGGGGCCGGATCGATGGCGCAGGGCTTTTTGCTTTCCTTGGAACACAGGTAGTACTCACTGGCGCGCACGCCGGTGGACAGGATGGTCTGGTCGGCCACGTCAGCCAGTTTATCCAGGCCCAGGCTGCCGTCGGCATTGCGGAACCACCACGGCAGGAAGCGGCCGTTGGTTTCGATGCCGACCACCGGGCTGTTCACGTAGGCAGCATCGTTGTGGTCGATGGCGTTGGCTTCCCAGCCTATATAGGCGCCAAGAATCTTCGGGTTACGCACCACGGTTTCGTGGATCAGGTTGATCAGTTGTTCACGGGAGACCGCCAGTTGCGGGTTGCCGTTGGCGTCTTTCATGCCCATCAGGGCGTTGGCGGTGGCCAGGCCCTTGGCCGTCACCAGCGGTGCTTCGAGTTCGCGCTGGATCAGCGTCGCCTGGGTTTGCGCCAGGGCGGTCAGGCGCTGCTCGATGATTTGTTCGAATTGACCCTGGGTGCGTTCCAGCACCATCTCCTGGGTGCGCGCCCCGGCGAACAAGGCATACAGCACCAACACCGCCACCACGCTCAGGACAATGGCCCCGGCCAGTGCCGCGACAGAAAATTGAATCGACTTGAACTTCATGACGGCTCCGAACGCAGGGGGAGATTGGCTGCTTGTGTATATCGGCCGCGGGCGGGGGAGACATGAGGGCCATTACCTCAAAATGGCTGTGCCGGATGGGCGAATGTCGTAAATGGAATGGTTGCCAGCGTTTGTGAATTTTTTGCGGCAGTGTGGGATGTATCTGAAATCAGGTGGCTATACGTCTGTTGTATCTGGCGTCGATACAATTGGTCGACTACGATACGCGCCATGTTTTCAGGGAGCAGGTTGATGAAAAAGACAGTGGCGGTATGTGCGTTGGGCGCGGCTTTGTTGCTCGCCGGTTGTCAGTCGGTCAACACCACAAGCGGCGGCGCCGTGGGGGTTGAGCGCAAGCAGTACATGTTCAGCATGTTGTCGAGCCAGGAAGTCGACCAGATGTATGCGCAGTCCTACCAGCAGACCCTGGGTGAAGCCAGCGGCAAGGGCCTGGTGGACAAGACCAGCGCCAACGCCAAGCGCGTGCAGGCGATTGCCAACCGCCTGATCGCCCAGGCGCCCACCTTCCGCCCGGATGCGGCGCAGTGGAAGTGGGAAGTGAACCTGATCAAAAGTGACGAGATGAACGCCAACTGCGGGCCTGGCGGCAAGATCTTTGTCTACAGCGCGCTGATCGACAATCTCAAGTTGACCGACGACGAACTCGCCGCCGTGATGGGCCATGAAATTGCCCACGCCTTGCGTGAACACGGCCGCGAAGCCATGTCCAAGGCCTACGGTATCGAAATGGCGAAGCAGGGGGCCGGTGCCTTGTTCGGCCTCGGTCAGGACAGCCTGGCGCTGGCCGATACCGTGGCCAACTACGGCATGACCTTGCCCAACAGCCGCAGCAATGAAAACGAAGCGGACCTGATCGGCCTGGAGTTGTCGGCGCGTGCCGGTTACAACCCGAACGCGGCGATTACCCTGTGGAACAAAATGGCCAAGGCTTCGGAAGGCTCGCTACCTGAATTCATGAGCACCCACCCTGCCTCCGACAGCCGGATCGCCTCGTTGCAGGCGGCGATTCCGAAGGTGATGCCGTTGTATCAGCAGGCGAAAAAATCCTGATTTATAAGGCTGAAATGCAAATCTGAATGTGGGGGCCCGGCTTGTGTGGGAGTCGGGCTTGCCCGCGATGCAGGCACCTCGGTGTGTCAGTTGCACCGAGGTGATGCTATCGCAGGCAAGCCAGCTCCCACAAAAGCCCAGCCCCCATATGGGGTTGCGTTTAGATCCAGCCACTGCTCTGCATGGCCTTGTACACCGCAACAATGGCCAGGATGAAGAATGCCGTAGCCGCCAGTCGACGAATCAGCGTCAGCGGCAATTTGTCCGCGGCAAAATTACCCGCCAGCACTACCGGCACGTTGGCAATCAACATGCCCAGGGTGGTGCCGATAATCACCAGCCACAGTTCCGGGTATTGCGCCGCGAGCATCACGGTAGCGATCTGGGTCTTGTCGCCGATTTCCGCGAGGAAGAACGCGATCAGCGTGGTCAGGAAGGGCCCGAACTTGCGGGAAGTGCTGGCTTCGTCATCGTCGAGCTTGTCGGGCACCAGGGTCCACAGCGCCGTGGCGCAGAAGCTCGCCGCGAGGATCCAGTGCAGCACCGCATCCGAGAAGAAACTCCCGAACCAAGCCCCCACGGCACCGGCGGCCGCATGGTTGGCCAGGGTCGCGGCAACGATGCCGGCGATGATCGGCCAGGGTTTGCGAAAGCGTGCAGCGAGAATGAGCGCGAGCAGTTGCGTCTTGTCGCCAATTTCGGCCAAGGCAACGATTGCGGTAGGGACGAGCAGAGAATCCAGCATCAGGTAAGTTCCAGGGGCGGGTCGACACGGCTATGACACGTACAGCCTTCCCGCCCCGGGTAAGGTGTTCGTGTCATAGGTCTTGTCAAACCCCGGTCCGTCTGTGCGGACTCCTGGGTCGCATACGCCATGGCCTGTTGACCAAGTATGTTGACGTATGCCGGACGAGCGTGGCGCTCGTGGGAGACTACTCCCCTAGGACGGAGCGGATTCTGCCTAGGCAAAATCCATTCGGCAAGCCTTCTTTTGGAAAAAGATCTCAGCCGCGCTTGGCACGGTAAATGCGAAAACCCTGACCTTCTGCCTTGATTGCGCACACGCCAAGATGCTCTTCGATCAGCGGCTGATACTTCAGGAAACTGTTCGCAACCAAGCGAAGTTCGCCGCCTTTTGCCAGATGTTTGGCCGCTTTTCGTAGCAGGTTCTCGGTGGCGAAATAATCGGTGTGCACCCCGACGTGGAACGGCGGGTTGCTCAGAATCGCGTTCAGATTCATCGGAGCAGCGTCGATGCCATCACCGGTCAACACCTCGGCTTCCAGGCCATTGGCCGCCAATGTCAGGCGACTGCTGGCAGCGGCAAAGGCATCCACGTCGAGCATTGTCACCGTGTTATGCGGGTAGCGACGCTTGACCGCTGCCCCGAGCACACCCGCGCCACAACCGAAATCCAGCAAGTGACCGCTCGGCAACTTGTCCAGATGCTCCAGCAGCAATGCGGTACCGCGATCCAGCCGACCGTGGCTGAACACGCCCGGCAGGCTCACCACCTTGAGCGGGCCCTCAGCCAGCGGCACCTCGAAGACCTGCGCCAGGCTCTCCAGTTCTACCGGCTCGGGGGCGTTGGCCACCGTCACCAGCCACAACTGGCAGTGCCGCGCATTGTCGAGCTTGCGCGGTTTGCCGAACGGGTTCAGTTGCTTGGCCGCGCTTTCGATGCCGCCTTTCTTCTCCCCCACCAGGTACAACTCCTTGCCGGGCAAACGCGCCGCCACGGCATTGAGCAGGTAGTCGGTGAGGTCCTTGGACTTGGGCAGGAACACCACCGCGGTCTCGAACGAACGCTCGGGCACGTTCACACCGAACTGGCTGCGCTCGGCAAAACGTGCGTCCAGTGCGGCCTGGTCGCCGGCGTGCCAGCTCCAGCCATGGGCATTGGGCAGGCGGCCCAGCAGGTCATCGGCGGGCAAGCCCACCAGCAGCACGTCGCCTTGAAAAAGTTCGGCCTGGCGAAGCAGTACTTCACTGCGCGGATCCATGGTCTGCTCCTTGAAAAGGGGCGCAGTTTATCAACTGACGACACGCAGCGGGGCGCCGCTGAAAAAGCCCTGAGCGTTTTCGATCAATTGGCCGACGATCCGCTGCCGGGCTTCGCGGCTGCCCCAGGCGTTGTGCGGGGTGACGATCAAGCGCGGGATGTCGCCGGCCAGCAACGGGTTGCCGTTCACCGGCGGTTCCACGCTCAATACATCGGTCGCCGCGCCGCCCAGGTGCCCACTGCGCAAGGCATCGGCCAGGGCCTGTTCGTTGATCAAGCCACCACGGGCGGTGTTGACGATAAACGCGCCGGGCTTGAGCAAGGCGAGTTCACGGGCACCGATAAAGTCGCGGGTGTGTTCGTTGAGCGGGCAGTGCAGGGTCAGCGCGTCGACCTGCGCCAGCAACTCGTCCAGCGGCACGCGATCGGCACGGGCCGGGCGGCCTGGAATCGCACCCAGGATCACGCGCATGCCAAAGGCTTCAGCCAGGCGCGCAACGGCACCGCCCAATTCACCATGGCCCAGCAGCCCGAGGGTTTTGCCTTCCAGTTCGACGATCGGGTAGTCCAGCAGGCAGAACTGCTTGGCTTGTTGCCAGTGCCCCGCCTGCACATCCCGTTGATAGTCGTTCAGGCGCGTCGCCAGGTTCAGCAGCAGCATGATCGTATGCTGCGCCACCGATGGCGTGCCGTAACCCTGGCAATTGCTCACGGTAACGCCGTGGGCGCGGGCGGCGGCGAGGTCGACGTTGTTGGTGCCGGTGGCGGTCACCAGGATCAGCTTCAGCTCGGGGCAGGCCGCCAGGGTCTCGGCATTCAGCGCGATCTTGTTGCTGATCGCCACCTGCGCGCCTTGCAGGCGTTCGATAATGTTTTCGGGTGTGGTCTGCTGGTGCAGGCTCAGTTCGCTGAAGAGTGCCTGCAACCCGCTGAGGTCCAGGTCCCCGAGGTCCAGGGAAGGGTGATCAAGGAAGACGGCGCGGCGATTGTTCGTCATCAACTGTACCTTTTGCGGCGGGATTCGAAGGCGTAATCTGCCGAGCCTATCAGATGAAATAATCAGTTACTTCCTGGAGTGTGCATGTACCTCACCGAGTTCTTGACCGTGGCACTGATTCACCTGTTGGCGGTGGCCAGCCCTGGCCCGGATTTCGCCGTGGTGGTACGTGAAAGCGTGACCCATGGCCGACGGGCCGGCACCTGGACGGCGTTGGGCGTCGGTTCGGCGATTTTCCTGCACGTGGGGTATTCGCTGCTGGGCATCGGCTTGATCGTGTCCCAGTCCATCGTGCTGTTCAATGCGCTGAAATGGGCGGCGGCGGCCTACCTGCTGTACATCGGCTTCAAGGCCCTGCGCGCCCAGCCGGCCAAGCCTGCCAGTGAAGAAGACCTGCACCTGGAAGCGGGCGAGCGCACTGCCCGTGGTGCGTTTACCTCGGGTTTTGTCACCAATGGCTTGAACCCCAAGGCCACGCTGTTCTTCCTGTCGCTGTTCACCGTGGTGATCAATCCCCACACGCCGTTGGCGGTCCAGGCCGGTTACGGCGTGTACCTGGCCGTGGCGACCGCGATCTGGTTTTGCCTGGTGGCCATGCTGTTCAGCCAGCAACGCGTACGCGCCGGTTTTGCACGCATGGGCCACTGGTTCGACCGCACCATGGGCGCGGTGCTGATTGCCATCGGTGTGAAGCTGGCCTTTACCAGCATGAAATAAGCCGGATGCTGGCTCAAAGCTAGCATTCATTGGGTTCTGCAAATCATTCCTTTGGCTGATTTGGCTGAAACATAAGCGCTCTAAAGTGCAGATGTTTCAGCCAAGACCGTGCAGTCAGATAAGGGATTCGTATGTTGCAGACTCGTGTTATCCCGCCCGCCGAAGGCGCCTACCAATACCCGCTGTTGATCAAACGCCTGTTGATGTCCGGGACACGCTACGAGAAGACCCGGGAAATCGTCTACCGCGACCAGTTGCGCTACACCTATCCGACCCTGATCGAGCGCGTCGCCCGCCTGGCCAATGTGCTGATCGAGGCCGGGGTCAAGGCCGGTGATACCGTGGCCGTGATGGACTGGGACAGCCATCGCTACCTGGAATGCATGTTTGCCATTCCGATGATTGGTGCGGTAATCCACACCATCAACGTGCGCCTGTCCCCGGAACAGATTCTGTACACCATGAACCACGCCGAGGACCGCTTTGTGCTGGTCAACAGCGAGTTCGTGGGGCTCTACCAGGCCATCGCCGGCCACCTCACCACCGTCGACAAAACCCTGCTGCTCACCGACGGCGCGGACAAAACCGCCGAGCTGCCGAACCTGGTGGGTGAGTACGAAACATTACTGGCGGCGGCGAGCCCCCGCTATGACTTCGAGGATTTCGACGAAAACTCCGTCGCCACCACCTTCTACACCACCGGCACCACGGGCAATCCCAAGGGCGTGTACTTCACCCACCGCCAACTGGTGCTGCACACCATGGGCGTGGCGACCATCATGGGCAGCGTCGACAGCGTGCGGCTGTTGGGCACCAACGACGTCTACATGCCGATCACTCCGATGTTCCACGTCCACGCCTGGGGCCTGCCGTATGTGGCGACCATGCTCGGCCTGAAGCAGGTTTATCCAGGCCGCTACGACCCCGAATACCTGGTGGAGCTGTGGCGCAAGGAGAAGGTCACCTTCTCCCATTGTGTGCCGACCATCCTGCAAATGGTGCTCAACGCCAAGGCCGGGCAGGGCGTGGATTTCGGCGGCTGGAAAATCGTCATCGGTGGCAGCGCCCTCAATCGTTCGCTGTATGAAGCCTCCAAGGCCCGCGGGATTCAGCTGACGGCGGCGTACGGCATGTCCGAGACCGGGCCGCTGGTGTCCTGCGCCCACCTCAATGAAGAACTGATGGCGGGTACCGAAGACGAGCGCACCACCTACCGCATCAAGGCCGGCGTGCCCGGGCCATTGGTGGAAGCGGCGATCATCGATGGCGAGGGCAACTTCCTGCCCGCCGACGGTGAATCCCAGGGCGAGCTGGTGCTGCGCGCGCCATGGCTCAGCGAAGGCTATTTCAACGAGCCGCAGAAGGGCGCCGAGCTGTGGGCCGGCGGCTGGATGCACACCGGCGATGTGGCCACCCTCGATGCCTTCGGCGTGATCGATATTCGCGACCGCATCAAGGACGTGATCAAGACCGGCGGCGAGTGGATCTCCTCGCTGGCCCTTGAGGACCTGGTCAGCCGCCACCCGGCGGTACGCGAAGTAGCGGTGGTGGGGATTGCCGACCCGCAGTGGGGTGAGCGCCCGTTTGCGTTGCTGGTGGTGCGTGATGGCCATGTGATAGGGGCCAAGGAGCTCAAGGAACATCTCAAGCCATTCGTGGAATTGGGCCACCTGAGCAAGTGGGCGATTCCAAGCCAGATCGCCGTTGTTACGGAAATTCCCAAGACCAGTGTCGGCAAGCTCGACAAAAAACGTATCCGTATCGACATCATTGAATGGCAGGCCAACAACAGCACCTTCCTCTCCACCCTCTGACGCTGCTTGCCGTGCCCTCGCGGGCACGGCAGCGCTCTAGTCCAAGCCTTCACTTGTGATTTGCCAATTTTCAGCCATCCTTCCGTCGCTGACCTTCGTCAGCATGGCGAAAAGGACTGTGGCAGACGGGTTGGTGATGCAAATCACACTTTAGAGGGATCAAGCGGTACCCCCTGCTGGCTATAGTTCATCCCAGAGTTTTTCAAGGTGCGGTGCTGTGAACCTGGCGGGTTCATCTGTTCGCCCGGCATTGGAATCGTTGTATTCCGGCCGTTACAAGCCCTTAGAAACGACTCACTGCCATAACAATAATGCACATGGAGTAGCGTCGATGATCTCAGCACACCAGTTCTGGCGCCGGGCAAAACTGCCTTTGGCCGTCAGCCTCGCCTCTACGCTCGCCGGGCCTGCATTCGGCGTCAGTTTCAACATCGGTGAAATCGAAGGCAGCTTTGACTCGTCCCTGTCGGTCGGGGCCAGTTGGTCGACGGCGGGTCGCAATAAAGACCTGATCGGTGCCAACAACGGTGGCAGGGGGTTGTCGCAAACCTCGGATGACGGTCACCTGAACTTCGACAAAGGTGATTCCTTCTCGAAGATCTTCAAAGGCATTCATGACCTTGAGTTGAAATACGGCGACACCGGCGTGTTTGTCCGGGGCAAGTACTGGTATGACTTCGCGCTGCAAAACGAAGACCTGGACTTCAAGAATGTCAGCAACAACAACCGCAAAGAGGGCGCCAAGTCTTCTGGCGGGCAGATTCTCGATGCATTCATCTATCACAACTACACCATTGCTGATCTGCCAGGTAACGTGCGGTTCGGCAAGCAGGTGGTGAGTTGGGGTGAAAGTACCTTTATTGGTGGCGGTATCAACTCCATCAACCCGATCGACGTGTCCGCATTCCGTCGTCCCGGGGCCGAGATCAAGGAAGGCCTGATCCCGGTCAACATGTTCTATGTGTCGCAGACGCTGACCGATAACTTGTCGGCAGAAGCGTTCTATCAGTTGGAGTGGGACCAGACGGTGACCGACAACTGCGGGACGTTCTTCTCGCAGCCGGATGTGGTTTCCGATGGTTGTAACAACAACTTGCGGGTGCTGAACAAGCGCTCGACCATTCCAGGCGCTGCACTGCCTACCCTCAACGCCCTGGGCGTGGATGTGAACAACGAAGGTGTGCTGGTGCGCCGTGGGCCGGACCGTGACGCCCGCGACAGCGGCCAGTTCGGCGTGGCGATGCACTACAACTTCGAGCCGCTGGATACCGAGTTCGGCGCCTACTTCATGAACTACCACAGCCGTGCGCCGATCTTCAGTGCTCAAGGCGCTCCAGCTTCGGCCTACACGCGGCCTCTGGGGCCTTTGGGAGCACTGCGGCCGCTGATTGTCGCGGGCAGTTCCAATTACTTCATCGAATACCCTGAAGACATTCGTCTTTACGGCTTGAGCTTCTCCACCACGCTGCCTACCGGTACTGCCTGGAGCGGTGAGTTGAGCTATCGGCCAAATGCGCCAGTACAGTTAAGCACCACCGACATTCTTTATGCGGGTGTCACGCCGATTCCGGGCTACGGGAATGCCTCGGTGCTGAAGGGCACGCCAGGCCAGGATCTGCATGGCTACAATCGCAAGGAAGTGACGCAGTTCCAGACCACCTTTACGCACTTCTTTGATCAGGTCATGGGCGCCAGTCGTTTGACCACGGTCGGTGAAATTGGCGTGACCCACGTCGGTGGCCTGGAAAGCAAATCCGACGCACGTTATGGCCGAGATCCGGTCTTCGGTCCTGGCACGCTGCCAGGCGGGTTCTGTAACGCCCTTAACAACTCGACGGCCAACGGCGCCGGTCTGCCGAACGCCGCTGGCCTGAACACCAACTGCAACAACGACGGCTACACCACGGCCACCTCCTGGGGCTATCGCGCTCGTGCCATCTGGGAGTACCCGGACGTCTTCGCCGGTGTAAACCTCAAGCCCAACGTGGCGTGGTCCCATGACGTCAAAGGCTACTCGCCAGGTCCTGGCGGCAACTTTGAAGAGGGGCGCAAGGCCGTCAGCCTGGGTGTCGATGCCGAGTACCAGAACACCTACACCGTCAGCCTCAACTACACCAACTTCTTTGGCGGCAAATTCACCACGGTGGATGACCGTGACTTTATCGCCTTGAGCGCTGGCGTGAACTTCTAAGCACACTCTCTTTAAGCAGTATGTTTTAAGGAAGAACCAGAACATGAAAATAACTAAAAATCTGTTGCAGGTGGGTGTGCTGGGGCTGTCGATCATGGCGGGTAGCGTCATGGCGGCGGTCTCGGCGGATGAAGCCGCCAAGCTCGGCACGACCCTGACCCCGATGGGCGCTGAAATGGCCGGTAACGCGGCCGGCACCATCCCTAAATGGTCGCCGCTGCCCACCAACGCCGGTGCCGTGGATGCCCGTGGCTTCCTGGCCAACCCGTACGCCAGCGAACAACCGCAATTCACCATCACCGCGCAGAACGTCGAGCAGTACAAGGACAAGCTGGCGCCGGGGCAGTACGCGATGTTCAAGCGCTACCCCGACACCTTCAAGATGCCGGTCTACCCGACCCATCGCGGCGCCACGGTGCCGGCTGATGTGTTCGCCGCCATCAAGAAAAACGCCACCAGCACCAACCTGGTGTCCGGCGGCAACGGCCTGGAAAACTTTGAAACCGCCGTACCGTTCCCGATTCCGAAAAGCGGCGTTGAAGTGATCTGGAACCACATCACCCGCTATCGCGGCGGCAGCGTGACCCGCCTGGTGACCCAGGCCACGCCGCAAACCAACGGCTCGTTCAGCCTGGTGTATTTCCGTGATCAGTTCGTGTTCCGCGACAAGATGAAGGACTACGACCCGAAAAACCCGGGCAACATCCTGTTCTACTTCAAGCAGCAAGTGACTGCGCCGGCACGTCTGGCCGGTGGTGTGCTGCTGGTGCACGAAACCCTCGACCAGGTGAAAGAGCCGCGTTCGGCGTGGGTCTACAACGCCGGCCAGCGTCGTGTGCGCCGGGCACCGCAAGTGTCGTATGACGGCCCGGGTACCGCCGCCGACGGCCTGCGTACCTCCGACAACCTCGACATGTTCAACGGTGCACCGGACCGCTACGACTGGAAACTGGAAGGCAAGAAAGAGCTCTACATCGCCGAAAACAGCTACAAGCTTGACGATCCGAAGCTCAAGTATGTCGACATCATCAAGGCCGGCCACATCAACCAGGACCTGGCGCGCTACGAGCTGCGCCGCGTGTGGCATGTGGTTGCAACCCTGAAGGAAGGCCAGCGCCATATCTACGCCAAGCGTGACTTCTTCATTGACGAAGACACTTGGCAAGCCGCGGTCATCGACCACTACGACGGTCGTGGCCAGCTGTGGCGCGTGGCTGAAGCCCATGCCGAGAACTACTACGACAAGCAAGTGCCGTGGTACGCCCTCGAAACCCTCTACGACCTGCAGTCCGGCCGCTACCTGGCCCTGGGCATGAAGAACGAAGAGAAACAGGCCTATGACTTCGGCTTCACCGCCACCACCAGCGACTTCACCCCGGCGGCCCTGCGCCAGGATGGTGTTCGCTAACTTGCTGTAAACGAGGCCGCATCCTCGAAGAAGCCCCGACTGGTTCGGGGCTTTTTTTTGCCGGACCACTGTGGCGAGGGAGCTTGCTCCCGCAGGGATGCGTAGCAGCCCCAAAAACGGGAGCGCTGCGCACTCCAGCGGGAGCAAGCTCCCTCGCCACAGAGTGTCGGTCGTTACAGAAGAAGTCCGGATATTTTTTGTTGTAGTCTTTTTCAGACAAATGTTGCAAAGATCTACAAAGCTGCCGCTTTTACCGCTAGTCTGCGGACATCTGCAATGCCGACAACAGCCTTCTACAAGAGCCCGGCGATGACTGATCTGTCCCGAATTCAAGGGCCTGCCAGCGCGGTGATTCCGACCCTGGAAGGGCGCTTCTATCGACCCCCACTGCCTGACGGCTACGTGTTGCGACCGCGCCTGTGCGAACGGCTGAGTGAAGGGTTGGCCGGGCGTCTGTTGCTGGTCAGCGCCCCGGCCGGGTTCGGCAAGAGTTCGCTGGCGGTGGAGTTCTGCCAGAGCCTGCCGGCCCACTGGCAAAGCCTGTGGTTGGGGCTAAGTCCCCGGGACAACGACCCGGGACGTTTTCTTGAACGCCTGCTCGACGGCTTGCAGCAATACTTCCCGCAGTTGGGCGCCCAATCCCTGGGCCTGCTGAAAATGCGCCAGCGTCACCAACCCTTCGCCTTTGAAGAATGGCTCGACGGCCTGCTGGATGAACTGACGGTGCATCTGTCGACCCAGGCGCCGCTGTTGCTGGTGCTGGATGACTACCATCTGGCCCAGGGCCCGGTACTCGACCGCTGCCTGCAATTTTTCCTCAATCACCTGCCCGACGGCCTGCTGGTGCTGGTCACCAGCCGTCAGCGTCCCGACTGGCACCTGGCCCGACTGCGCCTGTCCCGGCATTTGCTGGAACTGCACGAGCAGGACCTGCGCCTGACTCACGGCGAATCCCTGGCGCTGCTGGATCGCCACAGCAGTTCATTGCGTGGTGAAGCCCTGGATAACCTGATCCGGCGCAGCGAAGGCTGGGTGGCCGGCCTGCGTTTCTGGCTGCTGGCGGCTTCCGAGGCCGGCAGCGAAGGTACGCTGCCCCAGGGTTTGCACGGCGGGGAAGGGCTGATCCGCGATTACCTGCTCGAAGAAGTCATCGACTGCCTGCCCTCGGAAGTCCAGGCGTTCCTCTACGACACCGCGTCCCAGGAGCGCTTTTGCAGCGAGCTGTGCGACGCCGTGCGCGAGGCCCACGACAGCACGGAAATCCTGCGCTACCTGCAAGCCCACCAGGTATTCCTGGTGCCGCTGGACGAGCAGGGCCATTGGTACCGTTATCACCATCTGTTTTCCGACCTGCTGCGCACCCGGCGCGCGAGCAATGCCGTGTTGCCGGCAGCCAGCCTGCACCTGCGGGCCTGCCGCTGGTTCAATGCCCAGGGCTTGATCGACGAGGCAGTGGAGCAGGCGCTGCGTGCGGGTCACCTGGATGTGGCGGCAAACCTGGTGCAGAACCTGTCCGAAGAGCAACTGCTGGCGGAGCAGAATGTCGGCATGCTGCTGCGCTGGAAAATGGACTTGCCCGACAGTTTGCTGATGAGTACGCCACGCCTGATCGTGCTCTACAGCTGGGCGTTGGGCCTGGCCTGCCAGCTGGATGCGGCGCAGGAACTGGCCAGCCACCTCAGCCGTTTTTTACCGGCCCCGTCGGCCACCGCGCAAAAGTCGATGCTGGCGCAATGGCTGGCCCTCAGCGGGATTATTGCCCGGGGCCGTGGTGATCGTGAGCTGACCCAGTCGTATTGCAGCGAGGCCCTGGAAAGCCTGCCGCACAAACGCTATGGCCAGCGGTTGATGTGCCTGTCGACCCTGTCCAACCTGGCCATTGTCGACGCCGACCTGTGGCGCGCCCGCGGCCTGAACCGCGAATCCCTGGAGTTGGCGCAGCGGGTCGGCAATCCATTGTTTGAAGCGCTGGCCCATTACGACCGAGCCCGTGTACTGCAGGCCCGTGGCGAGGTCCTGCGGTCACTGGATGAAGTGCGCCAGGGCCTGCAACGTTTGCAAGGCCTGGCGCCGCAACGGCTGTACGCAGTGCGCGCGCGCCTGGCGTTGTACGAAGGCTATTTGCTGCTGATGCGCTGCCAGCCTGAAGCCGGGCTCGCTCGGCTGCGTGCCGGATTGACGGAGGCGCGAGCCTGTCGGGATATCAGCGTGTTGATCGGCCACTGTGTGATCGCCAGCTTCGAAGGTCGCCGTGGCGACTTCTCCGTGGCCTTTGCCGAATTGGCCGAGGCCGAGCGCTTGATGCATATCTGGGACGTGCCGCCGATTTTCTATCTGGCGATGATCACCCTGGTCAAATGCGAGCTATGGCTGGCTCAGGGGCGCACCGACCTGGCCGATGCCTGGCTGACGCGGCTGGGGCAAACCTACAACGGTGAACAGGCCGCTGCCGCACCGGAGTTCCACCCGCACCTGCCGCAACATATCGAGTTGCAACAGGCGGCACTCGACGCCATCCGTCATCAGCCGGCGGCTTCACTGCAACGGCTCGATGAACTGGCACGCCAGGCCCATAACAGCGGCCGGCAGATGATCAGCCTGATGGCGCTGACCCAGCAGGCACTGTTACTGCTGGACGGTGGCCAGGAAGCCCAGGCCCGCCCGGTGTTTGCCCGCGCGCTTGAAGCGGCTGCCGGTGGCGCGATGCAACCTTTCCAGCGCCTGTTGGAACGCTATCCCGAGTGGACGCGGGAGCAGCTGTCTCGGGATCCCCATGGACTGATGAACCAGGGCCTGCTGGCACTCTTGCCGGATGTTGCAGTAGTTGAAACCCCACACACACTGGAGACCCTGAGCACCCGTGAACTGGCGGTGCTGCACCTGATCGCACAGGGTTGTTCAAACCAGGAGATCAGCAATCAGCTGTTTATCTCCCTGCACACCGTGAAAACCCACGCCAGCCATATCAACAGCAAGCTCGGGGTGGAGCGGCGCACACAGGCGGTGGCGCGGGCGCAGGAGATGGGATTGCTGGGGTAGAAACCTGGATCAATGGGATCGAAAGCCCCAGACGATTTCCACCACGCGGGCTGCCACCAGCACATAGATCAGGATAAGCAGCAGCTGAAGGACCAGGTGATAACGCAGCTTGGCGAGCCGGCGGATGCCATCGCTCACATTCAGCACCATCAGCAAGCTTGAGACCACGATCAAGCCCCACCCGGCCACGCTTGACGCCAGGATGCCGAGGAACAGCTCATGTTTCCCGGCCAGTGCGTTGGTGCCCGCAGCAAACAAGAGCGCGCATACCAGCAGGTTCTTCACATTGTCGAAGACCTGGGTGCTGAAGTCATTCTCCAGCAGTTGCTGATACCACTTCCAGAATGTGCGCATGGCTCGATCCCCTGGATCAATGTTTACCGCACGGCGGGGCACTCACTCGATGACTTGTCGGCGGCCTGGCTGAGCAGCGCGGCAAACCGCTTGACGTTGTTTTGCTGCGCGATCACCAGGTCATCAATGGTCGGGCCGGATGGCGACTGCACCACCGTGCGACACGTCAGCGGCGTGCGTTCGTCCGTGCCCGTCTGGCGAAGCCGCCATTTGACGTCGAGCAGGGCGTACTGCCCGGGGATCGAGTCAAAGCGCTGGACCTCAATGCGCACCGCCAGGTTTTTCCGGCTGCTGGCGAGTTGATCCACCAGCGCGCTGCGCAACTCATCCACCAGGCTGGCAGCCCACCATTGCGTCTCGAGAATGGCCACGCCGCTGTCACCCTGGCGGATGACAATCTGCGGCCGGTCGACCTGTGGCGGGACCGTGATGCTTTCAATCCGGATCTCGCCCCCCGCGGTCAATGACGCATTGCTGCGCTGCACCGGCGTCAGGGTATGAAATTGAATGGGCTCACTGCGGCACGCCGTCAGCAGCAGCAACCCGGTGAGCAGCGTGATCTTCAGCGGCAAAGCCATGGTGGTTGCTCCTGTGGTCATTTGCGCGGTGGCCCTTGCAGGTCGGAGGGCGCGGCGTTGTCGGGGCGACCGCGAATCAGCGATTCGGGATGGCGTGCCAGGTAGTCCGACAGCTCTCGCAGGGAGCGCGACATGCGGCTCAGTTCGTCCAGGGTCTGGGTCAACTGTTCCCGTTGCGGCGAATCCTCGGCCAGGGTCGAACTGGCGGATTGCAGGGTTTTACTCACGTCGGCCAGCGTGTTTTGCACCCCCGGCAGTGTCTTGGCGTTGAACTGGCTGAGACCCTTGCGCAGTTCGACCAGGCTGCCGTCGAGGTTGCCGGCAATTCGCTCGATTGGCAGTTGGTTGATCTTGTTGACGATGCCTTCGAGTTTTTCCTGCAGTTGTTCCAGGTTGCCGGGGATGGTCGGAATACTGACGGGGCGCAGGTTCGGGTCAAACACGACTTTGTCGGCCTTGGGGAAGAAGTCCAGGGCGATATACAGCTGGCCAGTGAGCAGGTTGCCGCTGCGGGCCTGGGCGCGCAGGCCGTGTTCGATGAAGCTGCCTATCAGGCGCACACCGCCGGCTTCGTCGTTGGGGTCATGCTTCAAGACCGTGAGCATTTTGGTGTTGGCTTCGCCGAGGCGCTGCGGGTAGATCACGATGCCGACGTTGACCGGGAAGCTGCGTTTTTTCTCGTCGAAATCCAGGTTGATCGACACCACTTTGCCGAATTCGATACCCAGGAACTCCACTGGCGCACCCACCGTAAGCCCGCGCAAGGCCTGGTCGAACCGCAGGTTCAGGTATTGCGCCTTGCCATTGGGCGGGGCCAGCGCGGTTTGCTGGTCGGCGAACAGTTCGTAGGAGTGTTCTTCGTCGGCCGGCTTGTCGTTGGGGCTGTAGGGCGGGGCGAGGAAGGCGATGCCGCCCACCAGCATGGACGACAAGGATTCGGTTTTCAGCGCAAACCCGTTTGCGCCGACACTCACATCAATCCCGCTGGCGTTCCAGAACCGGGTGTTCTCGGTGACGTAGGCGTCATTGGGTGCATGCACGAACACGTCGATGTTCACGCCCTTGCCGTCAGCGTCCAGGGCATAGGCCACCACCTGGCCAACGGGAATCTTGCGGTAGTACACGGGGGAGCCGATATCCAGCGAACCCAGATCCTGGGTGTGCAGCGTGAAGCGCTTGCCCGGTTCGCCATAGGTAATGGGCGGCGGGTTTTCCAGGCCGGTGAACCGGTTGGCGCGGGTATCGGACTGGCCGATATCGGCGCCGATGTAATCCCCGGAGAGCAGCGTGTCGATACCGGAAACGCCACCGGCGCCGATACGTGGGCGCACCACCCAGAACTGCGAGTCTTCACGGGTGAAGCTTTCAGCCTGCTTGGACAGTTTGATCGTGGCGTTGACGCTTTTCTGATCGTCGCTCAACTCCACGTCAGTCACCTGGCCGATCACCACGTTGCGGTATTTCACGTCGGTCTTGTTGGCGGTCAGGCCGCTGCCGGTCTTGAAGGTAATGGTAATGCTCGGCCCCTGCTGAAGGATGCTGTGCACCACCAGCGAAATGCCCACCAGCACCGCGACAATCGGCACGATCCACACCAGCGAGACGCTGAAGCGCCGCGTCTTGATCGCAGGCGAGCCCGCAGGCTGCGGTTTGTCAGTGGTTTGCGACGCCATCCGGCATCTCCTCGTTGTGTGGGTTTTCCCAGATCAGGCGCGGGTCGAAACTCATTGCCGAGAGCATGGTGAAGACCACCACCAGGCCAAAGAACAGAATGCCCAGGCGCGGCTCGATGGTGCCCAGGGCCTGGAACCGCACCAGGGCGGCCACCAAGGCCACCACGATCACATCCAGCATCGACCAGTAGCCAATCACTTCGACGAAGCGAAACAGCTTCGAGCGCTCCTTGCGCGCCCACTGGTTATTGCGCTGCACGGTGACCAGCAGCAACGTCAATGCGACGAACTTGATACCCGGCACCGCGATGCTGGCGATGAAAATGATCAGGGCGATGTCCCAGGCGCCGTGCTGCCAGAACTCCAGCACGCCGCTCATGATGGTGCTGTCGGCGCCCGAGCCGAGCATCGAGGTGTTCATCACCGGCAGTAAGTTGGCGGGCACGTAAAACGCCAGCGCCGTCAGCATATAGGCCCAGGTACGGGTCAGCGAATGGACCTTGCGCCGGTGCAGCGGCGCGCCGCAACGCTCGCATTCGTCGGGCGCGGTGCTGACGTCGCAAGCCTGGCCGCAGCTGTGGCACAGGCACAGGTTCAGTTCGCTGGCGGTCGGTGGACGGCTCATAAAATGTCCCACAGGTCGCGAATATCACGCCCGGCAATGCGGATCAGCAACAGGCTGAGAGCGGCCAGGGCAAACAGGCCGGTGCCGGGCAACACATCCAGCATGCCGGCGAGTTTGAACACCGCCACCATGGCGCCCAGCAGGCAGACTTCGAGCATGCTCCAGGGCCGAAGCGCTTCGAGCCAGCGCATGCACAGCTTGAACGCCGGCGAGCGTTGGCCCTTCATCGCAAAGCCCAGCACCCAGATCAACAGCAGCAACTGAAACACCGGCGCGATGATGATGGAAATCGCCGCCACCAGCGCGATGAAGGTGATCGGGCCCTGGGCCAGTGCGACCACCGAATCCCATAACGTGGCGCTGCTTTTCAGGCCTTGCAGGCTGATGCTCATCACCGGGTAGAAGTTGGCGAAAATCCACAGCACGGTGGCGGTCAGGGTCAGGGCCAGGCGTTGTTCCACCGACAGCCCGTTATAACGCTGGAGTACGCCTGCGCAGCGGGTGCAAAGGGTCTTCTGATGTTTGGCGAGCGCGACTTTTTCGTACACGCAATCGCAGTGTTCGCAGATGATCAATGGGCTGAGGGTCGCCATAAGTCCCACTCCATGCGCTATACGTTGCGCGTTGTATGACTGGCGCCAGAGTAGCTTAGCAGTTGCCGGGTTTGACAGCCGTGCGCTCGCGAGCGCTTTCGGATCGGGTGCAGGGTCGAACATACTGTGCGCCGGAATGCAGTACAAAAGAGTGTGCCTTTGAATTTGCAGGAATACCCATGAATATTCAGTCTCCCGCGCTGATCCGCGAAACGTTCCCGGTAGGCCCGTTGCAGTGCAACTGCACGATCATCGGCGACCCCGTCACCAAAAAAGCCATCGTCGTCGACCCGGGCGGCAACCATGAGCTGATCCTGGCGCGCCTCGATGCGCTGGGCCTGAAAGTGGTCAGCATTATTCACACCCACGCCCATCTCGATCACTTCCTGGCCTCCGGGCAGTTGAAGGAAAAAACCGGCGCTACCCTGCACCTGCACAAGGAAGACCAGTTTCTGTGGGACAACCTGGAAATGCAGTGCCAGATGTTCCGCGTGCCTTACACGCCAGTGCCGTCGCCGGATCGTTGGCTGGAGGATGAAGAAGAGCTGGCCTGTGGTTGCGGGGTTGCCTTGCATACACCTGGACACACACCCGGCTCGATGAGTTTCTGGTTCGCCGATGCGAAGTTGCTGATTGCCGGCGACACCCTGTTTCGGCGCGGCGTGGGCCGTACGGATTTGTGGGGCGGTGACCAGGCGACCATCGTGCGCTCGATCAAGCAACGGCTCTACACCCTGGATGAGGCGGCGGTGGTGGTGACAGGGCACGGTCCGGACACGCGTCTGGGAGATGAAATGCGTGAGAATCCGTTTGTCCGCGCGTGAAGGAAAATGTGGGTAGTTTTTCGGATACCAAGTGGCAACTATCAGACGAAACATATAGAGAAAATGACAATCACCGTTCAGGAAGTCTCTGCTAGGGTTTGAGTGTGGCCGGGCTTGTGTGGAGATGGAATTTTTACCGTTTGTCGTGTTCCAAGCTCGGCACAGGTCCAATGCCAATGTCCTCTGCATCACCGAATGCAAAAGTAGGAGCTTCCTTCATGTTCACTTCTCGTCGTCTGCTTGTTGTTGCTACTGCCGTAGCCCTGTTGTCGGGCTGCGCTTCACCTAATCCTTATGACGGCAGCCAGGCACAGGGTGGTGGCTCTTCCGGTGTGAGCAACACCGCCAAGTATGGTGGCCTGGGCGCCCTGGCTGGTGCGTTGGCGGGTGCAGCCATCGACCACAACAATCGCGGCAAGGGTGCGCTGATCGGCGCTGCCGTCGCCGGTATCGGTGGTGCGGGCTACGGCTACTACGCCGACCAGCAGGAAAAGAAACTGCGCGCCAGCATGGCCAACACCGGTGTCGAAGTGCAGCGCCAGGGCGACCAGATCAAGCTGATCATGCCGGGTAACATCACCTTCGCCACCAACTCGGATGCGATCTCCAGCAGCTTCTACACGCCGCTGAACAACCTGGCGAACTCGCTGAAGCAGTTCAACCAGAACACCATCCAGATCGTTGGCTACACCGACAGCACTGGCAGCCGTCAGCTCAACATGGACCTGTCCCAGCGTCGTGCGCAGAGCGTGGCCAATTACCTGACCTCCCAAGGTGTCAGCCCGACCAACCTGAGTGCCCGCGGTGCCGGCCCGGATAACCCGATCGCCAGCAACGCCGATGTCAATGGCCGTGCCCAGAACCGTCGTGTGGAGGTCAACCTGGGCCCGATCCCTGGCCAGCAGTACGGTCAGCCGGCCGCCCAGCAGCAACAGGCGCCGCAGCAGAACAACCAGTTCCAGGGCAACCCGTACCAGCAGTACCAGTAATCTGTAGTCAATAAAAAGGGCGCCGTGCAATCCATGCACGGCGCCCTTTTTTGTGGCTGACGATAAATCAGTCGATGTATTCGAACAGCTTCACGATCTTCTGTACGCCGGACACACTTTGTACCAGGTTGGCGGCGCGGGTGGCTTCTGCCTGGGTCAGCAGGCCCATCATGTAGACGATGCCGTTGTCGGTGACGATCTTGATCCGAGAGCCGGGAATGGCGCTGTCGGTCAGCATCTGGGTCTTGATCTTGGTGGTCAGCAGGGCGTCGTTGCTGATTGCCAGCAGGGTGATCGGGTCCATCACCTGCAGTTCGTTGTGAACCTTCTTGACCCGCTGCACAGTGGCGGCAGCTTGTTCAGCCTGGGCCTTCAAGTCGGCGCGCGGGGTTTGGCCGGTGAGCAGCACCACGCCGTTGAAGCTGACGACCACGATGCGCGACGCGCCGTTGCCCAGGTCTGGAGCGGCCTTGGAAACGTTGACGGAAACCTTGGTCTCGATCAGTGAGTCATCGATTTTGCTGCCGAAAGTGCGGGTGCCTTTATCGTCCTGGATGGGCGTGTCGCGGCTCGCTTCGATTACCGAGCTGCAGCCGCTGATGCCTAGGCACAGCGTGATTGCCAATAGGCTAAGGCGTTTAACGGTCATTCTTCACTCCCGAACAGTTGGCTGTCGATCAGATCGCACAGGCAGTGGATCGCCAGCAGGTGGACTTCCTGGATACGTGCGGTGACATTGGCCGGGACGCGGATTTCCACGTCTTCGGGCAACAGCAGCGAGGCCATGCCGCCGCCGTCGCGTCCGGTCAATGCTACGACAATCATTTCACGATCATGTGCGGCCTGGATCGCTTGAATAATATTCGCCGAGTTACCGCTGGTGGAGATCGCCAGCAGGACGTCCCCCGGCTGGCCAAGGGCGCGGATCTGTTTGGAGAAGATTTCGTTGTAGCTGTAGTCGTTGGCGATCGAGGTGATCGTCGAGGTGTCGGTGGTCAGGGCGATGGCCGGCAGGCTCGGGCGCTCACGCTCGAAGCGGTTGAGCAGCTCGGAGGAGAAATGCTGGGCATCGCCGGCCGAACCGCCGTTGCCGCACGAAAGCATTTTGCCTTCGTTGAGCAAGGCGTTGACCATGACCTGACTGGCTTGCTCGATGTGCGGTGCAAGTACGTCCATCGCCTGTTGCTTGGTATCGATACTGGCCTGGAAAAGCTGGCGAATTCGGGATTGCATGTCCATCTGTGTGACCTTAAGTAGCGCGGCTGTTTGGCACAGGAATGTGCAGCCCGCAAAGCAAAGAGCAAAAGTGTGCGGTGTAGATGTCCGGCGAATCAGCTGTCAAAGGCATCTTGCAGCCAGTTCAGATCGGCTGTTCCCCGGGGAGTGCTTTCTATGGCAACCACATCGAAACGGCAGGGATGATCGGCCCAGCGACGCTCCTTGAGCAGGAAAAACTGCGCGGCGAGTATCAACTTCTGGCGCTTGCGCCCGTCGATACTGGCGAGCGCGCCACCCCATTGTGCGTGTTTTCTGTAGCGGACTTCGACAAATACTACTGTATCGCCGTCAAGCATGACCAGATCAAGCTCGCCGCGTTTGCATAACCAGTTCTGCGCCAGGAGGCGCAGACCTTGTCGTTGCAGGTACTCGAGAGCTTGAAGTTCGGCGTCCTTGCCGCTTTGTGCGCTTGACCGCTCGGGCATCAGCGCGGGGTATCAGGCAGGCGCTGGATCTCGCCACCGACGAACTTCGCCCATGGCATCTGGCGGTCGACACGCTGGCTGGCGCTGACGCCCAGGTTGCCCGACAGGCCGTCGACACGAGTGTCCGGCAGTGCCTTGAGCTGCCCCAGGCGCGGCGCCAGGCGGTAGGCATCCACACCCATCGCGTACAGGCGGCCAAGGCTGCCGTTGGCTTGTGGCCATTGGGCGGCGACCTGGTTGCGCAGCGGGTCGGTGGTGTTCAGCAGCCAAGGGGTTTCGCAGAACATCACGTTGGTCATGTCCAGGTACTGGTTCTTGTCGCCACTGGCGCTGAACACGTGGGACGTCGCATACACCGGCACGTCGCCAGCGTATTGGAAGTTCAGGGTCGGCTTGATCTGCTGGGCCAGTTGCGGAGTCACGGCCAGGAAGATGAACTCGATGTCCTGGCGGCGCGATGGCTGGGCGGAAACATCCGAACCTACCGTGCTTTGCAGGCTCTTGGCGCGGCCTTCGCTCTTGCGCAGCTGGAACAGGTCGGCAATCTGCTGGGCCAGGGCTACCGGCTGGTCAACGTACTCGACGCCCACCACGGTGCCGCCATTGGCTTCCCAATCCTGACGGAATGCCTTGTAGACGCGCTCGCCCCATTCGCCTTTCGGCACCATGGCGGCGGCGCGGTGCAGGCCATCGGCGCGAGCACGACGGGACACTTCACGGGCTTCGTCTTCAGCGGCCAGGCCAAACTGGAACAGTTGCGCCGGGTTCTGGTCGGCTTCGCTGTAGTTCAGGGCCAGGGTGGTGATCGGCAATCGCGGGCGTGCGCTGAGTTGCTTGACCAGTGGCTTCTCCAGCGGGCCGACCACCAGTTGCACGCCGGCGGCCTGGGCCTTGGCGTAGAAGTCGTCGATGGAGGTCAGGCGCGAGCTGTCGTAGAACTCGATCACCGGCGGCTTCTGCCCGGCTTGTTCAGCCTGGTAGTGCGCGGCCATGAAGCCTTCGCGCAGCGCCTTGGCAACGCCGGCCAGCGGACCTTCCTGCGGCAGCAGCAGCGCGATCTTGTTCAGCGGCTGGCTGGCCAGTTCCTTGAGCTTGGTCAGCGGCTGCGGCAATTGCGAAGCTGCCGGGTGGCCAGGGTTCTGGGCGCGCCAGGTGTCGATGGCCGCCTGCTGTTGCTCCAGAGTGCCGGCGCCCTTGACTGCCTGGGCCAGGCTGATCCAGCCGTCCAGCGTCGGGTTGCCGCTGGCTTGCAGTTGATCGGCAGGCAAGGCGGCAATCAGTGCCCAGATGGCTTCGTGGTTGCTGTTGTAGGCATCGCCCGTCAGCAGCGGGGCCATGGCGACGCGCTCGCGGGCGGCGGCCAGGGTCTGGCCGTCGGCCTCATAGGCGCGGGCATGCACGGTGCCCGTGCGGATCTGCTGTTCAGGCGGCAGATCCTTGAGGCTTTGCAGGCTCGGGTGATTCAAGGCCGTCAACGCTGCCTTGGGCTGGTTGCGGGCCATCGCCAGTTCAGCCGACAGGGTGCTGGCAAATACCTGCGCCGCCGGTTTCAGGACGTCCAGTGGCACCTGGGCAAGAATCTGCGCCGAGCGTCCCGGATTGTTTTGGTGAAACGCCAGGTCAGCCGCACTCAAGCGCAACAGCGCGGCTTTTTCCGGAGTCTTGGCCGAAGTCGCCTGTTCGAGCAGTTGCTCGATGCTGGCATCCGGAGTCCGGGGGAGGTCGCCAAGGCTGGACGAGGGCGAGCTGGCGCAAGCCGCCAACAGGGCAGCGAGGCAGAGGGCAGAGAACAGCCGCAGGCAAGCGATCATGTAAGTGTTCCTGATACCGATCAAATTAGCGTGGAATTGTACCCAAGCACTGGCCGGGGCGCGATGTTACTGGCGTGAAACCGTCTATTTAGGTCGTGTAAATGTTGCAGGACCCTATAGGCGGCTGAAATCGAACCCGCCCCGAGGGCATATATTCAAGGCGTCTACGCGCTACAATGTGGCTTTTGCCAACCATCGAGGTGTGCGTTTTGACTGCTCCAGGTCCTTTGAATTCCACTGCAGGCTCGCTTTTTGTCGTGGCGACGCCCATTGGCAACCTGGACGACATCAGTGCGCGTGCGCTGAAAGTGTTGCGCGACGTAAAACTGATCGCGGCTGAAGACACTCGGCACTCCCAGCGGTTGATGCAGCATTTCGGTATTCCGACCCCCTTGGCCGCCTGTCACGAACACAACGAGCGTGAAGAAGGCAGTCGTTTTATCACTCGTTTGTTGGCGGGTGATGACGTGGCGTTGATCTCGGATGCGGGTACGCCGCTGATTTCCGACCCTGGCTATCATCTGGTTCGCCAGGCGCGGGCGGCTGGTATCAATGTAGTGCCTGTTCCGGGAGCGTGCGCGCTGATTGCTGCATTGTCTGCTGCCGGCTTGCCGTCGGACCGGTTTATCTTCGAAGGCTTCCTGCCCGCCAAGGCCGTCGGGCGCCGGGCGCGCCTGGAACTGGTAAAGGAAGAGCCACGCACGCTGATCTTCTACGAAGCCCCGCACCGCATCCTTGAGTGCCTGCAAGATATGGAGCTGGTGTTCGGCGGCGATCGCCTGGCACTGCTGGCGCGGGAAATCACCAAGACCTTCGAAACCCTCAAGGGCTTGCCGCTGCAGGAACTGCGCGAATTTGTCGAGGGCGACAGCAATCAGCAGCGCGGCGAGTGCGTGGTGCTGGTAGCCGGCTGGTCGGCGCCGGAAAGCGAAGATGCCGTGGGCAGCGAGGCAATGCGCATTCTTGACCTGCTGCTCAAGGAGATGCCATTGAAGCGCGCCGCTGCATTGGCCGCGGAAATAACCGGCGTACGCAAGAACGTCCTGTATCAAGTGGCGCTGGATAAACAAAAGGGCGAA
Organism: Pseudomonas sp. E6002; assembly: GCF_013385565.1. Classification (NCBI taxonomy): domain Bacteria; kingdom Pseudomonadati; phylum Pseudomonadota; class Gammaproteobacteria; order Pseudomonadales; family Pseudomonadaceae; genus Pseudomonas; species Pseudomonas sp. E6002. The sequence continues at coordinate 177,881 of NZ_JACAPT010000002.1, read as the reverse complement.
TAGTTCCGGGTTCTAACCTGCACTCCGTCTGAACATGATGGCATTAGTGTCTTTTAATACTTGTTCTAACGCCGCCGTGCCGTTAACCTGCGCGGCGGAGAGTCGATTGGACAGTCGCTGCCTTCTATGAAAATTAGAGGGGGGAGGAAAGTCCGGGCTCCATAGGGCGAAGTGCCAGGTAATGCCTGGGAGGCGTGAGCCTACGGAAAGTGCCACAGAAAATAACCGCCTAAGTACTTCGGTACCGGTAAGGGTGAAAAGGTGCGGTAAGAGCGCACCGCACGACTGGCAACAGTTCGTGGCTAGGTAAACCCCACTTGGAGCAAGACCAAATAGGGTCCCAAGGCGTGGCCCGCGCTGGGACCGGGTAGGTTGCTAAAGATGTCCAGTGATGGCCATCGTAGACGAATGACTGTTCAAGACAGAACCCGGCTTACAGATCGACTCTCCACCTTTTTTCCTTCTGTCCGAATCTCGGGCAGGAACCTGGTAGTAACGCGAGAATCCCTCCCTGCTGAATCGTCAGCAGATGCGTCTTCGTAATACCGAAAAAATCTTACTCTTAATAAATTACTTTAACTTTAAGCCTTAGCTCTTTGAGCTATTTGGTGTTGTTGAGTCAAAATCGCCGTCAAACTCTCGTTTCTCCTCCCTTTACCTTCCTAAATCTCCGTTCTGTAAGGCTTTTCCTTGAATCCGCGCCTTGACGGTGTGGTGGGCGCATTCCTATAGTGTGCGCAAGTGGCGGAAAGTGGCACAAAGTGGGTTTTTTGAACGTAAAACGCTAAAATTTGGAGAAACGCATCTGTGTTTCGCGGAGCTAACGCTATCAGTCTCGATGCAAAAGGCCGTCTCGCCATGCCGAGCCGGTATCGTGACGAGCTCATTTCGCGAAGTTCCGGGCAATTAATCATCACCATCGATGCCGTTGATCCCTGTTTATGTGTGTACCCGCTCGATGAGTGGGAGCTGATTGAAACCAAGTTGCGTGCACTGCCTTCACTGCGTGAAGAGAACCGCCGCCTGCAACGCTTGCTGATTGGTAATGCCGTCGACCTCGAACTCGATGGCAGTGGTCGTTTCCTGGTTCCACCGCGTCTGCGCGAATACGCCAAATTGGACAAGCGCGCGATGCTGGTAGGCCAACTGAACAAGTTCCAATTGTGGGACGAAGATGCCTGGGATGCTGTTTCTGCAGCTGACCTGGCTGCTATTCAACAACCGGGCGCCATGCCTGATGAACTGCGTGATTTGATCCTGTGACTATTGATAGCGGCTTTAACCACATCACCGTACTGCTTGACGAAGCCGTTGAGGCTCTCGCCGTACGCGCGGATGGCTGCTATTTGGATGGCACCTTCGGCAGGGGCGGGCACAGTCGGCTGATCCTCAGCCAGCTGGGTCCGGACGGTAAGCTCCTCGGGTTCGACAAAGACCCTCAAGCGATTGCCACCGGGCAAGCGCTAGCGGCCGAAGACGGCCGCTTTGTCGTTGTGCAGCGCAGCTTTGCCGAGCTCGGTGCAGAAGTCGCCGAACGTGGCATGGCGGGCAAGGTGGCCGGGGTTCTGCTGGACCTGGGCGTGTCTTCCCCGCAGCTGGACGACCCTGAGCGTGGCTTCAGTTTCATGAACGACGGCCCGCTGGACATGCGCATGGACCCAAGCCGTGGCATCAGCGCCGCGCAGTTCATCGCTACCGCTCCCCACGAAGAAATCACCCGTGTGTTCAAGGAATACGGCGAAGAGCGCTTCGCTGGCCGCATGGCGCGTGCCGTGGTCGAACGCCGGGAAATCCAGCCGTTCGAGCGCACGGCCGACCTGGCTGAGGTGCTGAAAGTCGCCAACCCTGCATGGGAAAAGGGCAAGAACCCGGCAACCCGTGCGTTCCAGGGCCTGCGTATTCACGTCAACAACGAATTGGGCGACCTGGAAGCCGGCCTCGAAGCCGCCCTGGAAGCTCTGGAAGTGGGCGGTCGCCTGGTGGTGATCAGCTTCCACTCCCTGGAAGACCGCATCGTCAAATTGTTCATGCGTCGCCTGGTCAAGGGCGAGTCCGACAACCTGCCGCGCAACCTGCCGGTGCGTTACGAAGCTTTTGTGCCGAAAATCAAAATCCATGGCAAAGCGCAGTTCGCTTCCGAAGCCGAACTCAAGGCCAACCCACGTGCCCGTAGCGCTGTCATGCGCGTTGCGGAGAAGTTGCGGTGAGCAAGCTTTTCGCCAAGCCCCTCCCGGGCGGCAGCTTCTTTATGTTGCTGCTATTTGTTGGCGTGCTGGTGTCCGCGATTGCGGTGTCCTACAGCGCCCATTACAACCGCCAACTGCTCAATACCCTGTACGGGGAGTTGAGCGTGCGCGACAAGGCGCAGGCGGAGTGGGGCCGGTTGATCCTCGAGCAAAGTACCTGGACGGCCCACAGCCGCATCGAAGTGCTGGCCACTGAACAACTTAAGATGCACATCCCGGGCGCTGCAGAAGTTCGCATGGTGGCGCCATGATGAAACTCGAGGGCGCACTCTACCCGTGGCGTTTCCGCGTAGTGCTGGGGTTGCTGGCACTGATGGTGGGCGCGATTGCCTGGCGGATTATCGACCTGCAAGTGGTGGACCGTGACTTCCTGATCGGCCAGGGCGATGCCCGTAGCCTGCGGCATATCCCGATTCCTGCACACCGCGGCCTGATCACCGACCGTAACGGCGAGCCCCTGGCCGTCAGTACCCCGGTGACCACCCTGTGGGCCAACGCCAAGGAAATGCAGACCGCCAAAGACAAATGGCCGGAACTCGCTGCTGCCCTGGGCCAGGACCCGAAAGCCCTGAGCGAACGCCTCGAAGCCCAGGCCAATAAAGAATTCATCTACCTGGTTCGCGGGCTCACCCCCGAACAAGGCCAGCAAGTACTCGACCTTAAAGTCCCCGGTGTCTACGGCATCGAGGAATTTCGGCGTTTCTACCCGGCCGGCGAAACCACTGCCCATATGGTGGGTTTCACCGACATTGATGATCACGGTCGCGAAGGCGTGGAACTCGCCTACGACGAATGGCTGGCCGGGGTTCCCGGCAAACGACAGGTCATCAAGGATCGGCGCGGCAGACTGATCAAGGATGTCCAGGTCACCAAAAACGCCAAGGCCGGTAAGCCCTTGGCGTTGTCGATTGACCTGCGCCTGCAATACCTGGCCAACCGTGAGCTGCGTAACGCGATCATCGAGAACGGTGCGAAAGCCGGCAGCCTGGTGATCATGGACGTGAAGACCGGCGAGATTCTCGCCATGGTCAACCAGCCGACCTACAACCCGAATAACCGTCGCAACCTGCAGCCGGCGATGATGCGCAACCGCGCCATGATCGACGTGTTCGAGCCGGGTTCGACCATGAAAGCCATTTCCATGAGTGCCGCCCTGGAAACCGGGCGCTGGAAACCGGCCGACAAGGTCGAGGTTTACCCGGGCACATTGCAGCTGGGCAAATACACCATTCGTGACGTGTCGCGCACCGAAGGTCCGGTGCTGGATTTGACAGGTATCCTGATCAACTCCAGTAACGTGGGCATGAGTAAAGTCGCCTTCGATATCGGCGGCGAAGCCATCTACCACCTCGCGCAGAAAGTCGGCCTGGGGCAACCCACCGGCCTGGACTTCCCGGGCGAACGTGTGGGCAACCTGCCGAACTACCGTGACTGGAAAAAAGCCGAGACCGCCACGCTTTCCTACGGTTATGGCCTGTCGGTAACAGCCATCCAACTGGCCCACGCCTTCTCGGTGCTGGCCAACAACGGCCGCATGGTGCCGCTGAGCCTGATCCACCTGGACGAGGCGCCGCCTGCGACCCAGGTGATCCCGGAAAACGTCGCGAAGACCATGCAAGGCATGCTGCAACAAGTGATCGAAGCACCGCGTGGCGTGTTCCGTGCCCAGGTGCCGGCGTATCACGTGGCAGGCAAGTCCGGTACCGCGCGTAAAACCGCCGTGGGTACCAAGGGCTACGCCGAAAACTCCTACCGCTCGCTGTTCGCAGGCTTCGGCCCGATGAGCGATCCGCGCTACGCCATCGTCGTGGTGATCGATGAGCCGAGCAAAGCCGGTTACTTCGGTGGCCTGGTATCGGCGCCCGTGTTCAGCAAGGTGATGTCCGGGACGTTGCGCCTGATGAACATCACGCCGGACAACCTGCCGGCTACCCAACAAGCGAACGCCGGCCCGCCGGCCGCTGCTGTAAAAGCCAATGGAGGGCGCGGCTGATGTCTCTGAGCCTGAACAAGATTTTTGCCCACGCCGGCCGCGATCTGCTGATTCGCGAGTTGACCCTGGACAGCCGTAATGTGCGTGCCGGCGACCTGTTCCTGGCAGTGCCGGGTGGCAAGTTCGACGGCCGTGACCATATCGCCGACGCGCTGCAACGCGGCGCTGCGGCAGTGGCCTATGAAGTGGAAGGCGCCACCGTGCTGCCGATCACCGACGTGCCTTTGATTCCGGTCAAGGGCCTGGCTGCGCAATTGTCGGACATCGCCGGGCGCTTTTATGGCGACCCGAGCCGCACCCTGAACCTGGTGGGCGTGACCGGTACCAACGGCAAGACCAGCGTGACCCAATTGGTTGCCCAGGCGCTTGACCTGCTGGGTCAGCATTGCGGCATCGTGGGCACCCTGGGCACCGGTTTCTACGGAGCGCTGCAAAGCGGGCTGCACACCACGCCTAACCCGATTGCCGTGCAAGCGACCCTGGCCGACCTGAAAAAGGCCGGTGCCAAGGCGGTTGCCATGGAAGTCTCGTCCCACGGTCTGGACCAGGGGCGCGTGACTGCCCTGGCGTTCGACGTGGCGGTGATGACCAACCTGTCCCGCGATCACCTGGATTACCACGGGACCATGGAGGCCTACGCCGCCACCAAGGCCCGGCTGTTTGCCTGGAATGACCTGAAGTGCCGGGTGGTCAACCTGGACGACGAATTCGGTCGCCAACTGGCCGCCGCCCAAGGCGACGGTCGCCTGATCAGCTACAGCCTGGAAGACTCCAGCGCCTACCTGTATTGCCGTGAAGCCACCTTTGATGACGAAGGCGTGCGCGCCACGCTGGTTACGCCACAGGGCGAGCACCATTTGCGCAGCACCTTGCTCGGGCGTTTCAACCTGAGCAACGTGTTGGCCGCTGTGGGTGCCTTGCTCGGCCTGGATTACGCCCTCGACGAAATCCTGCGGGTGCTGCCGAAGCTCGAAGGCCCGGCCGGTCGCATGCAGCGCCTCGGCGGCGGCACCCAGCCGCTGGTGGTGGTCGATTACGCCCACACGCCGGACGCCCTGGAAAAAATCCTGCAGGCCCTGCGCCCCCATGCCAAGGGTAAATTGCTGTGCCTGTTCGGCTGTGGCGGTGACCGCGATCGCGGCAAGCGCCCGCTGATGGCGGAAATCGTCGAGCGACTGGCCGACGGTGTGCTCGTCACTGACGACAACCCGCGCAGCGAAGACCCAAGCCAGATTTTCGATGACATTCGTGTCGGCTTTAAAGATGCGTCCAAGGCGACGTTCGTTGCCGGTCGCGGTGCAGCCATCGCCCAATTGATCGCCGGCGCAAGTGCTGACGATGTGGTGGTGCTGGCCGGTAAAGGCCACGAGGACTATCAGGAAATCAACGGCGAACGTCACGCCTTCTCTGATCTGGTCGAGGCCGATCATGCCTTGACCGCATGGGAGGTGGCCCATGCTTAAGGCGCTCACATTCAGCGAACTGACCCAGGCCTTGTCGGCCCGCGTGCTGTCGGCTGATTGCAGCTTTGATGGCGTCAGCATCGACAGCCGGACGATCAAGCCCGGGCAACTGTTTGTCGCCTTGGCCGGCCCGAGCTTCGATGGCCATGACTACCTGAATGACGTCGCTGCCAAAGGCGCTGTCGGCGCTCTGGTGCAGCGCGAAGTCTCTGACTCTACGCTGCCACAATTGCTGGTCGCCGACACCCGCCTGGCCCTCGGCCAACTGGGGGCGCTGAACCGTGCCGCCTTCACCAAGCCTGTTGCGGCGATCACCGGTTCCAGCGGCAAGACCACGGTCAAGGAGCTGCTGGCCGGCATCCTGCGCACGCGCGGCCCGGTCCTGGCGACCCGTGGCAACCTGAACAATGACTTCGGCGCTCCGCTGACCCTGCTCGAACTGGCCCCGGAACACACGGCGGCCGTCATTGAGCTGGGTGCTTCGCGCATCGGCGAAATCGCCTACACCGTGGCCATGACCAAGCCTCATGTCGCGGTGATCAGCAACGCCGGTACTGCCCACGTCGGCGAGTTTGGCGGCCCTGAAAAGATCGTTGAAGCCAAGGGCGAAATCATCGAAGGCCTCGACGCATCCGGCACTGCCGTGCTGAACCTCGATGACAAGGCCTTCGAAACCTGGCGTGTACGTGCCGCCGGTCGCAAGGTGTTGAGCTTCGCGGTGCACAACGCCGCTGCCGATTTCCATGCCTCGAATATCAAGGCCGACGCCCGTGGCTGCCCGTCCTTCACCCTGCATACCCCGCAAGGTGACGAGCACGTACAACTGAACCTGCTGGGCAACCACAACGTCGCCAATGCCCTGGCTGCCGCCGCCGCCGCCCACGTGCTGGGCGTGTCGTTGTTTGGCATCGCCACCGGCCTTGGCGCCGTGCAACCGGTCAAGGGCCGCACCGTCGCGCAACTGGCCAGCAACGGCATGCGCGTGATTGATGACACCTACAACGCCAACCAGTCCTCGATCTGTGCCGCCATCGACCTGCTGACCAGCTTCGACGGTCGCAAGGTGCTGGTGCTGGGAGATATCGCCGAGCTGGGCGAGTGGGCCGAACAGTCTCACCGTGAAGTCGGCGCGTACGCCGCCGGCAAGGTCGATGCCCTTTACGCCGTTGGCCCGAACATGCTGCACGCCGTGGACACCTTCGGGCCGGGCGCCAGGCATTTCGCCAGCCAGGCCGAACTGATCCAGGCACTGAGTGCGGCTGAACAAGACAAACACACCACTATTTTGATCAAGGGATCGCGCAGCGCGGTGATGGAAAACGTCGTCGCGGCCTTGTGTGGCTCAAGTACGGAGAAACATTAATGCTGCTGCTGCTGGCTGAGTATCTGCAACAGTTCCACAAAGGCTTCGCGGTCTTTCAGTACCTGACCCTGCGCGGGATCCTGGGTGTGCTGACCGCGCTGTCGTTGTCGCTGTTCCTCGGGCCATGGATGATCCGTACCCTGCAAAACCTGCAGATTGGCCAGTCGGTACGCAACGACGGCCCGCAGTCGCACCTGTCCAAATCCGGCACCCCGACCATGGGCGGTGCGTTGATCCTGTCGTCCATCGGCATCAGTACGCTGCTGTGGGCTGACCTGCATAACCGTTATGTCTGGACCGTGCTGCTGGTGACCCTGCTGTTCGGCGCCATCGGTTGGGTAGATGACTACCGCAAGGTGATCGAGAAGAACTCCAAGGGGCTGCCTAGCCGCTGGAAGTATTTCTGGCAGTCGGTGTTCGGCCTCGGCGCGGCGATCTTCCTGTTCATGACTGCGCCAAGCGCGGTGGAAACCACCCTGATCATCCCGATGCTCAAGGACGCCAGCATTCCACTGGGCGTCGGCTTCGTGGTGCTGACCTACTTCGTGATCGTCGGCTCCAGCAACGCGGTCAACCTGACGGACGGCCTCGACGGCCTGGCGATCATGCCGACGGTGATGGTGGGCGGTGCCCTCGGCATCTTCTGCTACCTGTCGGGTAACGTGAAATTCGCTGAATACCTGCTGATCCCGTATGTACCGGGCGCGGGCGAACTGATTGTGTTCTGCGGTGCGTTGATCGGTGCGGGCCTGGGCTTCCTGTGGTTCAACACCTACCCCGCACAAGTCTTCATGGGCGACGTCGGCGCACTGGCGCTGGGCGCGGCCCTGGGCACCATCGCGGTGATCGTCCGTCAGGAAATCGTCCTGTTCATCATGGGCGGTGTGTTCGTGATGGAAACCCTGTCGGTGGTGATCCAGGTTGCCTCCTTCAAATTGACCGGGCGCCGCGTATTCCGCATGGCGCCGATTCACCACCACTTTGAACTCAAGGGCTGGCCTGAGCCGCGGGTGATTGTCCGTTTCTGGATTATCACCGTGATTCTGGTTCTGTTCGGCCTTGCCACCCTGAAACTGAGGTAGAAACGAGTGTCCCTGATCGCTTCAGACCACTTCCGCATCGTTGTCGGCCTCGGCAAGAGCGGCATGTCCCTGGTTCGCTTCCTGGCGAACCGGGGCACGTCGTTTGCCGTGGCCGATACGCGGGAAAATCCACCGGAGCTGGTCACGCTGCGCCGTGACTACCCGCACGTGGAAGTGCGTTGTGGCGAGCTGGATGTCGAGTTTCTGTGCCGTGCCGATGAGCTCTACGTGAGCCCCGGCCTGGCCCTGGCGACCCCGGCCCTGCAAGCGGCGGCGGCCCGTGGCGTGAAGTTGTCCGGCGATATCGAGCTGTTCGCGCGTAACGCGAAGGCGCCGATCGTGGCCATCAGCGGTTCCAATGCCAAAAGCACCGTGACCACCCTGGTGGGCGAGATGGCGGCTGCGGCCGGCAAGCGCGTGGCCGTGGGCGGCAACCTCGGCACGCCGGCGCTGGACCTGCTCAACGACGACGTCGAGCTGTACGTGATGGAGCTGTCGAGCTTCCAGCTGGAAACCACCGACCAGCTCAACGCCGAAGTGGCCACCGTGCTCAACGTCAGCGAAGACCACATGGACCGCTACAGCGGCCTGCCGGCGTATCACCTGGCCAAGCACCGGATCTTCCGTGGCGCGCGGCAAGTGGTGGTGAACCGTCAGGATGCCCTGAGCCGTCCGCTGATCGGCGAAGGTCTGCCGTGCTGGACCTTCGGCCTGAACAAGCCTGACTTCAAGGCCTTCGGCCTTCGGGAAGAGAACGGCGAGAAATACCTGGCCTTCGAATTCCAGAACCTGATGCCGGTGCGCGAACTGAAAATCCGCGGTGCTCACAACCAGGCCAACGCCCTGGCGGCGCTGGCGCTCGGTCACGCAGTTGGCTTGCCGTTCGACGCCATGCTCTCGGCCCTGCGCAGCTTTGCCGGCCTTGAGCATCGCTGCCAGTGGGTTCGCGAGCTGGATGGCGTTGGCTATTACAACGATTCCAAGGCCACCAACGTCGGTGCGGCACTCGCTGCCATCGAAGGTTTGGGTGCCGACATTCAAGGCAAGGTCGTGCTGATTGCCGGTGGCGACGGCAAGGGTGCCGACTTCAAGGACCTTAAAGGCCCGGTCGCCGCCAACTGCCGCGCCGTGGTGCTGATGGGCCGTGATTCCGGCCTGATCGCCGATGCCCTGGGCGACGCCGTACCGCAGGTGCGCGCGCAGTCCCTGGACGATGCCATTGCCCAATCCAAAGCCTTGGCTCAGCCGGGCGACGTGGTGCTGCTGTCGCCTGCCTGCGCCAGTTTCGACATGTTCAAGAACTACGAAGAGCGCGGCCAGCTGTTCGCCCGCGCCGTGGAGGCCTTGGCATGAGTATCAATTTCCGTAACATCATCAAGCCGTACCCGTCGCCGATCATTACCGGGCGCGGTATCGACCTTGATTTCCCGATGCTCGCCGGTTGCCTCGCGCTGCTGGGCCTGGGCCTGGTGATGATCACCTCGGCCTCCTCGGAAGTGGCTGCGGTGCAATCGGGCAACACCCTGTACATGATGATCCGTCACCTGGTGTACCTGGTGATTGGCCTTGGCGCATGTATCGTCACCATGATGATCCCGATCGCCACCTGGCAGCGCCTGGGTTGGCTGATGCTGGTGGGCGCCTTCGGCCTGTTGGTGATGGTGATCCTGCCCGGCATCGGGCGTGAGGTGAACGGTTCGATGCGCTGGATCGGCTTCGGTGCGTTCAACGTGCAGCCCTCGGAAATCGCCAAGGTGTTCGTGGTGATCTACCTCGCCGGCTACCTGGTGCGGCGCCAGAAAGAAGTACGCGAAAGCTGGATGGGCTTCTTCAAGCCATTCATCGTGCTGCTGCCCATGGCCGGCCTGTTGCTGATGGAGCCGGACTTCGGCGCCACCGTTGTAATGATGGGCGCGGCGGCGGCGATGCTGTTCCTCGGCGGCGTCGGCCTGTTCCGCTTCACCTTGATGGTGGTGCTGGCGGTGGCCGCCGTGACCATTCTGGTGCAGGCGCAACCCTATCGGATGGCCCGTCTGATTACCTTTACCGACCCGTGGTCCGATCAGTTCGGTTCCGGCTACCAGTTGACCCAGGCGTTGATCGCCTTTGGTCGCGGCGAGTGGCTGGGCGTGGGCCTGGGCAACAGCGTGCAGAAGCAGTTCTACCTGCCGGAAGCCCACACCGACTTCGTGTTCTCGGTACTCGCCGAAGAGCTGGGTGTGGTCGGTTCGCTGTGCACCGTCGCGCTGTTCGTGTTCGTGTGTGTTCGCGGCATGTACATCGGCTTGTGGGCCGAAAAGGCCAAGCAATATTTCGCCGCCTACGTGGCGTACGGCTTGTCGTTCCTGTGGATCGGCCAGTTCCTGATCAACATCGGGGTGAACGTCGGCCTGCTGCCGACCAAGGGCCTGACCTTGCCGTTCCTCAGTTACGGCGGCAGCTCGTTGGTGATTTGCTGCGCCTGTCTCGGGTTGTTGCTGCGCATCGAGTGGGAGAGTCGGACCCACCTGGGCAGCGAAGAGATGGAGTTCAGCGAAAGCGACTTCGCCGAGGAGCCGAACCATGGGCGCTAACGTGCTGATCATGGCAGGCGGCACCGGTGGCCACGTGTTCCCGGCGCTGGCCTGTGCCCGTGAGTTCCAGAACCGTGGCTACACCGTGCATTGGCTCGGTACGCCGCGCGGCATCGAAAACGATCTGGTACCGAATGCCGGCTTGCCGCTGCATTTGATCAACGTCACCGGCTTGCGTGGCAAGGGCAAATTGTCCCTGCTGAAGGCGCCGTTCGTGTTGCTCAAGGCCGTGTGGCAAGCGCGCAAGGTGATCCGCGAAGTGAAGCCGGTATGCGTGCTGGGCTTTGGTGGCTACGTGACCGGCCCGGGCGGTGTTGCGGCAAGACTCGCCGGCGTGCCAGTGATCGTCCACGAGCAGAATGCCGTGGCCGGCACTGCCAACCGCTTGCTGGTGCCCTTGGCTGCACGGGTATGCGAGGCGTTTCCGAAGACCTTTGGTGCCGCGGACAAGTTGCGTACCACCGGCAACCCGGTGCGTACCGAACTGTTCATGGACATCGCCCGCCAGCCATTGGCCGGTCGCAAGGCGCACCTGTTGATCCTGGGCGGAAGCCTGGGCGCCGAACCGTTGAACAAATTGCTGCCTGAAGCGGTGTCGCAACTCCCCGTGGAGCTGCGCCCGGAGATCTTCCATCAGGCCGGCAAGAACCACGATGAAGTGACCGCCACGCGTTATCGCGATGCGGGTGTGGAGGCGAATGTGCAGCCCTTCATCAAAGACATGGCCCAAGCCTATGGCTGGGCCGACCTGGTGGTCTGTCGCGCAGGTGCGTTGACCGTCAGTGAACTGGCTGCCGCCGGTCTGCCGTCCTTGCTGGTGCCTTTGCCCCACGCGATCGACGATCACCAGACCCGCAACGCCGAATATTTGGCCGGGGAGGGCGCTGCCTTCCTGCTGCCGCAAAGAACGACTGGCGCCGCCGATTTGGCCGCACGCCTGACCGAGGTTTTGATGCAACCGGAACGACTGAACAGCATGGCGAGCACCGCAAGCCGCCTGGCCAAACCTGACGCAACCCGCACCGTGGTCGATATCTGCCTGGAGGTGGCCCATGGTTGAGAATCAGAAAGCCATGCCGCAACCGGAAATGCGCCGCATCCGTCGCATCCACTTCGTCGGTATCGGCGGCGTGGGCATGTGCGGGATCGCCGAAGTGTTGCTGAACCTGGGTTATCAGGTGTCCGGCTCCGACCTGAAAATGTCGCCGGTCACCGAGCGCCTGGAATCGTTTGGCGCAAAAATCTTTATCGGCCACCGCGCCGAGAACGCTGCCGAAGCCGACGTGCTGGTGGTCTCCAGCGCTGTGAACACCTCCAACCCGGAAGTGGCCACCGCCCTTGAACGCCGCATTCCCGTAGTGCCGCGTGCCGAAATGCTGGCTGAGCTGATGCGCTACCGCCACGGCATCGCCGTCGCCGGTACCCACGGCAAGACCACCACCACCAGCCTGATCGCCTCGGTGTTCGCCGCCGGTGGCCTGGACCCGACTTTCGTCATCGGTGGCCGCCTGAATGCAGCCGGCACCAATGCACAACTGGGGACCAGCCGTTACCTGATCGCCGAAGCCGATGAAAGCGACGCCAGCTTCCTGCACCTGCAACCGCTGGTGGCCGTGGTGACCAACATCGACGCCGACCACATGGCGACCTACGACGGTGACTTCAACAAACTGAAGAAAACCTTCGTCGAGTTCCTGCACAACCTGCCGTTCTACGGTCTGGCCGTGGTGTGCCTGGACGATCCGGTGGTGCGCGAAATCCTGCCGCTGGTGAAGCGTCCGACCGTGACCTACGGCTTCAGCGAAGACTGCGACGTGCGCGCGATCAATGTGCGCCAGCAAGGCATGCAGACTTTCTTCACCGTGCTGCGTCCTGACCGCGAGCCGCTGGATGTCTCGGTGAACATGCCGGGCAACCACAACGTACTCAACTCCCTGGCGACCATCTGCATCGCCTCCGACGAAGGCGTCAGCGATGAAGCCATCGTCGAAGGCCTGTCGGGTTTTGCCGGTGTGGGTCGTCGCTTCCAGGTCTACGGCGAACTGCCGGTGGACGGCGGCAACGTGATGCTGGTGGACGACTACGGTCACCACCCGACCGAAGTGGCAGCGGTGATCAAGGCCGTACGCGGTGGCTGGCCGGAACGCCGCCTGGTGATGGTGTACCAGCCGCACCGCTACAGCCGTACCCGCGACCTGTACGACGATTTCGTCAATGTACTGGCGGATGCCAACGTGTTGCTGCTGATGGAAGTCTACCCGGCCGGTGAAGAGCCGATCCCGGGCGCCGACAGCCGCAAGTTGTGCAACAGCATCCGTCAACGCGGCCAGTTGGACCCGATCTACATCGAGCGTGGTGTGGACCTGGCGCCGATCGTCAAGCCGCTGCTGCGTGCCGGCGACATCCTGCTGTGCCAGGGTGCCGGTGACATCGGTGGCCTCGCCCCTAAATTGCTGGCAAGCCCGCTGTTTGCCGTCGCACAGGGGAAGTCGAAATGACCACTGACTACGGCTCCCTGTCCTCGACCATTCAACCTGCCGACTTCGGCCGGGTTGCGGTGCTGTTCGGTGGCAAGAGCGCTGAGCGTGAAGTGTCGCTGAAGTCCGGCAATGCCGTGCTGGAAGCGCTGCAAAGTGCCGGTGTGAATGCGTTCGGCATCGACGTGGGTGATGACTTCCTGTCGCGCCTGCAGGCCGAGAAGATCGACCGCGCCTTCATCATTCTTCACGGCCGTGGCGGTGAAGACGGCAGCATGCAGGGCCTGCTGGAGTGCCTGGGCATTCCGTATACCGGCAGCGGCATCCTCGCTTCGGCCCTGGCCATGGACAAGTTGCGCACCAAGCAGGTGTGGCACAGCCTGGGTATTCCGACCCCGCGTCACAGCGTGCTGTGCAGCGAAGACGATTGTATTTCTGCAGCCAAGGAACTGGGCCTGCCTTTGATCGTCAAACCAGCCCATGAAGGCTCCAGTATCGGCATGGCTAAAGTGAACTCAGCCGCCGAATTGATTGACGCATGGAAAGCGGCCAGTACCTACGATTCGCAAGTGTTGGTGGAACAGTGGATTCAAGGTCCCGAGTTCACCATCGCTACTCTGCGTGGCCAGGTATTGCCGCCCATCGCATTGGGCACGCCCCACACCTTTTACGACTACGACGCCAAGTATGTGGCCTCCGATACCCAGTACCGGATCCCGTGCGGCCTCGACGCAGCCAAGGAACAGGAATTGATGGACCTCACGGCGAAAGCCTGTGAGGCGCTGGGTATCGCCGGTTGGGCGCGGGCAGACGTGATGCAGGATGACCAGGGGAACTTCTGGTTCCTGGAAGTCAACACTGCACCCGGGATGACCGACCACAGCCTGGTACCCATGGCCGCTCGTGCCGCCGGCCTGGATTTCCAGCAGTTGGTGCTGGCGATCCTGGCAGCAAGCATAGAGCCACGAGGCTAAGACCATGAACGGCGCATCGCTTCGTCATCAGCAACCCGCTCCCGGCCGCAAGCCGGTGCCGCGTGGTGCCAGCCGAATGGTGGCTAAAGAGCCGATGTCGGCGCGCATGCCGAAAGCCAACTTTGGTTTTCTCAAGGCGCTGTTCTGGCCGGTGATCCTGGTGGCCCTGGGGTTCGGTACGTATGAAGGCGCCCAGCGCCTGCTGCCGTATGCCGACCGGCCGATCACCAAGATCAGCGTGCAGGGCGACTTGAGCTACATCAGCCAGCAAGCCGTGCAGCAGCGAATCGCCCCGTTTGTGGCGTCGAGCTTCTTCACCATCGACCTGGCAGGCATGCGCTCCGAGCTGGAACAGATGCCATGGATTGCCCACGCCGAAGTACGTCGCGTGTGGCCGGATCAAGTGACGATCCGCCTGGAAGAACAACTGCCCGTGGCCCGTTGGGGTGATGGTGCGCTGTTGAACAACCAGGGCCAGGCGTTTGCACCTCGCGAAGTGGCGAATTACGAGCACCTGCCGCAGTTGTTCGGGCCGCAGCGGGCGCAGCAGCAAGTGATGCAGCAGTACCAGGCGTTGAGCCAGATGCTGCGGCCGTTGGGCTTCTCGATTGCGCGACTGGAATTGCGCGAGCGGGGCAGCTGGTTTTTGACCACGGGTGCAGGCAGTTCCGGCCCGGGCATCGAGTTGTTGCTGGGACGCGGCAACCTGGTGGAAAAGATGCGCCGTTTTATCGCCATCTATGAAAAGACCTTGAAAGAACAGATTACGAACATTGCGAGCATCGACCTGCGTTACGCCAACGGCCTTGCCGTCGGCTGGCGGGCCCCTGCGGCGCCCACGGCAGCGCAACCTGCTGTCGCGAAGAATTAAGAAGAGGCAGGACCCATGGCAAACGTGCAAAGCGGCAAAATGATCGTCGGTCTGGATATCGGCACCTCCAAGGTGGTGGCGCTGGTAGGCGAGGTCGCGGACGACGGCACGCTGGAAATCGTCGGAATCGGCACGCATCCGTCCCGGGGCCTGAAGAAGGGCGTGGTGGTGAATATTGAATCCACCGTGCAATCGATCCAGCGCGCCATCGAAGAAGCGCAGCTGATGGCCGGTTGCCGGATTCACTCGGCATTTGTCGGCGTTGCCGGCAACCACATCCGCAGCCTGAATTCCCACGGTATCGTGGCGATTCGCGACCGCGAAGTCAGCTCGGCCGACCTGGAGCGGGTACTCGACGCAGCGCAAGCCGTGGCGATCCCGGCTGACCAGCGCGTGCTGCACACCCTGCCGCAGGACTACGTGATCGATAACCAGGAAGGCGTTCGCGAGCCCCTGGGCATGTCGGGCGTACGTCTGGAAGCCAAGGTTCACGTAGTGACCTGCGCCGTCAACGCAGCACAGAACATTGAAAAATGCGTGCGCCGCTGCGGCCTGGAAATCGACGACATCATTCTCGAGCAGTTGGCTTCGGCTTACTCGGTACTGACCGACGACGAAAAAGAACTGGGCGTGTGCCTGGTAGACATCGGCGGCGGCACCACGGACATCGCGATCTTCACCGAGGGTGCGATTCGTCACACCGCCGTGATCCCGATTGCCGGTGACCAGGTGACCAACGACATCGCCATGGCGTTGCGCACACCGACCCAGTACGCCGAAGAAATCAAGATCCGTTACGCCTGCGCCCTGGCCAAGCTGGCCGGTGCCGGTGAAACCATCAAGGTGCCAAGCGTGGGCGACCGTCCACCGCGCGAACTGTCGCGCCAGGCATTGGCCGAAGTGGTCGAGCCGCGCTACGACGAACTGTTCACCCTGATCCAGGCTGAACTGCGTCGCAGCGGCTACGAAGATTTGATCCCGGCCGGCATCGTGCTGACCGGTGGCACCTCGAAGATGGAAGGCGCGGTCGAACTGGCCGAGGAAATCTTCCACATGCCGGTCCGCCTGGGCGTGCCCCACGGCGTGAAAGGCCTGGGCGACGTAGTGCGCAACCCGATTTATTCCACCGGTGTGGGCTTGCTGTTGTACGGGCTGCAAAAGCAGACCGACGGCATTTCCCTGTCGGGCCCGAGCAACCGCGACAGCTACAGAAGCGACGACGAAGCGAAAGCGCCGTTGTTCGAGCGGTTGCAGGCTTGGGTGAAAGGCAATTTCTAAAGATTTACCGCAACACCGTTTCAAGTAGTAGGCGAAAAAACTAGAGAAATGAAAGGAGAGGGAAAATGTTCGAACTCGTAGACAACATCCCCGCAAGCCCGGTCATCAAAGTGATCGGCGTCGGCGGTGGCGGCGGCAACGCTGTCAACCACATGGTCAAGAGCAACATTGAAGGCGTTGAATTCATCTGCGCCAACACTGACGCCCAGGCCCTCAAAAGCATCGGTGCACGCACCATCCTGCAATTGGGCACAGCCGTGACCAAGGGCCTGGGTGCCGGCGCGAATCCGGAAGTCGGCCGTCAAGCCGCCCTGGAAGACCGCGAGCGCATCGCTGAAGTGCTGCAAGGCACCAACATGGTGTTCATTACCACGGGCATGGGTGGTGGTACCGGTACCGGTGCTGCGCCGATCATTGCCGAAGTGGCCAAGGAAATGGGGATCCTGACGGTTGCCGTCGTGACCCGTCCATTCCCGTTCGAAGGTCGCAAGCGCATGCAGATCGCCGATGAAGGCATCCGTCTGCTGTCCGAAAGCGTCGACTCGTTGATCACCATTCCCAACGAGAAGCTGCTGACCATCCTCGGCAAGGACGCAAGCCTGCTGTCCGCGTTTGCCAAGGCTGACGATGTACTGGCCGGTGCCGTTCGCGGTATCTCCGACATCATCAAGCGTCCGGGCATGATCAACGTCGACTTTGCCGACGTACGTACCGTGATGAGCGAAATGGGCATGGCGATGATGGGCACTGGCTGCGCCAGCGGTCCGAACCGTGCACGTGAAGCTACCGAAGCGGCCATCCGCAACCCGTTGCTGGAAGACGTGAACCTGCAAGGCGCACGCGGCATCCTGGTGAACATCACCGCCGGTCCTGACCTGTCCCTGGGTGAGTACTCCGACGTGGGTAGCATCATCGAAGCCTTCGCTTCCGAGCACGCCATGGTCAAGGTCGGTACCGTTATCGATCCGGACATGCGCGACGAACTGCACGTGACCGTTGTTGCGACCGGCCTGGGTGCGAAAATCGAGAAGCCTGTAAAGGTCATCGACAACACCGTCCATACCAGCCACGCCAGCCAGCAAGCTGCCGCTCCAGCGCCGTCGCGCCAGGAACTGCCGTCTGTGAACTATCGTGACCTGGATCGTCCGACCGTGATGCGCAACCAGGCTCAGGCCGGTGCTGCTGCATCCCGCAGCCCGAATCCGCAAGATGACCTGGACTACCTGGACATCCCGGCTTTCCTGCGTCGTCAGGCCGATTAATGGAATGTATCAGGGCTATGAAGGTGATTGGTGTTCAGCAAAGGTCTGGTCTGCTATTATCGCCAGCCTTTGTTGATACCAGTTCGCAATTTGCGCTGAAGCGGTCCAAGCCATGATTAAACAACGCACCCTGAAGAATATTATCCGTGCCACAGGTGTAGGTCTGCACTCCGGGGAGAAGGTATACCTGACCCTCAAGCCCGCACCTGTCGACACCGGCATCGTGTTTGTTCGTGCCGACCTGGACCCTGTGGTGCAGATACCTGCTCGCGCGGAAAATGTTGGCGAAACCACGATGTCGACCACGTTGGTCAACGGTGACGTCAAAGTGGACACGGTGGAGCACTTGCTCTCGGCCATGGCCGGTCTGGGCATCGATAACGCCTACGTCGAGCTCTCCGCGTCCGAAGTCCCGATCATGGATGGCAGCGCCGGACCCTTCGTATTCTTGATTCAATCTGCCGGCCTGGAAGAACAGGACGCAGCCAAGAAGTTCATTCGCATTCTGCGGGAAGTGACAGTAGAAGACGGCGACAAGCGCGCCACCTTCGTCCCGTTCGAAGGCTTTAAAGTGAGCTTTGAGATCGATTTCGATCACCCGGTATTCCGTGACCGCACCCAAAGTGCAAGCGTGGATTTTTCCAGCACTTCGTTCGTAAAAGAAGTCAGCCGCGCCCGTACCTTTGGTTTCATGAGTGACATCGAGTACCTGCGCAAGCACAACCTCGCACTCGGCGGCAGCGTTGAAAACGCCATTGTGGTCGACGCGGATGGTGTACTGAACGAAGACGGCCTTCGCTATGAAGACGAATTCGTGAAGCACAAGATCCTCGATGCAATCGGTGACCTCTACCTGCTGGGCAATAGCCTGATAGGCGAGTTCAAAGGCTTCAAGTCTGGTCACGCCCTGAACAACCAACTGCTGCGCAAGCTGATTGCACAGACAGATGCCTGGGAAGTCGTGACCTTCGAAGATGCCAGCACCGCACCGATCTCTTACATGCGTCCCGTCGCGGCGGTGTAAGTAACAACTCTCTTTCCTTTTGTTTTTAAAGGCTGCCTTCGGGTGGCCTTTTTTTTGATCGTTCCCACGCTCTGCGTGGTAACGCCTCCTGTGACGCTTCGCATCACGGCTTTAAAGCGCCGGCATCAACAACGCGATTACGCCCGGTATGCTTGGCCTCATACAGCGCCTGGTCGGCGTTGAGCAGTAATTCCTCCAGCGTGGTGCGGCTGTTTTTGGTCCAGGTACTGAGGCCGATGCTGACGGTAATCGGCACCGTATCCCCGCCCACTCGCGGCAGGTGTTCGACACTGCTGCGGATATGTTCAGCAATCACGCGTGCACCCTGGCTGTCGGTATGCGGCAGCACCACCGCAAACTCCTCACCCCCATAGCGGGCCGCGAGGTCGGCCGGGCGGCGGATATTGCCCTCGATCACCTGCGCCACCGTGCGCAGTGCCTCGTCACCACCTTGATGGCCATGTCGGTCGTTGAACGCCTTGAAGTGGTCCACGTCAATCATCAGCACCGTCAACGGCTCGGCCGAACGCTGGGCGCGGTCCCATTCCAGGCGCAGTCGCTGGTCCAGGGTGCGGCGGTTGGCCAAGCCGGTGAGCGCGTCGGTGGCTGCCAGTTCTGACAGCACCTGCTCGGCACGGTGGCGCCTGCGCAGTTCCATGCAGAGCATCCAGGTCAGCCACAAAAGGCCGATGCACAAAATCCCGGTGGCGCCGCTGATCACCAGTGCTGCGCGCTTCCAGGGGGCGAATATGTCATTCGTGGACAGCCCCACGACGACGATCAGCGGTAAATCGCCCACCGTTGAGAACGTATACAGGCGGTGCTCCTCATCCACACTGGAGGTGCCGCGAAAGTTGCCGTCGCGCTCGTGCAATATGCGCGCGACGTTGGGCCGCTGGCTGAGGTCCTTGTCGATCATGTCCCGTTCCAGCAGCGGCTGCTGGGCCAGCAGGATGCCTTGCCGGTTGATCAGGTTGATGGTGCTGTCGCTGCCGATATTCAGGCTGCGGAACAGTTGCTGAAAGTACGACAGGCGCATGGTGGCCACGGCCACGCCGAGGAATCGCCCATCCGGCCCGGAAACCCGGCGGCTGAATGCGATACGCCATTGGTCGTCACACACGCAGCGCGCCGTGAAGGGCCGGCTGATGAACAGGCCCAGGTCGGGATTCTGCCGATGGGCCTGGAAGTAATCGCGGTCGGCGAAGTTGGCGGATTTGGGCGTCTGCAGGGCTGAGTCGGCGATCACGTTGCCATCCTTGTCCAACAACAGGATGTCGCCTTTGTAGGGCGCCGCTTCCGAACGGTCGAACAGCACCAGGTGACGGATGCCGGCCGATACCCCAGCCAAATCAGTGCGTTCGGTGGCGGCGATCAGGCCTTTGATCGACAAGTCGTACAGCTCGACGTTGCGCAGCACGTCGGCGTCGATCAGTTGGGTGATGTTATTGGCCGTGCGCTGGGCCGCCTGCAACGTGTTGGCGTGTTCGCGAATCAGCAGCACCGCGACCACCAGCATGATCAGCAGCACCGTGACGCAACTGCCGATGATCAGCAGCAGCTCCGGACGGTGGGTGGGGCGGGGCGGGCGGGTAGTGCCTGGGCTCATCGGGCGTACTTCTGCTTCGAGGATGCCCTTAGCGTAGTTGCTGATAACGGCTTATGTGGCCTGGCTGTGAACGATGCGGTTGCGCCCGGAATGCTTGGCGTCATACAGCGCCCGATCGGCACTCAGCAGCAGCTCTTCCAGCGAGCCACGGCTGCGTTTGTCCCAGGTACTGAGCCCGACGCTGACGGTGACCGACAGCGCGTCGCCGTCCGCCGGTGGCAAGTGCTCTACCGCACTGCGGATATGTTCGGCGATGGTGCTTGCGCCCTCGCCGTCGGTATCCGGGAGGATCACCGCGAACTCTTCACCGCCGTAGCGCGCGGCCAGGTCGGCGGGGCGACGAATATTGCTGCCGATGACCCGGGCCACGTTGCGCAAGGCCTCGTCGCCACCCTGGTGACCATGGCGGTCGTTGAAGGCCTTGAAGTGGTCGACATCAATCATCAGCAAGGCCAGTGGCTCGCCTGAGCGTTGCGCGCGCTCCCATTCCAGGCGCAGGCGCTGGTCGAGGGTGCGGCGGTTGGCCAGGCCGGTGAGGCCGTCGGTGGCTGCCAGTTCCGACAACACCTTCTCGGCGCGATAGCGGCGGCGCAGTTCCAGGCGCAGCATCCAGGTCAGCCACAACAGCCCCACACACAGCACGCCGGTGGCGCCACTGATCAGCAGGGCGGCGCGCTTCCAGGCGGCAAACACGTCATCGCTCGACAACGCCACCACCACAATCAGCGGCAGCGCGCCGACGCTGGTGAAGGTGTACAGCCGTTGCGCGCCACTGATGGCGGAGATGGCGCTGAAACTGCCGCTGCCTTCGCGCAGCATTCGCTTGAAGTTGGGCCGCGCGCTCAGGTCCTTGTTGATCATGTCTCTTTCGAGCAGCGGCTGCTGGGCCAACAGGATGCCGTCGTTATTCAGCAGGTTGATGCTGCTGCCGCTGCCGATGGTCAGGCTATTGAACAACTGGTCGAAATACGCCAGGCGCATGGTTGCCACCGCCACACCGGCAAACTCGCCATTGGGTCCGGGCACCCGGCGGCTGAAGGCGATGCGCCAGACTTGATCGCAGTCGCAACGAATCTTGAAGGGCCGACTGATGAACAGCCCGGCATCGGGGTTCTGTTGGTGGATCTGGAAATAGTCGCGATTGGCGAAATTACGTGGCGTGGGGGTCAGCGTGGAGGAGTCGGCGGTGACCGCGCCGGTTTTGTCCAGCAGCAGGACTTCGCCTTTGAAAGGGGCGGCCGTGGACTGGTCGAACTGCACCATATGCAGGACTTCGGCGGAAACCTGGGGCAGGTCATCGCGAGTGGTTGCGGTGATCAGGCCGTTCAGCGCCAGGTCGTAGAGCTCGACGTTGCGCAGCACATCGGCATTGATCAGTTGGGTGATATTGCTGGTGGAGCGCTTGGCTGCCTGCAAGGCGCTGGCGTGTTCGCGGATCAGCAGTACGGCAACGATGACCACGATCAGCACGACAGTAAGGCCACTGCCCAGAATCAGCAAAAGCTCCGGGCGTGCAGGCAGGGTGAAGGCGCGGCGTTGACTCATGGGACTGGCTTCGGCACTCAAGATGCTGGCAGTTTAGTTCCATGCTGTGAAAAATAAGTCGTCGCCGCTAAAAGAAAGCCTGAAGGTTAAAAAACGTCAATCGGATAGTCGACGATCACGCGGTACTCATCCACGTCCCGGTCCACTGCCGCGTAGCCATTGCCGCCGCGATTGGTCGCCCATTGCAGGCGCACGGCCAGGTCCTTGGCCTTGCCGCCTTGCACCACGTACTTGAGGTCGATGTCCCGTTCCCAGTGCTTGGCGTTCTTGCCGTCGGCACTGTACCAGGATGAGTAACCACGGCTGTCCGGATCGACCGTGGTCAGGTCGGTCTTGCCGCTGATATACGACACCGCCGAGGTCAGGCCCGGCAGGCCCAGCCCGACGAAGTCATAGGCGTACTTGAGCTTCCACGAGCGCTCGTTGGGGCCGTTGAAGTCGGAGTATTGCTGGGAGTTGTCCAGGTAGATGCTGTCGCCCTGGCTGATGTAGTCGAACGGCGTGTTGCCGTTGACCCGCTGGTAGGCGGCGGTAACGCTGTGATTGCCCACGCCCACGGTGAAATGCAGGCTGTAGGTGTTGTTGTCGATGTTGCCCAGCAAGGCTTTGCCGGTCTCCTGGGTGTGGTAGTAGTGCAGGCCCGGGTTCAGGCTGACCAGCTCGTTCAACTGCCAGGTGTAGTCCAGGTCGTAGTAGTACTGGTTCCAGATGTCCTTGAGTTCGGACGCGTACAGGTTGCTGGTCAGCCCCGGCACGCCGCTGAAGGACACGCCGGCCCAGTCCAGGTGGCGGCTGTCTTCGCCATTGGGCAATGCGCCGTAGCTGGTGCCGATGCGGCGACGGCCGCTCTGGTTGTAGAGTTTGGTGAAGCTGGCCTGGCCGCCCTCGAACATCCAGCCGTCCAGGCTGTGGTTGGTCAGGCTCACGCCGCGGAAGGTCTGGGGCAGCATGCGGGTCATGCCGCCGGCAATCACCGGGTTGTTGAGGAACAGGTCGCCGGCTTTCAGTTCGGTGTCGAAGGCGCGCATTTTCAGGGTGGCGCCGGCGGTGGAGAACGAGCCGGGCGCTTTGCCGTTGCCGGAGCTTACCGGCAGGATGCTCGAGCCGTCGGTGCCGCCACCGCCGTCGAGCTTGAGGCCGAGCATGGCGTTGGCGTCCAGGCCGAAGCCGACGGTGCCGGGGGTGTAGCCGGATTCGAAGATGCCGATGAAGCCCTGGCCCCATTCCTTGCTGTCATCGGTGTGAATGTCGCGACGGTCGCGGTTCATGTAGTAGTTGCGGGTGTTGATCTTGAAGCTGGAACCTTCGACGAAGCCGTCGGTGGCCGGGGTGTCTGCCGCGTGGGCAAGGGGAACGATCGTTGCAGCAATCGCGAGGAATAACGGGGTGAACGTCAGCGAGGTTTTCACCGGTGGAGCTCCTTTGGGTCAATCGAAACCGGCCAGTGTTGTTGGGGTTCCTGGCCTTTTTTCAGCGCAAAAAAAAGCCGCTGAACTCAGCGGCTTTAAGACAGATTCCCAGTGTAGAGCCCTGGAAATAAGTCGAGGGAAATCGGGGGAGAGCGGGTCGGTCTTAACCGCTGCGCTCATCGATGCGACAAATTAGCGCAGGTGAGCGGTGCGATACAGAGTGTAACAAGATAATGACTGTTGCCCAAATCGCAACAGTCTGGCAGTGGGGTGTGAGGGGCGGCCTGACAAGCCCTACCCAAGAATGTTAGCGTGCTTGCCATTCCCACGTAGTCGATGAGCCCGCCTTCCATGAAAAAGACCGTCCTCGCCTTCAGCCGCGTCACCCCGGAAATGATCGAACGCCTGCAACAGGATTTCGATGTCATCGCCCCCAACCCCAAGCAGGGCGACATCAACGCCCAGTTCAACGAAGCCTTGCCCCATGCCCACGGCCTGATCGGCGTAGGCCGCAAACTGGGCCGCGCGCAACTGGAAGGTGCAAGCAAACTGGAAGTGGTTTCCAGCGTGTCGGTGGGCTACGACAACTACGACCTGGCGTACTTCAATGAGCGCGGGATCATGCTCACCAACACCCCGGATGTGCTCACCGAAAGCACCGCCGACCTGGCCTTCGCCCTGCTGATGAGCAGCGCCCGCCGCGTCGCCGAACTGGACGCCTGGACCAAGGCCGGCCAGTGGAAAGCCAGCGTCGGCGCGCCGTTGTTTGGCTGTGATGTACACGGCAAGACCCTGGGTATCGTCGGCATGGGCAACATCGGCGCGGCCGTCGCCCGTCGGGGTCGCCTGGGTTTCAATATGCCGATTCTGTACAGCGGCAACAGCCGCAAGACCGAACTGGAACAGGAACTCGGCGCGCAGTTTCGCAGCCTCGACCAGTTGCTGGCCGAAGCCGATTTCGTCTGCCTGGTGGTGCCACTGAGCGAGAAAACCCGCCACCTGATCAGCCATCGCGAGCTGGGGCTGATGAAATCCAGTGCGATCCTGGTGAACATCTCCCGTGGCCCGGTGGTGGATGAGCCGGCGCTGATCCAGGCCCTGCAAAACCAGACCATCCGTGGTGCCGGCCTGGATGTGTACGAGCAGGAGCCGCTGTCCGAGTCGCCGCTGTTCCAGCTGAGCAATGCGGTGACCCTGCCGCACATCGGCTCGGCCACCAACGAGACCCGCGAAGCCATGGCCAACCGCGCCCTGGAAAACCTGCGCAGCGCCTTGCTGGGCGAGCGTCCGCAGGATCTGGTAAACCCGCAGGTGTGGAAGGGCTGACGACTGCTTGTTGTAGGTAGGAGCGAGTTTGCTCGCGAAACGCGTCAACGATTACGCGGGCAGCCTGGATAAACACAGCGCCCTCAGGTTTTTCGCGAGCAAGCTCGCTCCTACAGTTTTTCGCGTGCAAGTCGATAACGGTCTATAGATCGTCATCCCTGATCCACAGAAGGTTTTTATGTCCACCACCAAAGCCCGCGCAGATTCACTCTCGCTTCTGCTCTTTACCTTGCGCAGCGGCAAGCTGATGGCGATCAACCTGCTGAAAGTCAGTGAAATCATTCCCTGCCCGCCGCTGACCAAGCTGCCGGAGTCGCACCCCCACGTCAAAGGCATCGCCACCTTGCGCGGCACAGCGTTGTCGGTGATCGACCTGAGCCGCGCCCTGGGGGAGATGCCCCTGCAAGACCCGGACGGCGGCTGCCTGATCGTCACCGACGTGAGCCGTTCCAAGCAGGGCCTGCATGTGCAGGCGGTGAGCAAGATCGTGCACTGCCTGACCACCGACATTCGCCCGCCGCCGTTTGGTTCCGGCGGTACGCGTTCGTTTATCACCGGGGTGACCCAGGTCGAAGGCGCCCTGGTGCAAGTGCTGGACATCGAGAAAGTCATCCACGGCATCGCCCCGGCACAGATCGAAGCGGCGCCCACCGACCTGACCATGGAAGAAGCCGAAGTGCTGGGCAACGCCCGAATCCTGGTGGTGGACGACAGCCAGGTAGCGCTGCAGCAATCGGTGCACACCCTGCGCAACCTCGGCCTCACCTGCCACACCGCCCGCAGCGCCAAGGAAGCAATTGACCGTTTGCTGGAGCTGCAAGGCACCGTCGAGCAAATCAACGTGGTGGTCTCGGACATCGAAATGTCCGAAATGGACGGCTACGCCTTCACCCGTACCCTGCGGGAAACCCCGGACTTCCAGGACCTCTATGTGCTGCTGCACACCTCCCTGGACAGTGCGATGAACAGCGAAAAAGCCCGCCTGGCCGGTGCCAATGCGGTACTCACCAAGTTTTCTTCGCCGGAACTGACCAAGTGCCTGGTGGTAGCCGCCCAGACCGTGGCGCAACAGGGCCTGTGACCGATGGGTGAATATTTCCAGCTGCTGCGCCGCGACCTCACCGGCAGCCTGCCCGCCCCGCAATGGCCGGCGGATATCCAGCTGGATCATTACCGCGAAGCCATGGCCCCGGCGATCCACGCGGTATTGAGCCTGGCCCAGGAACAAGGCGGCGGACGCGTCGGCTCCCTTGAGCACTGGCGCCAGCAGTTCGTTACCGATGCCGATTTCGACCCCAAACTGTGCCTGGTGGCGAGTAACGCCAGCGGCATTCTGGGTGTGTCCCAATGCTGGACCAGCGCCTACATCAAGAACCTGGCCATTCACCCCTGTGCCCAGGGCATGGGGTTGGGCCGTGCGTTATTGCTGCACACCTTCCAGGTGTTCAAGCAACGCGGCGAAGCGTTTGTCGACCTCAAGGTGCTGGAGTCCAACTTGCGGGCACGGCGGCTGTATGAACGTGTGGGCATGGTGTTTGTGCTTCGCGACCTTGTCCCCGAGGACTGACGGCGCTGGCGCATAACTTGCTTTGCACAGAGGCAGAACGGTGAACAGAGGCAAAAACCCGCCACCGTTCATGAGTGCCTTCTGACCTTGCCTGGTGACAGATCCTCCATGAATACCCATTTTTCCTGCGTCGGTTGCGGCAAATGCTGCACCGACCACCATGTGCCCTTGACCCTCGAAGAAGCCCGCAGCTGGGCGGCTGACGGCGGTAATGTCATCGTGCTGGTGGAAGGTTTCCTGGGCAGTGGCCTGGGGCTGCCCGAGTTGCAACGTGACCACGCACAACGCCGTTCCGCCATCGTGCCCAGCGGCAATACCGAGGCGTATGTGGCAATCACCTTTGCCGCCTATAACGCCGGGCGCTGCCGGAATCTTGACGAAGACGACCGTTGCCGCATTTACGAGCGGCGGCCGTTGGTGTGCCGCATCTACCCGATGGAGATCAATCCGCACATCCCGTTGAACCCGGCCGCCAAGGACTGCCCGCCGGAATCCTGGGAGCAGGGGCCGGCGCTGATCGTGGGGGGCGAGTTGATGGACAAGGAGCTGGCCGAGTTGATCCGCCGCTCACGCCAGGCTGACCGCGATGATATCCAGGCCAAGGAAGCCGTGTGCGGGTTGCTGGGCATCCATACCACGGCGCTCAAGGGCGATGGGTTTACCGCGTACTTGCCCGACATGGGCCTGTTTGCCCAGGCGATCGAGTTGGCGACGCAAGAAGTCGTGCAGGCCAATGAGTGGGTGTTTCATGTGTCCGGGATGGACATTGCCGAGCAACTGCTGGATGCCGGCGCCCGGATTGCCACCGAGGTGCCGGCGAACTACGCCTTCATTTCATTGCGGGCGGCTTAAGCGCTAGCGCCGCTTGCCCCAGAATTCCTCCGCCAACCGCCGCAAGTCATCCGCCAGCCCCGCCACGTCCCCTGAGCTGAGCTGGCTCTGCTGGCCAGCGCTGACCGTCACTTTCCCGGCATTGCGAATGCCGATGATGTTGCGATTGATGTCTTCGCTCACCGCACTCTGTTCTTCCACCGCCGCCGCGATCTGCTGGCTCATGGCGGTAATTCGGGTCACTCGCTGGCTGATCCCATCCAGTGCGGCAGCGGCGCGCTGGGCCTGATCGACGCTGGCCTCCACATGCTGGCTGCTTTGCGCCATCGCCTGCACCGCATCCCGGGCGCCGCCTTGCAGGGTGCTGATCATGCGCTGGATCTCATTGGTCGAATCCTGCGTACGCTGGGCCAGGCCTCGTACCTCATCGGCCACCACGGCAAACCCGCGTCCTTGCTCCCCGGCCCACGCCGCTTCGATGGCGGCATTCAGCGCCAGCAGGTTGGTCTGTTCGGCAATCGCCCGGATCACTTCCAGCACCCCGGAAATATCGCCGCTGTGGCTTTCCAGTTGATGGATCACTGCGGTGGCCCGCGCCAGTTCCTCGGACAAACGCAGCACCGCGTCGCGGCTTTCATCCACTCGTTGATGGCCCTCGCGGGTTTCGCTGCCGGCCTGGTCTGCGGCCCTGGACGCCTGCAACGCGTGCTCGGCGACTTGCGCCACGCTGGCGGCCATTTGATTGATCGCAGCGGCGACCTGATCCGTCTGGGTCTGTTGGCCGAGGCTGCTGGTGTGGCTGCTGTCCAGTTGTTGCACCAGCGCCGCGGCATGGCCGGACAGACGTTGCGACGCATCGCCAATCCGGCCGACCACTGCGCCCACCTGGGCCTCCAGCATCTGCATGGCAAACTCGATACGCCCGAACTCGTCCTTGCGCCCGGTGTAGATCGCCTGGCTCAGCGGGTTATCGGCAATCAGCCGTGCCCGCTGGTTCAACTGTGCCAGGGGCCGTAACAAGCCATGCACACCCGCTACCCCCACGGCGCAGGCCGCCGTTCCCGCCAGCAGTTGCCAGGTCAGCGGATAAGTCGCCAGCCCAAGGCCCAATGCCCAGGTTGCGGCGCAAGCCCCCAGGACCCATGCCGACAGCTTGAAGGTCATGCCCACCACGGGCCGTGCTCGCCGAGTGCCGGCACGCAGGCGGGCATAGGCCCGTTCGGCCCGATGCACCCGCCGTGCATCGGGCTTGGTGCGCACCGATTGATACTCCACCGTCACGCCGTCCCGGGTGACCGGCGTGGCATAGGCACTGACCCAATAGTGATCGCCGTTCTTGCAGCGATTTTTCACCATACCCATCCACGAGCGACCGCTTTTCAATACCTGCCACATGTGCGCAAACGCCGCGGCCGGCATGTCCGGGTGACGCAGCAGGTTGTGCGGCGTGCCCAGCAGCTCCTCGCGGGTGTAGCCGCTGATATCGATGAAGTCCTGGTTGGCGTAGGTAATTGCGCTGGTCAGGTCGGTGGTCGAGAGGATATTGGCGTCGGGGGCAAAATCCACATTTCGACCGGTGACCGGCAGATTGATCTTCATGGAAAAGCGCGCTCGTGATTGTTGGAGGAGTCGGCAGGGCGTCGACTCTAAGCGCACCGGTTGGGCAAATACTGATCCAGCTCATGTTCCGCGCAATTAATTGGCCATTACGGTCTGGAGAGCGGCGCGTCCAGCCGGTAGGGCTCGATGATGCGTTGGTATTCGCCGCTCTGCTTCAGTTGCTCGAGGGCGTGATTGAGGGCGCTGCGCAAGGCGGTGTCGGGCTTGCGCAGTGCGATCGCCACGCCGTTACCCAGCAGTTCGGTGGAGACGTGAGGGCCGAGGAAGTCGAAAACCTGACCATCAGCGGTGTCGAGCAGCGCCTCACGGATTTCCACGGTGCCTTGCAATGTTGCATCGATGTCGCCTGCCAGCAGGCTGCGGATCAACTCGTCATTACGCCAGAATGCCTTGACGATGACCCCCTTGGGCGCCCACTTCGACAGGGCGAAGGCTTCGCGGTTGCTGCCCACCAGAACGCCCACGCGCTTGCCCTTCAGTGACCGTGGGGTCGGCTTCAAACCCGATGTCTTGCGGGCCACCAGGCGCGTGGTGATCGGATAAAGGTTATCGGTGAAATTCACCCGCTGGCGCCGTTTCAGTGTAGGGGCCATGCCCATGATCGCGTCGAATTGCCTGGCTTCAAGGGCGGGGAAGTTTTCCACAAGGACCTGGTCGACCCAGGTACACCGCACATTGAGCTGTATGCATAAGGCATTGCCCAGCTCGATGTTCAGCCCTGCAAGCTGGCCATGTTGATTGCGGCTTTGGAAGGGTGGAAATTGCGCAGCAACGGCGAAACGAATTTCATGCCGTGGTTGACCGCTGGCCGCAGTGGTGGAGAAAACGCTGGCCATCAGCGACAACAACAGCACGACACAGGTGCGTATCAGAACCACAGGGGACGTCCTTTTCCAGAAAACCAGCTTTACCACGTCCAGCCCCGAGCGAAAGAGTCGGGGCAAGCGGGTGTCATGCAAGCTTTCAAGAATTGGCCGCAGGCCTACAAGGCGAAACGTCAGTAACTGTTGTAGGCATAAATCTCCATTACGGAGGATTTATTACCGGTCAGCGCTTGCCCATCGAGCGACGGGTGCCGGGAGGCGCCATGCCCGGGCTCTTGGTGTGGCCGTTCTTGGCGCCGTTTTTGTACCACGGCTGGCTGGCGTTTTTCGCCCCGGCCAGTTCGCCCGGCTTGAACGGAAACTTGAACGCCGGGATCTCGGCCTTGGTTTCGCCTTCGACGCTGTCAGGGTTGGCCTGTTGGTCGATGTCGACCGCTTCAACAGCGGGTTGTGTCGGGGAATTCATGGAAGCTCCGGGGAGTACTGAAAATGACGCGGGCCCGACTTGCAGGCCACACCGCCGCGCAGTATACCTGCGCGCCTCGGATCTTTAACCACTGCTCGTACGAATGGTCGGACTTTACTGACGGCGCTGTCAGTTAGCAGTCACTTTGCTGACCCGGTTGGCGGGCTATAAAGAGCCTTCATTCTTCCGATCCTTTGCCCTGGCGCCTCACCCCATGCACATTCAACGAAAACCTGCCTTGATCGTGGGCGTCCTTGTGGTACTGGCCGTGGTTGCCTGGGTGGTGACTCGCCCGGCCAAGACCAAACTGACCGCATCGTCGGCGATCCCGGTGCGGGTGATCAGCGTCAAACAGCAGGACATCCCGCGGTTTGTCAGCGGCATCGGCTCGGTGCTGTCGTTGCACAGTGTGGTGATTCGCCCGCAGATCGACGGCATCCTTACCAAATTGCTGGTCAAGGAAGGTCAACTGGTGAAGGCCGGCGACCTGCTGGCGACCATTGATGACCGCTCGATCCGCGCCAGCCTGGACCAGGCCAAGGCGCAACTCGGGGAAAGCCAGGCGCAACTGCAAGTCGCGCTGGTCAACCTCAAGCGCTACAAGGAACTGAGCATCGACGACGGCGTGTCCAAGCAGACCTATGACCAGCAACAAGCCCTGGTCAACCAGCTCAAGGCCACGGCCCAAGGCAACCAGGCCGCGATTGATTCGGCGCAGGTGCAGCTTTCGTACACCCAGATTCGCTCGCCGGTTACCGGTCGCGTCGGGATTCGCACGGTGGATGAAGGCAACTTCCTGCGCATGAGCGACACCCAGGGCTTGTTCTCCGTGACCCAGATCGACCCGATTGCCGTCGAGTTCTCCCTGCCGCAACAGATGCTGCCGACCCTGCAAGGCCTGATCGCCGCGCAACTGCCCGCCGACGTCAACGCCTACATGGGCGCCGACACCGACGGCCAGACCGGCGACCTGCTGGGGGAGGGCCGCCTGAGCCTGATCGACAACCAGATCAGCGGCACCACCGGCACCATCCGCGCCAAGGCCGAGTTCAGCAACGGCGCTCAGAAACTCTGGCCGGGGCAGTTGGTGACGATCCGCATCCAGACCGCCCTGCACAAGAATGCCCTGGTGGTGCCGCCTACCGTGGTGCAACGCGGCCTGGATTCGCACTTCGTGTACCGGCTCAAGGGTGACAAGGTAGAGGTGGTGCCGGTGCAGGTGCTGTACCAGAACAGCGACATGAACATCCTCCAGGGTGTGCAGGCCGGCGATGTGCTGGTCAGCGACGGCCAGTCACGGCTCAAGGCGGGCGCCCAGGTCGATGTGCTCAAGGAGCCGCCGCAGGTGATCCAGACCGTTGATGCCAAGGTGCAGCCATGAGTGGCAGTCGTTCGCCGTCGGCCTGGTGCGTCGACCACCCGGTCGCCACCTTGCTGCTGACCTTCGCTTTGGTATTGCTCGGGATGATTGCCTTTCCACGCCTGGCCATCGCCCCACTGCCGGAAGCGGAATTTCCGACGATCCAGGTCAGTGCCACGCTGCCCGGCGCCAGCCCGGACACCATGGCCTCATCCGTGGCAACGCCGCTGGAGGTGCAATTCAGCGCCATCCCCGGCATGACCCAGATGACCTCCAGCAGCGCCTTGGGCTCCAGCCTGCTGACCCTGCAATTCACCCTCACCAAGAGCATCGACACCGCCGCCCAGGAAGTGCAGGCGGCGATCAACACCGCGTCCGGCAAACTGCCCAGCGACATGCCGAGCCTGCCGACCTGGAAGAAGGTCAACCCGGCGGACAGCCCGGTGCTGATCCTCAGCGTCAGCTCCGACAGCATGCCCAGCACCGAGCTGAGCGACTACGTGGAAACCCTGCTGGCCCGGCAGATCAGCCAGATCGACGGGGTCGGCCAGATCAACATTACCGGCCAGCAACGCCCGGCCATCCGGGTGCAGGCGTCGGCCGATAAACTCGCGGCCATCGGCCTGACCCTGGCGGACGTGCGCCTGGCGATCCAGCAATCGAGCCTGAACCTGGCCAAGGGCGCGATCTACGGCGAGAACAGCGTGTCGACCCTCTCGACCAACGACCAGTTGTTCCACCCCGAGGATTACGCCCAACTGATCGTGTCCTACAAGGACGGGGCACCTGTACAGCTGCGGGATATCGCCAAAGTCATCAACGGCTCGGAAAACGCCTACGTGCAGGCCTGGTCCGGCGACACCCCAGGCGTCAACCTGGTGATCTCCCGCCAGCCCGGCGCGAACATCGTCGAGACCGTGGACCGCATTCAAGCCGAACTGCCGCGCCTGCAAGCCATGCTGCCGGCCTCGGTGCAGGTCAGCGTGTTGACCGACCGCACCAAGACCATCCGCGCGTCCCTGCATGAAGTGGAAGTGACCCTGCTGATCGCCATCCTGCTGGTGGTGGCGGTGATGGCGCTGTTCCTGCGCCAGCTGTCGGCCACGTTGATCGTGTCCAGCGTGCTCGGCGTGTCGCTGGTGGCCAGTTTTGCCCTGATGTACCTGATGGGCTTCAGCCTGAACAACCTGACCCTGGTGGCGATCGTGATCGCCGTGGGGTTTGTGGTGGACGATGCGATCGTGGTGGTGGAGAACATTCACCGCCACCTGGAAGCGGGCCTCGACAAGCGCGAAGCCGCGATCAAGGGCGCGGGTGAAATCGGTTTTACCGTGGTCTCCATCAGCTTCTCGCTGGTGGCGGCGTTTATCCCGCTGCTGTTCATGGGCGGTGTCGTGGGGCGGTTGTTCAAGGAGTTTGCCTTGACAGCCACCTCGACCATCCTGATTTCGGTGGTGGTCTCGCTGACCCTGGCGCCGACCCTGGCCGCGTTGTTCATGCGCGCACCAACCCATCATGCCCACGACAAACCCGGTTTCAGCGAACGCCTGCTGGCCGGCTATGCGCGCAATCTGCGCCGCGCCCTGGCCCATCAACGCACCATGGCCGCGATCTTCATGGTGACCCTGGTCCTGGCCGTGGTCGGCTACGTGTTTATCCCCAAGGGTTTCTTTCCGGTACAAGACACCGGCTTCGTCCTCGGCACCAGCGAAGCGGCGGCCGACGTGTCGTTCCCGGACATGGTCGCCAAGCACAAGGCAATCGCCGAGATCGTCAAGGATGACCCGGCGGTGGAAGCGTTCTCCCATTCGGTGGGTGTGACCGGCAGCAACCAGACCATCGCCAACGGCCGATTCTGGATTGCCTTGAAAGATCGCGGGGATCGCGACGTGTCGGCCAGCCAGTTTATCGACCGGATCCGCCCGAAACTGGCGAAAGTGCCGGGCATCGTCCTGTACCTGCGGGCCGGCCAGGACATCAACTTAAGCTCCGGCCCCAGCCGCGCCCAGTACCAGTACGTGCTCAAGAGCAATGATGGCCCGACCCTGAATACCTGGACCCAGCGCCTCACCGAAAAACTGCGGGCCAACCCGGCGTTCCGCGACCTGTCCAACGACTTGCAGCTGGGCGGCAGCATCACCCACATCAGCATCGACCGTCAGGCCGCCGCGCGGTTTGGCCTCACTGCCACCGATGTGGACCAGGCGCTGTACGACGCCTTCGGCCAGCGCCAGATCAACGAATTCCAGACCGAGATCAACCAGTACCAGGTGGTGCTGGAACTGGACACCCAGCAACGCGGCAAGGCCGAAAGCCTGAACTACTTCTACCTGCGCTCGCCGCTGACCAACGAGATGGTACCGCTGTCGGCGGTGGCCAAGGTCGACCCGCCCACCGTCGGGCCCTTGTCCATCAGCCATGACGGCATGTTCCCGGCGGCCAACCTGTCGTTCAACCTGGCACCCGGCGTCGCGTTGGGCGATGCGGTGATCCTGCTCAACCAGGCGAAGAATGAAATCGGCATGCCGACTACCATCATCGGCAACTTCCAGGGCGCGGCCCAGGCGTTCCAGAGTTCGTTGGCCAGCCAGCCCTGGCTGATCCTCGCGGCACTGGTGGCGGTCTACATTATCCTGGGTGTGCTGTACGAGAGCTTCGTGCACCCGCTGACGATCATCTCCACCTTGCCATCGGCGGGGTTGGGGGCGCTGATCATGTTGTCACTGATGGGCCAGGACTTTTCGATCATGGCGTTGATCGGCCTGGTGCTGCTGATCGGGATCGTGAAGAAGAACGGTATCCTGATGATCGACTTCGCCCTGGACGCCCAGCGCGTACGCGGCCTGCCGCCCGAGGAAGCGATTTATGAGGCGTGTGTCACGCGGTTCCGGCCGATCATCATGACCACCCTGGCCGCCCTGCTGGGTGCGGTGCCGCTGATGCTGGGCTCCGGCCCCGGCGCGGAAATGCGCCAGCCGCTGGGTATCGCGGTGGTGGGCGGGTTGCTGGTGAGCCAGGCGCTGACGCTGTTCACCACACCGGTCATATACTTGTACCTCGAGAAGTTTTTCCACAGACCCAAACCAGCTCCCCAGCTGGCAATCACACACTGAGGCTGAGGCCCCGTCCTGGAACAAAAGGCTCATGCGTGTACTGATTATTGAAGACGAAGAAAAAACCGCCGACTACCTGCACCGCGGCCTGACGGAGCAAGGCTATACCGTCGACGTCGCCCGTGAAGGCGTCGAAGGGTTGCACCTGGCCCTGGAGAACGATTACGCGGTCATCGTGCTCGACGTGATGCTGCCCGGCCTGGATGGCTTTGGCGTATTGCGCGCGCTGCGGGCGCGCAAGCAGACGCCGGTGATCATGCTCACCGCCCGCGAGCGCGTGGAAGACCGTATTCGCGGCCTGCGCGAAGGCGCGGATGATTACCTCGGCAAGCCGTTCTCGTTCCTCGAACTGGTGGCGCGCCTGCAAGCGCTGACCCGTCGCAGCGGCGGGCATGAGCCGGTGCAGGTGACCATCGCCGACCTGTGGATCGACCTGATCAGCCGCAAGGCCAGTCGCAACGGCGTTCGCCTGGACCTGACCGCCAAGGAGTTCTCGCTGCTCAGCGTATTGGCCCGGCGCCAGGGTGAAATCCTGTCCAAGACCTCGATTGCGGAAATGGTCTGGGACATCAATTTCGACAGCGACGCCAACGTGGTGGAAGTGGCGATCAAACGCCTGCGGGCCAAGCTCGACGGGCCGTTCGAACAGAAACTGCTGCACACCATCCGTGGCATGGGTTACGTGCTGGAGAACCGCAGTGTCGGCTAACTCCATCGCCCTGCGCCTGAGCGGCATGTTCACCCTGGTGGCGCTGCTGATCTTCCTGTTGATCGGCGGCGCGCTGTACCAGCAGGTGGACAAAGGCCTGGGCCTGCTGCCCGGGGCCGAGCTGGATGCGCGCTACAGCGTGCTGGAGTCTTCGGTCAATCGCTTCGGTACGCCGGACCATTGGGCGAAGATCACCGCCAAGCTCAAGTTGTTGGGAGAGGAAGACAAGCGCATTCGCTTCTGGGTGGTGAGCAGCGACCCGACCTACGAATACGGCAACCCGGACGCGCAGATTCGCGCCTTTGCCGCCGGCCCGACCGGCAAGCGCGACTTGCGCCTGCCGGGCCATGCCTACCCGTTCAAAGTATTGGTCAGCCAGTTTCCAGCCAAGGAGCAGCGCCCGCCGCTGCGTTTCCTGATCGCGGTCGACACCGAGAACTTCCGCGCCACCCAGCATCAACTGCTGGTGGCGCTGATCGGCCTGGCGTTTGTCGGCGTGCTGCTGGCCTCGCTGCTGGGGTTCTGGGTGGCGCGCATCGGTCTCAAGCCGCTGATCAAGCTGTCGGACGAGGCGCAGAAACTTGCACCGCCGAAACTCTCCGGGCGCCTGCAATTGTCGCCATTGCCGCCGGAGCTGAAGCAGTTCGTCAACTCCTTCAACTCGACCCTCGACCGGGTGGAACAGGCCTATTCGCGCCTGGAGTCATTCAACGCCGATGTGGCCCATGAGCTGCGCTCGCCGCTGACCAACCTGATCGGCCAGACCCAGGTGGCACTGACCCGTGGGCGTTCGGCCGAGCATTATTTCGAGGTGCTGCAATCGAACCTCGAAGAGCTGGAACGGCTGCGCTCGATCATCAATGACATGCTGTTCCTGGCCAGTGCAGACCAGGGCAGCAAGGCCACCAAGCTGATCACCAGTTCGCTGGCGGATGAAGTGGCGACCACCCTGGATTACCTGGACTTTATCCTCGAGGACGCCCAGGTGCAGGTGCGTGTGACCGGCGATGCCCAGGTGCAGATCGAGAAGGCGCACTTGCGCCGGGCGTTGATCAACCTGTTGAGCAATGCGGTGCAGCATACGGCGCCTGGCCAGGTGATCGAGGTGAAGATCGAAGTGCTGGAGGACCACGTGGCGATCGGGGTGACCAACCCGGGCGATGAGATTGCCAGCGAGCATCTGCCCCGGTTGTTCGAGCGGTTCTATCGGGTGGACGCGTCCCGCAGCAATAGTGGGGCGAATCACGGGTTGGGACTGGCGATCGTCAAGGCGATCGCGTTGATGCACGGCGGAGATGTGTTTGTGCGCAGCGAGGGCGGCGGCAACACCTTTGGCATTACGCTGCCGGTGTAGCGGCCGCCCCCCCTCAGTTACTCAGTCGTACCCCGCCCAAACTGCCACTTAGCTCATAGGCCGCCAGTTCCGCCTGATGCGCGGCCATGATTTCCGGCAGGGAACTGCGCAGGTATTCCACCCACGTCTTGATCTTCGCATCCAGGTATTGGCGCGACGGGTAGATGGCGTACAGGTTGAGCTCCTGGGAGCGGTAGTTGGGCATCACCCGCACCAGGGTGCCGTTGCGCAGCCCTTCAATCGCCGCATACACCGGCAACAGGCCAACGCCCATGCCGCTGGTGATCGCGGTCTTCATCGCATCCGCCGAGTTCACCAGGAACGGTGAGCTGTTGATCGCCACACTTTCCTGGCCTTCCGGGCCATTGAACGACCATTTATCCAGCTGAATCACCGGGCTGACCAGGCGCAGGCACGCGTGGTTGAGCAGGTCACTCGGCCGTTGCGCGCAGCCGTTGGCCTTGACGTAGGCCGGCGAGGCACAGGCGATGCTGTAAGTTATCCCCAGGCGCTGCGAGACAAACCCCGAATCCGGCAACTCGCTGGCGAGCACGATGGACACGTCGTAACCCTCATCCAGCAGGTCCGGCACGCGGTTGGCCATGGTCAGGTCAAAGGTCACGTCCGGGTGGGTGCGGCGGTAGCGGGCAATCGCATCGATCACGAAGTGCTGGCCGATGCCGGTCATGGTGTGCACTTTCAACTGCCCGGCCGGGCGGGCGTGGGCGTCGCTGGCTTCGGCTTCCGCTTCCTCGACATACGCCAGGATCTGCTCGCAACGCAGCAAATAGCGCTTGCCGGCCTCGGTCAAGGCGATGCGGCGGGTGGTGCGGTTGAGCAAACGGGTTTGCAGATGGGCCTCAAGGTTGGAGACCGCGCGCGAGACGTTGGCAGTGGTGGTATCCAGCTGCACGGCGGCGGCGGTGAAGCTGCCGGCTTCGGCCACACAACTGAAGGCGCGCATGTTTTGCAAGGTGTCCATTAAGGTGCTCTCAGGGGAGATGGCAAATTGTGACACGAAGTTGCAGGATCCAGTGATCCCTACGAACGGATTATCGCCTGAACGGTAACAAAGATTCACAAGAATCCCACCTTATCGCCATCCGGCCCGCCCCTTAGAATTGCGCCACCTTCCCCGCAACACCCTCTCAGGAATTCGCAGCAGTGCCGCGTCGCATCAGCAGAGAGCTGAAGACTCTCAGTGTTTGGGCCTTATCGTTAGCAATCAGCGGCTGCATCGGAACCGGAGGAATTGCCCCTCAAGGCCAGTCACTCGTCGCCAATTCATTGGCCACCGACGAGGCGATCAAAAGCGCCGCTCAGGACGCCCACTGGCCCACCGCGCAATGGTGGCAAGCCTACGGCGACCCGCAACTCAACCACTGGATCGACCTCGCCGTGCAAGGCAGCCCGAGCATGGCCATGGCCGCTGCACGTGTGCGTGAAGCCCGGGCCATGGCCGGGATCGCCGAGTCGGCCGAGTCGTTGCAGATCAATGGTGATGCCACGCTCAAGCGCCATAACTGGCCCAGCGACCAATTCTACGGCCCGGGCGCGCTGGACAATTCCACCACCTGGGACAACAACGCGTCCCTGGGGCTGAGTTATGCCCTCGACCTCTGGGGCCGCGAAAGCAACGCCACCGAGCGCGCCGTGGACATGGCCCACATGAGCGCCGCCGAAGCGCGCCAGGCGCAGCTCGAATTGCAGAACAACGTGGTGCGCGCCTATATCCAGCTGTCGTTGCACTTCGCCCAGCGCGATATCGTGGCCGCCACCCTGGCCCAGCAACAACAGATTCTCGACCTTGCGCAAAAGCGTTTGAATGGTGGGATCGGCACCCACTTCGAAGTCAGCCAGGCTGAGACGCCGCTGCCGGAAACCCATCGGCAGCTGGACGCCCTGGATGAACAGATCGCCCTGAGTCGCAACCAGTTGGCCGCGCTGGCGGGCAAAGGGCCGGGGGCGGGCGCGCAGTTGCAGCGGCCCACCTTGTCCCTGGCCGCGCCGCTGAAACTGCCGTCGAGCTTGCCCGCCGAACTGCTCGGCCAGCGCCCGGACGTGGTCGCCAGCCGCTGGCAAGTGGCGGCCCAGGCCCGTGGCATTGATGTGGCCCACGCCGGTTTCTACCCCAACGTCGACCTGGTGGGCAGCCTCGGCTACGTCGCCACCGGCGGCGGAATGCTGAGTTTCCTGACCGGCAAGAAACTCAACTACACCGCCGGCCCTGCCATCAGCCTGCCGATCTTCGACGGTGGCCGCCTGCGCTCGCAGTTGGGGGAGGCCAGCGCCGGCTACGACATCGCCGTCGCGCACTACAACCAGACCCTGGTCAACGCGCTCAAGGGCATCAGCGACCAGTTGATCCGCCGCGAGTCGATGGACAAGCAGCAAGCCTTCGCCGCCGAATCCGTGGCTTCGGCGCAGAAGACCTATGACATCGCGATGATCGCCTACCAGCGCGGCCTCACCGACTACCTCAACGTGCTGAATGCCCAGAGCCTGTTGTTCCGCCAGCAGCAGGTGCAGCAGCAGGTCCAGGCTGCACGCCTGAGTGCCCACGCCGAACTGGTGACCGCGTTGGGCGGTGGCCTCGGTGCCGGCAGCGATGTGCCTCAGGACAGCCAGACCTTACCGAGCAAGACCCCGGCGGCCCTCGCCGTGTTTGATCACTGAGTAGGATGCGATGACTCCCTTGCCTGCACCGCTGCGCTGGTTGCACTCGCTTGAGTGGCGCCGTGGTTTCTTCGATTGGGCACGCAGTGATGGCGTGACCTGGGTCTATATCTTCAAGGTGCTGATCGCGGCCTTCCTGACGTTGTGGCTGGCCATGCGCCTGGAATTGCCGCAACCGCGTACCGCGATGATCACGGTGTTTATCGTGATGCAGCCGCAAAGCGGCCAGGTGTTCGCCAAGAGTTTCTACCGCTTCCTGGGCACCCTGGCGGGCTCGGCGGTGATGGTGTTCCTGATCGCGTTGTTTGCGCAGAACACTGAACTGTTCCTCGGTTCGCTGGCGATCTGGGTCGGCATCTGCACTGCTGGCGCGACCCGCAATCGCAACTTTCGCGCCTACGGTTTTGTGCTGGCCGGCTACACCGCGGCGATGGTTGGCTTGCCGGCCCTGGCCCATCCCGACGGCGCGTTTATGGCGGCGGTGTGGCGAGTCCTGGAAATCTCGTTGGGGATTGTCTGCTCCACGCTGGTCAGCGCCGCGATCCTGCCGCAAACCTCCAGCGCTGCGATGCGCAACGCCCTGTACCAGCGCTTCGGTGTGTTCGCGCTGTTCGTCACCGACGGCCTGCGCGGTCGCAGCGAGCGCGAAGGCTTTGAACGCAGCAACGTGCGCTTTATCGCCGAAGCCGTGGGCCTGGAAGGGCTGCGCAGCATCACCGTGTTCGAAGACCCGCACATGCGTCGGCGCAATGGCCGGCTGACGCGCTTGAACAGCGAGTTCATGGGCATCACCACGCGCTTCAACGCCTTGCACCAATTGCTCGAGCGCCTGCGCAGCCAGGAGGCCGATCACGTGGTGGCTGCGATCAAGCCGGGCCTGCAAGACCTGGCGGAACTGCTCGACGGTTTTTCCGGCCGTGCGCTCACCAGCCCCGATGCGGCGCGCCTGGCCAATCAGTTGAACGCCTACAAGGAAGGCCTGCCCGCCAAGGTGCGCAGCCTGCGCACCCGCTTCCAGGAAAGCGCCCCCAGCGATGCCGAACTGTTGGACTTTCACACCGCCTATGAGCTGCTGTACCGCTTCGTCGACGACTTGCACAACTACGCCCAGACCCACGCCTCCCTGGCGGATCACAGCCACGAGCGCGAACACTGGGACGAACCCTACACCCCCAAAACCAACTGGCTGGCCTGCGCCGCCTCGGGGATTCGCGCCTCGTTTATCCTGATCGTGCTCGGCAGTTACTGGGTGGCCACGGCCTGGCCCAGTGGCGCCACCATGACCCTGATCGCCGCGGCGACGGTGGGTTTGTCGGCCGCCACCCCCAACCCCAAGCGCATGGCCTTTCAAATGGCTTGCGGCACCTTGATCGGGGCGCTGGTGGGCTTTGTCGAAATGTTCTTCGTGTTCCCCTGGATCGACGGTTTCCCGTTGCTGTGCGTGATGCTCGCGCCGGTGATCATCTTCGGTTCGTTCCTGGCTTCGCGCCCGCAGTACGCGGGAGTCGGCGTCGGGTTGCTGATCTTCTTCAGCACTGGCTCGGTGCCGGACAACCTCACGATCTACAACCCCTATACCTTCATCAACGACTACATCGCCATGGTCATCGGCATGCTGGTGTGTGCGGCGGCGGGCGCGATCATCCTGCCGCCCAACAGCCGCTGGTTGTGGCGTCGGCTGGAGCAGGACTTGCGCGAGCAAGTGGTGTTCGCCATCAGCGGCAAACTCAAGGGCCTGGCGTCGGGTTTCGAAAGCCGCACCCGCGACCTGCTGCACCAGGCCTACGGCTTTGCCGCCGGGCAACCCCAGGTGCAACGCAACCTGCTGCGCTGGATGTTCGTGGTGCTGGAAGTCGGCCACGCGATCATCGAGTTGCGCAAGGAACAGGCGATCCTGCCGGTGCACCCGGCGTATGCCGAA
This sequence comes from Pseudomonas sp. E6002, assembly GCF_013385565.1. Taxonomy (NCBI): domain Bacteria; kingdom Pseudomonadati; phylum Pseudomonadota; class Gammaproteobacteria; order Pseudomonadales; family Pseudomonadaceae; genus Pseudomonas; species Pseudomonas sp. E6002. The sequence goes on along the minus strand of NZ_JACAPT010000002.1, from coordinate 136,945 downwards.
TCCCAGCCGTGGCGCCAGGCGATCCGGGTGATGGGCCGCTCGTTGGTGCGGCTGTTCCTGCAACCCAGCGCCAGCAACCTGGAGCGCAGCCTGATCGCCGTGGACCACGCCATCAGCCGCGTGCAGGTCACCGACGAACCCTTCGCCCCGCACTTCGACACCTCGGCCCTGCGCCGGGTAAAAAGCTACCTGCACTTTATCCGCACCTCATTGCTGGACCCGCAATCACCCCTGGCTGCCCTCAAGCCCGAAGGACCCGCCCATGCCTCGTGAAATCGCCTTCCACGGCGTCTACATGCCCACCATGACCCTGATGTTTCTGATCGCGGCGGGCCTGGCCTGGGCCCTTGACCGGTTCCTGGCCGGCTTTGACCTGTACCGTTTTTTCTGGCACCCGGCGCTGCTGCGCTTGAGCCTGTTCGCTTGCTTGTTCGGCGCCCTGGCGCTGACCGTCTACCGTTGAGAATGCCCCGATGAAAAAGTTTTTCAGCCTGCTCGCGACCTTGCTGGTACTGGCCCTGGCGATCTGGATTGGCCGCACGTTGTGGGTGCACTACATGGAAACTCCCTGGACCCGCGATGGCCGGGTGCGCGCCGACATCATCAACGTCGCCGCCGACGTCACCGGCGAAGTGGTCAACGTTCCGGTGCGTGACAACCAGTTGGTGAAAAAGGGTGACCTGCTGATGCAGATCGACCCTGAGCATTACCAGATTGCGGTCAAGCAGGCGCAATCCCTGGTGGCGTCCCGCAAGGCCACCTGGGAGATGCGCAAGGTCAACGCCCACCGCCGCGCCGATCTCGACGCCCTGGTGATCTCCAAGGAAAATCGCGACGACGCCAGCAATATCGCCGACTCGGCCCTGGCGGATTACCAGCATGCGCTGGCGCAACTGGAAGCGGCCGAACTCAACCTCAAGCGCACCCAGGTGGTGGCGGCGGTCGACGGCTACGTCACCAACCTCAACGTGCACCGTGGCGACTATGCACGCATCGGCGAGGCGAAGATGGCGGTGGTGGATATGAACTCGTTCTGGGTGTACGGCTTCTTCGAAGAAACCAAGCTGCCCCACGTCAAAGTCGGGGACAAGGCCGACATGCAGTTGATGAGCGGCGAAACCCTCAAGGGGCACGTGGAAAGCATTTCGCGCGGCATCTACGACCGGGACAACCCGGAGAGCCGCGAGTTGATCGCCGATGTGAACCCGACGTTCAACTGGGTGCGCCTGGCCCAGCGGGTGCCGGTGCGGATTCATATCGATGAAGTGCCGGAAGGTGTGCTGTTGGCGGCGGGGATCACCTGCACCGTGATCGTCAACCAAACACAGAACTGAATGTGGGAGCGGGCTTGCTCGCGAAGGCAGTGTGTCAGTCAACGAAAATATCGACTGATCCACCGCATTCGCGAGCAAGCCCGCTCCCACATTTTTACCGTGTCAGGCCTGTAGAAACGTCTCGTGCAAATGGCGCCACAGCAGGGCGCCACTGGCCTGTTTTTCAAACACCACGGTCGATCGCCGATCGGTTTGGGCACCGCTGCCATCCACCTGCTGCTCGCGATAACTCACCGTCGCGCCACGGGCATGTCGGTCAATCCCGGCAAACTCGCTGAGGCTGATCCTGAACCCGGGCCGCTTGCCGCCAGCCTGGCTGAACAGCTGGTTGAGCAGTGCAAAATCCAGTTGTTTGCCCGCCGGGGTGATCATGGAAAAGTCCGGCGAAAAACGCCTCAGCAAAACCTCCAGTGTTCCCTCGGGGGCTGTGCCGGCAAACCATTGTTCGATCTCGACGTGGGCCTGGATCACTTCATCAAAAAAATCGCGGTAGTCAATCATCGTATGGGCTCGCTGGCAGGGTGAAGCAGTGTCCGTACCTTGGACGCATCCAGGCACAGTACGGCAAATAACGGAAACAGGGTCAACGCTGCGGCAATCGCGAAGGTGACGGTGAACGAGTCCAGCGCAGCCAGCACCCCACTGAGCACGGCGGCGCCGAGGCAAAAACTCAATTGCCGATTGATGTTCCACAAGGCGCTGGCATGCCCCATGCGCTCGGCCGGAATGTCGAGAAAGGCCAGGGTTTGCGCGGTGCTGCTGCACAGGCTGCCGCCCAGGCCCATCAGGAGGTAGGCGAGCACCACGACAACCGGGTGCGGCTCGATCAGCAACAGGATGCCGAGGGCTTGCAGCAGCATGCCCGCCAGCAGCAGCGGCCTCGGCCCGCAGCGATTGAACAGTTTTTTGCTCAAGGCAATCGCCAGCCCCGAGGCCAGCGCCCACGGCAGCATCAGCGCGCCGATGAGGCTGGCGGTAAAGCCGAGGCCGTGCAGATAAAGAATCGCCACCAGGCTGGTGCCGATAAACACGCCCGGGATGAACAGGTAGACCTGCATCGCGACCCGCAGCATTGGCCGGCGAATCTGCGCGAGCACCGCGCCGAGATCAAGAGTTGGGCGGGTGGCAGCGGGTGTGTCCGCCTCCAGCCAGCTCAACGTCAACATCAAGGTAATCAACGCCAGCGGCAGGTTGGCGAAAAAGATCCAGCGCCACGACACGCTGTCCACCACCAGGCCGCCCAATGCTGGCGACAACGCCGGAATCAGCAGCGCCACCAGCATGACCCTGGCTGTCAGTTGGCTGCGTTCTGCCGGCGGAAAATGCCGATAGGCCAAGGCTTGCCCCACCGGAATCAACAAGCCGCCACCCAAGCCCTGCAACAGGCGCCAGCCGATCAGCGCTTCAATCGAGGCGGCCTGGCCCACCAGCACCGAGGCTACGCCGAACAGCAACAGGCTGACGGCAATCAACCGGCGCTCACCCAGCAGCGCCGCCAGCCAAACGCTCAGGGGAATCACCACGGTCAGGCCGAGCATGTAGGCGTTGCCGATCCATGCCAGTTGCGTGACCGAGGCGTGCAACTCGCGGGCGATGTCCGGGTAAGCGATGGTGGCGACAAACATGTTCACCAGGTCGAGGGCGAAGCCCAGTAGAAAGATCCAGGTGACTTTCGAGCGGTAGGTCATTGCGCAGTTCCTGCTGTGGATGGCGGCAGGGTAGGCGGGTGCGGGCACTTGGGAAACAGCGGTTTGACTGTTAGTTTGTCAAAAATATTTTGACAAAGGAGCGCGTGACCAATGGTCAGTCTGGATCGATTCGACACCTTCAAGGCCGTGGTCGAGGCCGGTTCGTTGACGGCAGCCGCTGATGTCCTCGGGCAGACGCGAGCAGTGGTGAGCTTCAACCTCAAGCGCCTGGAAGCCGAGCTGGGCGTGACCCTGCTGACCCGCAATACTCGGCAACTGGCACTGACCGATGCGGGCGAACGCTTTTACCTGCGCTGCACGCGCATGCTGGAAGAAGCGCGCCTGGCGGTGGAAGAGGCCCGTTCGGAGCACAGCCAGCTCAAGGGCACATTGCGGATCACCACCACCGTCGAATACGGATTGGCGGTGGTGGTGCCGGCAGTGGAAACCTTTCGCGGCCTGCACCCGGAATTGAACATCCAGTTATCCACCTCCTCCAGCCACGCTGACCTGATCTCCGAGCGCTTCGATGTGGCTATTCGATTGGGGCGGATGCTCGACTCCAATCATCGGGCGGTGCAGCTGTCGAGCTACGAAATCCTCGCCGTGGCTGCACCGGGGTTTGCCGGGGTCGCCACGCTGGAAGAACTGGAGCAACTGCCCAAGCTGGGGCACGGGCGGCTGACGGAGTTGACGGTGCTCGACCCGGCCGGCCATGAGCACCTGTACCGTCCAGGCCCCGGCAAGGCTTCACTGGTTGCCGACAGTGCCGCCATTCTCCAGGCGTTTGCCGTGCGCGGGCATGGCGTGGCGATCCTGCCCCAGTGGCTGGTGCAGGAAGACCTGGATGCGGGGCGTTTGGTGCGGTTGCTGCCGGGGTATCGATTTGCGCCGCAGGGGGTGTACGCGTTGTACCCGGATACCCGGCATTTGCCCCTGAAAGTGCGGGCCTTCATTGATTTCATGAAAGGCTGATCAGCCGAGAAACCGTGTGGCGAGGGAGCTTGCTCCCGCTGGGGGGCGAAGCACCCCTGAAAAGGTCAGCGCATTCTTTCAGGAAACTTGGATGGGTGGTTTTGGGGCTGCTGCGCAGCCCAGCGGGAGCAAGCTCCCTCGCCACGGGGAGGCGGGGGCTCTTAGAGCTGGCCGCTCAGGCCAAAGCGTTTTTTCAAGACAGTCTCCAGCAAGCCCTTGGGCAACAGCGCCGCCATCCACGGCAATGCCCGGCAGCCATTACCCGAGCGCAACAGGCGCGGCGGCGTGCCCTGTTGCACGGCCTTGAGCACGTCTGCCGCAAACTGGCTGGCGGGCGTAGGCCGATCCTGGGAGGCCTTGGCCCGGGCGCGGATGCTTTCGCGCAGTGGCCACCAGGGCGACTTTTCATTGATCAACAGTTCGGCCTGGGTGCCGGCGTTTTTTGCAAAACTTGTATCGATGGCGCCTGGCTGCACTTCCATCACCCGCACGTCAAACGGTGCGAGCTCCATGCGCAACGCATCACTCAAGGCATGCACTGCGGCTTTCGAGGCGCAATACGCACCGGCGAACGGTGTGACCAACACGCCGGACACGCTGCCGATATTCACCACCAACCCTTTACGGCGACGCAGGGCCGGGAACAGCGCCTGAGTCACGCCGACCACTGAGAATACGTTGGTCTCGAATTGCTGCTGCATCGCCTGGGTGCCGCCGTCGAGCAACGGACCCATGGCGCCATAGCCGGCGTTGTTGATCAGCACATCCAGCTCGCCGACCTGCCCGGCCAACTGCGCCAGTGCAGCGCTGTCGTTGACGTCCAGTTGCACCGCGTTAAAGCCGGCGCTGGCAAGTGCCGCCACATCCTCGCTGCGCCGGGCGCTGGCCCACACGTCAAAGCCGGCTTGCTTGAAGGCGTCCGCCAGGGCACGGCCAATGCCACTGGAGCACCCGGTGATCAGTACGTTGGGCATGGATCAGTCCTTTGTCGTTATCAGTCAGAGAAGCTGCCTTGCAAATGCTCGGCACGAAATTCCAGGGTTTGCGGGCGGTAGCCGGGGCGCAGCGGCGGCACTGGCAGGCAGTCTTCCCAGGTGGCGCCGGCCTGCAGTTCGCCGGGGCCGCGATAGCGCGGGGCAGCGTACACGTTGTCTGCCAGGTTGACCGTATCGCCCGGCGCATACGCGGCGATGCGCCAACGCAGTTCGGTCAGCGGTACGTTGTTGCCGTTGTTCAAGGTGAGCTTGAGCGGGCGGTCTGCGGGGCATTCTTTCGGCGCGTAGGCGGTACGCAGTTCCAGGCGTGCCAATTGCTGGGCCTCGCGGTTGTCCAGCCACACCACCCATACCGCCACCAGGCCCAGGCCGACGGCGGCCGCGAGGGAAACCGGCAACGCCCTGGCGGGGTAGCGCAGCAAGAGGATCAGCCAGGTGATAATCAGCAAGACACCAAAGAACATGGCAACAACCTCGAAAACGGAACGGGCATCCTAACCAAGCGTAGGTGGAGTTGACCATCTTCGGGTTCCCCGGCCCCAAAGAAAAAGCCCCCGGCCCACCGGCTGCGGATAGGGGACGCAGTCGGTGGGGCGGGGGCTTGTTGTGCTGCTCTGTTTACTGCGCGATGGTTTTCACCGAAACGCCACGCTCGATTGGCGTGGATCGACCGTAGATATCTTCAAAGCGTTCGATATCGTCTTCACCCAGGTAGCTGCCGGACTGCACCTCGATAATCTCCAATGGAATCTTGCCCGGGTTACGCAAACGGTGCACGGAGGCAATCGGGATGTAGGTGGACTGGTTTTCGGTGAGCAGGAACACGTTCTCGTCACAGGTGACTTCGGCGGTGCCGCTGACCACGATCCAGTGTTCGGCGCGGTGGTGGTGCATCTGCAACGACAGGCACGCGCCCGGTTTCACCGAGATGTGCTTGACCTGGAAGCGCCCGCCCATATCCACCGAGTCGTACGAGCCCCATGGACGGTACACCTCGCAGTGGTTCTGGGTTTCGCTGCGGCCCTGCTCGTTGAGGGTGTTGACCATCTGCTTGACGCCCTGGACCTTGTCCTTGTGGGCAATCATCATCGCGTCCTTGGTTTCTACCACCACGATGTTTTCCAGGCCGATCACCGACACCAGCTTGCCGTTGCCGTGGATCATGCAGTTCTTGCTGTCCTGGATCACCACGTCGCCCTTGCTGACGTTGCCGTTGGCGTCTTTTTCATTCACGTCCCACAACGATGCCCAGCAACCCACGTCGCTCCAGCCGGCAGTCAACGGCACCACGCAGGCCAGTTGGGTTTTTTCCATCACGGCGTAGTCGATGGAGTTGTCCGGGCAGCAGGCGAAGGTGGATTCGTCGATGTCGATGGTGTCGGCGGTTTGGTTGCTGCGTTCCAGGGTCAGCAGGCAGGTGTCGTAGATGTCCGGGTCGTGTTTTTTCAGCTCTTCGAGGAAGCGGCTGGCACGGAACAGGAACATGCCGCTGTTCCAGAAATAACCACCGCTCTTGACGAATTCGGCGGCGCGTTTTTCATCGGGTTTTTCCACGAACTGTTGCACGCGGCTGACGCCTTCGGGCAGCAGCGAATCGTTGGTCGACTTGATATAGCCGTAGCCGGTCTCCGGACGGGTGGCCGGCACACCGAACAGCACCATTTCGCCACGCTCAGCCGCCACAGTGGCCAGGGCCAGGGCGCGTTGCAGGGCTTTCTGGTCATCCAGCACGTGGTCGGCGGGCAGCACCAGCATCAGTTCGTCGCGGCCTTCGTTGACCAGCATCATCGCCGTCAGGGCCACGGCCGGCGCGGTATTGCGGCCGAACGGCTCCATCAGGATGCGCTGGGTTTCCAGTTTGCGGGCAGCCAGTTGCTCGTTGACGATAAAGCGGTGGTCCTTGTTGCACACCACGATGGGCGCGTCCATGCCGTCGAACACCAGGCGCTCCAGGGTTTGCTGGAACAAGGTGTGCTCGCCGGTCAGGGCCAAGAACTGCTTGGGAAACTGTTTACGCGAAAGCGGCCAAAGGCGTGAGCCGCTACCACCGGAAAGGATTACTGGGATCATGGTGTTTCTCCTTGAATCAAATTTGGTTAGAGCCTGTGGGAGCCGGGCTTGCCCGCGATGGCATCACCTCGGTGTACCTGATACACCGAGTTGTCCGCATCGCAGGCAAGCCAGCTCCCACAGGGGGCAGCGTCAATCTGAAAATCTAATCAGCGGGTCGACACAGGGCGTTTCACCCACACTGGCGACAGGTTGGCGCCGGTGCCGGTGACGTACAGCACTGCGGCCTCACCGCGTTCCAGAGCTACCGGCTTCACGTCGCCGACTTTTTTATCGCCTTCATACAGCGCCAGGCTGACCTTCACCGGGTTGATCTCGCGCTCGCCACGGCCCTTGGCGGCCACGGCCTGGACCACGTCGGTCTTGCCATCGGCGGTTTTCAGGGTCAGCGACTTGTCACTGAGGTTCTGCACGCGCACCAGGGATTTCTGCTTGTTCTTGAACGGCGGTTCTTCGATCAGTTGCGGTTGGCCGCTGCCGCTGCTGACCAGGGTGTAGTAGTGGTCGGCGGCGAGCTTGACCGGCAGGGTCTGGCTGCCGACCTTGGCGCTGTAGTCACCGCCCGGCATGAAGCTGAAGTCACTGCTGGCCAGCGGTGCAACCTCGTTGAGGTTGGTGCTGCCGACGGTGGCGCTGACTTCCTGGTTGCTGGCGTTGTACACCCGCACAAAGCTCGAGCCTTTTGGCGCGACGGGACCGTAGAGGGCGGCGTCGCCACCGGCGAAGGCGGACATCGAAACAACGCTCATGCCGGCGACGAGGGCAAAAGTTTTTGCGAGGTTAGTAGTGAAAGTCATGTGAGTTACCTCTCTTTCAGTTTTGCGCCCGGTCGGGCGTCTCGGAGTTCATGTTTTTAACGGTGGGGGTGTTGATAGCCATGTTCTGTTGGCGCATACCGGCTTGTTTGAGCTGCGCAACCCACTGCGGGTCGGCATCGCCGATTTCGTTGTTCACAGGCAGATAACGCTCGGGAAACTCCCAGATCAGCACCTGTGGCGGGCTGTTCTTGAAGTCGTCGCTTTTCAGGTAGCTGAGCATCGGCAGGATCGGGCCGTGGCCGTCTTCGGAGTAGTTGATGACGTCGCTGCCCAGGGCTTGCTTCAGCGCGCCGACAAAGTTCCAGTTCGGGTTGGCGCTGTAACTGGTGCCCACCAGGGCCACCGGGGTTTCACTGTCGGTGAACAGCGCATCGTCGCCTTTGGTTTCAGCCAGGTGCGTCACGCGTTTTTGCAGTGGCTCCTTGGGCGGCATCAGGTTTTCGAACAGCGGGTCCAGCGGCAGGAACAGGCGCAGGTCGCCCTTGTGTGGCTCGGTCTTCTCGGCTTCGGTGACAAAGCGTTGAGGCTCGCCGCTCAGGGGCGTTTTGTTGGCAATTGTCTTGGCCAATTCTTTGGCCGCCACTTCAGCGCCGTCCGGGGTCCAGTGGGTGTCGGTGCGCAGGAACACTTGCTGTCCGTGCAGCTTGGCCTGTTGCAGCGGGCCCATCAGGTCAGGGGCGACGATCTTGTCGGCGGCCATGCGGGCATGGAAGTCCTGGTACAGACCGGCGCGGATGCTCGCCGGCTGCACTTCACCCAGGTGTTCCGGGTACAGCCGCACCTTGGCCGGCACGATCGCCATCACCAGTTGGATACCCTGGGCCTTGAGTTTCTGGCGCACGCCTTCCACCAAGGCGTAGTTGCCTTGCAGGTTCTGGTCTTCGTTGACGATCGGGTTGAATTCCTCGTCGCTGTACAACCAGTGGTCGCGGCCAATCACCACGCCAGGGCGGCCTTCGTTGAACAGCTTGTAGTCCAGCGCTGCCCAGAGGTTGGTGCCCAGGCGCTTGATCGGGAACTGGTCGTCGTAGTGGGTCTCGACGGCCTTGGTCCAGCGGCCGTTGAGCACGGTGGCGTCGGCGTTGGTGCTGAAGCCCAGGAAACTGCGCATCGACCAGGCGCCCAACGCCAGCAGCACGGCGAGGAACAAGGCGATGTAGAGGACGCGTAATGAACGGGTCATGGTCGGCTCCCTCAGAACTGGAAGTAAAGGAACGGCGAGAAGCTCTGCGCCGAAAGTTTGAGAATCGACGCCACGAACAGCAGCAGTACTGCGGCGCGCATGGCGTAGCGTGGCCAGGTGGCGCTCCAGTAGGCCGGTTGCACGGTGGCCTCGGTGCCCACGGTGTAGCCGGGCTCATGGATGCTGCCCGGGTTGTCGCCCGGTACGGCCTTGATCAAGCCCGGTTGCGCAGTCGCCGGGCCGTCGGCCTGGGTGTTCACCGCAGGCTTGGTTTTTTCCGGTGGGCGGTTGCTGTAGAAGTCCCGCAGGCCGAAGAACGCCAGGGTTGCGTACGCCACCACCAGGGTTGCCACTTGCAGGCCGGTGAGGCTGGCGCGGTTGAGTTCCGACAGCGACCACTCGCCGAAGCTGAACATCGCGCCGTACATACGGCCGGCGACGTGCAGGTTTTCCGAGCGGAAGATCACCCAGCCCATCACCACCAGCAGGAAGGTGAAGGCCCAGCGCACAACGTTGAAACTGCGCGGTGCGGTGTTGAGGCCGATGGCTTTTTCAATCGCCAGCCACATGCCGTGCCAGGCGCCCCACACGATGTAGGTGATGTTCGCACCGTGCCACAGGCCACCGAGGAGCATGGTCAGGAACAGGTTGCGGTAGGTGGTCAGCGTGCCTTTACGGTTGCCGCCCAGGGTGATGTACAGGTAGTCACGCAGCCAGGTGGACAGGCTGATGTGCCAGCGCCGCCAGAACTCGGTGATCGACTGGCTGATGTACGGCTGCTTGAAGTTTTCCATGAAGCGAAAACCCATCATCAAGCCCAGGCCGATGGCCATGTCGCTGTAGCCGGAGAAGTCGAAGTACAGCTGCGCGGTGTACGCCAGTGCGCCGAGCCAGGCATCGCCGGTGGTGGGGTTTTGCAGGGCGAAGCAATGATCGGCGACCACCGCCAGGGTGTCGGCGATAAACACCTTCTTGATGAAACCCTGCATGAACCGCGTGCAGCCCTCGGAGAATTTATCGAGGGTGTGGGTGCGGTTGTTGAACTGGTCGGCCAGGTCGCGAAAGCGCAACACCGGGCCGGCAATCAGGTGCGGGAAGATCGCCACGAACGCCGCAAAGTCGATCAGGTTGCGGGTGGCCGGGGTGTCGCCGCGGTACACGTCGATGATGTAGCTGATGGACTCGAAGATGTAGAACGAGATCCCGATCGGCAACAGCACGTGGGTCAGGATGAAAGGCTCAAGGCCGGCCGACTTCATCATCAGGTTGATGCTGTCGACACCGAAGTTGGCGTACTTGAAGTAGCCGAGGATGCACAGATCGACCGCCACGCCCAGCAGCAGCCAGCGCTGGGCCGGCCTGGTGCGCACGCCTGCCGCACCGACCTTGAGGCCGATCCAGTAGTTCCACAGCGTCACGGCGGCGAACAGCGCCAGGAAGTCCACTCGCCACCAGGCGTAGAACACATAACTGGCAACCAGCAGCAGCAGATTGCGATAGCGTTGCCCGCTCAGGTAGTACAAGCCGAGGAAGATCGGCAAGAACAGGAACAGGAACACATTGGACGAGAAAACCATCCCGATCTCTCCATGTTTAACCAACAGTCAAGGGCCAACGGCCCCCCCAAACCCCCCACCGAAAACGGAGAGGGGCGGTATTACATTCCCACTGACGAAACCGGCTCAAAATGTGGGAGCTGGCTTGCTCGCGAATGCGGTGTGTCATTCAACACAGAGGGCGACTGATACACCGCCTTCGCGAGCAAGCCCGCTCTCACATTTGAAGTGCGTTTCGTCAGCTGCCTTTGTTGCCTTTCTCATGCGCCGGGTCGTAGACCTTGGTCAGGTCACCCCCCAGGCGGAACGTCTTGAACGGCTGCATGCCGTGCTTGCGCTCGATCACATCCGGGGCGCAGGTGTAGAGGGTGCAGAAGGGCTCAAGCCAGGCAAATTTCATGTCTTCCTTGAGGTCCTTCATGTCCTGTTCCTTGCCGTTCTTCTGCTCGAAGATCTCCGGGTCTTTCACCCCGGCCAGCACCTTGTCACCCAGGCGTTTCAACGCGCCGTTGTTTTCCTGGCGCAGGTCCACACCGTTCACCAGGGCAAAACTGGCGATCATCGCCAGCGGCGGCAGGGCGTAGTTGTGGTACGACAGGGCTCGTTGCTGACGCTTCAATTCGTTGGGCAGGAAGCCTTGGGCATCCACCTGGTTGGCGCCGACCTTGTATTCCTTCACGGCCCAGTCAAACAGGTCGCGGCGGTTCACGGCGACGGAGGTCGCCATCACCGACCAGGCAGCCCAGTAGGAGTGGTTGTTGGTTTTATCCAGCGGCAGGTTGTCCCAGTCGCTCACCACCTGGTCGGCCATTTTGCTGAACCAGGCTTCGATCAACTGCGACTCCTGCTGGTGGTTGGCCAGCGGATGAGAGTCGGAGAACTTCAGGCGCACATAGGCCGACGCCATGCTGCCCAGTGCCCATTTGCGCATGGACTTGCCGGTGTGGTTGAAGTCCTTGGACATCAATGCATCGGCCTTGGCCCAGCTCGTGAGCCAGTTCAGCGTGCATTCCAACTGCTCCGGACGGCCGTCGCGCATGAATTGCATCACGCGCTTGCTGGTGTCTTTTTCCAGCTTGGTGATGTCGGCGGTGCTGTCGCGAAAGGCTTTTTCGGACTGCACATTCAGGGTGGAACGAGCCTTGTCCGAACCTTCGTACTTGCTGCGAAATTGCAGCGAGCCGGTGTACGGCGCCGGCATGGCGTCGCAGTCATTCTTGAAGTCGCCGGTCTTGAATGCTTCCACCGGGGCGAAATAACCCTGGGGCGGACGCAGTGGTGCGGCGGCGTTGACTTGGCCGGCAAACATCGCCAGGCCCAGCAACGATGGAATCAATAACTTCTGCATAGGTAACCTCATTGCCCGGCCGAAGCAGTCTGTTGACCACCGGCGGGGAATACGTTGCGTGTGCAAATTTTCGCTTCGACTTTCTGCGCGGCCTGGCCCGCTTCAGGGCCCTGCACTTCCACGGCCAGCAGGTTTTGCGTGGCCCAGTCTTCATCGGTGCGCAGTTCAAAGGCGAAACGCCCGTCTGTATCGGATGTTTCGGGTTTCTCGATCTTGATGTCCTCGTGGCGCCCGTTCATGTACCAGAGGGTGGCTTGCAGGGTTTTCACCGATGGGTCGGCGAAGCGGATGTCGACCTGGTGACTGCTGTTGCGCAGGTCTTTGTTCGAACTGTTCACCAGCAATTCGTTCTTGCCGGGTTTCAGCGTGGTACTGGCAGTCATCTGGGCGGTCTTGCCTTCACAGCCGTTGTCCAGCAGCGACATCATCTGGCGGTAGATGGTCTCCTGGTCCAGGCGATACAGCGGCGAGAATTCCCAGATCAGGATCTTCGGCGGGGTCTTCTGGAATTCTTCGCTGCCCAGGTACTGGATCATCGAGCCTTCCAGGCCACCACCGGGGAAGGCGACGTTAAGGATGTCGGCACCGATTTCCTGTTCCAGGAAGCCGGCGAAATTGTAGTTCTTGCCACTGTGGCTGGTACCCACGAGGGTGATCTGCGGGTTGCCGGAATCACCGAACAGGTCGCCGTCCGCCGCTTCGCCCTTGGGCTCGGTGGTGAACTGGTCCATGTACTGGATCGCGTAGCTGGTGCCGCACAGTTGCCCGGCCATGTTGTGCAGGGTGCCGGTCTTGCCCATGCGCCCGGACCGTTTGGTCTCGAATTCGCGCTGGGGGATGCCGGCAAATTCAGGCATCGCCCGCACTTTCGCGCCGACGATTTTGGCGGTGCGCTGGGCGCCGTATGGCGTCCAGTGTTGGTCGCCGCGGAAGTAGAAATCGTGGGCCGGCAATTCATCCGGCAGTTGCTCGTTGGTCAGCGGCGACAGGTCCGGCACGACGTAGCCCATCTTGGCGAAGCGCCCGAGCATGGTCTTGTAATTGCCCAGGGCCTTGTCGAAATCGAACTTGGCTTTCTCTTCAGGGTTGAGCTTGTTGCGGTTCACCAAGCCACGGGTCGGCTGGTAGACCACCACCAGTTCCACGCCCTTGCTCTTGAACGCATCGTGCAGCTGCTGCATGCGTTTGTAGCCGGCGGGGCTGGTGTCGAATTCGGTGCGCAGGTCTTCCTGGGTCCGGAACAGCCAATCGCCCTGAGCTTGCACCAGGGTGGTGAAGTTCTGCTGGTAGCGCGTGGTGTAGTTCTTCGCGTCGTGGGCGGCCGGGCACAGGCTGCAGCACGGTTCGGCGGTGAAGGTTGGCGCCTTGATTTCGTCGGCGCGCACGCCCTGGCTGGCCGCGAGCAGGCCGAGGGTCAAACCCGAAAGGCTGAGCAGTTTGATCATGTGTGGGTGCATAAAGGTCATCCTCAGTCCTGCATTTCGGTCTGGCGTTCGACAGGGTCGATCAGCACGGCTTTCTTCTGGCGTACCAGCAAGTCGAGGATCTCTTCCTGGCGATCGCCAAGAACGCCCGAGAAGCTGATGCCACTGGATTTGGTCGGCGCAAGCATCGATACGCGGTACAGCTCGACGCTCAACGGCGAGTCGATGGACAGCGGCCCGCTGCCGTTGGCGGCCAGTTCACCGCCGACCACGATCAGCGAGACCTTGGTGTCGAACGGGTCGAGGGCGATGTCGCGGTCGGTGTCGGTCAAATCCTTGATGTGGCCGTACACGCCGGTCAGCCCGTTGGCCATGGCAATGTTCTCGTACAGGCGAATGTTCACGCTGTTACGCACGCGGATGCCGTGGCGACGGTTGCTGATCACCTTGTTGCCCCACAGCAGGTTATCGCCGCTCTCATAGAGGGTGATGCCGTCGGTGTGGTTGCGGTAGATCTCGTTGTCGGCGATCAGGTTGTTGACGCTGTTACGGTCGATCACCAGGCCCGAGAGCTTGTTGTCGAAGCTGCGGTTGTTGAAGATGAAGCTGTCGTTCACTTCCCGGGAAATGATGATGCCGTGCTTCTTTTTCGTGCCGTAGACGGTGTTGTCGGTGATGATCAGGCCGTGTGAACGGTCGTGGGGGTCAATGCCGTAGACGATGTTGTCCTTGTAGGTATTGCCCTTGAGCACAAAGCCGGTGGTTTCGTAGCAGTAGAAGCCGTACCACATGTCCGAGAACTCGGAGTCGACGATCCAGCCCGTCGGTTCAGGACGCTTGAGCACCTTGGCCATGTTCGGCGTGTACTGGGAAATACTCACGCCATACGACTTACTGTTGGCGTAGCCGAAACTGGCCATCTTGCTGTTGGCTATGTAGGTCTCGGTGCCGCCCCAGGCCAGCAGGAACGGGCGGAATTCCTTGGGCGACTGGAAGGTCGCCGGGCCGTTGGTCTTCTCGCGCCAGCCGGTGATTCTGGTGTCACGTACGAACAACTGGCCGTCGTTGATCAGGAACGAACCGGCTTCCTGGGACAGGCGCAGCTCTTGAGTCTGCTTGTCGATTTCGAGGATGCCTTTACGGCCCACCACGATCGGCAACTTGGCCAGGAACACCCCCGGCGAGGTTTCGCTGAAGTACTGCTTGGGCACTTTCTTCAGCAGGTCCTTGAGGTTCATGTAGCCGTCGTCGACAAAGATCGCCTGGGGAATGCCGTGCTGGCGCACTACCCATTCGGCCATCTTGTTGTCGCCGCCGATGAAGTCCTTCAGGGCGTCTTCCTGCATCATCCGGCGGATGCTGATTTTGCCTGGCTTGGTACGCACGATCTTTTTCGCGATATTGGCCGCGGTGTAGCCGGACACGTCCGGCAGCGCAGGCTTGGCCATCTCCAGCGGCTCGGTCGGCGGGCTGGAGATGGTGTAGGTCTTGGCCTGTTGCAGCTCTTTGGCGATGGTCGGCGCTTTGTCGGCGAAGGCCGAGGCGCTGGCCAGCAGCATGGCCGCGACGAGCAGGCTTTGAGACTTCATTGCGCAGGCTCCCATCAGAACTTCCAGATCACGTCGACAAAGGCGCGATGCATGTACGAGTCGACCTGGCTGCCATAGGCGTCGCCCGGCTTGAACACGCCTGCACGGAAGCGCACCAGGGCCGACGGCTCGTCGATCGACTGGCTGAGCCCGGCCGGCAGCAGGCCTTTCTTGAAGTACTTGGTGACCACCAGGTCCATCTCCTGGCCGAGATCTTTCTTGCCGTCTTCAAGCGGCAGGGACGTGCTGGACAGGATCGCGCCGGTCACGTCATCGGTGTTGTTCTGCACGGCATCGATGCCGTTGCTGCCCACCGGCTTGTTGCCGTCGACGCGCCAGAACTTGTGGTACACCAGGCTTGCGTCATAGTCCTCGCGCAGCTGCCAGGACCCGAACAGGCTCATGGACTGCATGTTGTTCATCTCGCCGCGAAACGCTTCGCCGAAGCGATGGACGCGGGACTGGGTACCGGTCCAGTTCGAACGGTTGCTTTGCAGGCCGTTCTGCTCGTATTCGGCACTGGCGCGGGAGTAGGCGGCGCCCACTTGCCACTGCGGGTCGAGACGCAGGCGCACACCCAGGTCGGTGGCCCAGCCATTCACGTCATCGCTGCGCTTGGCGTTGGTGGGGCGGGTGCCGTCGGCGTTCAAGGCGTTGACCGTGTCGCGGTCGCCCTGCATGCCGGTGACGCTCGCCCAGTAGTTGACGGTGTTGGTGTTGCGCCAGTTGTAGGCGTCGCTGTTGGCTTCGATGCCGAGCCAGGTCAGGTCGCCGTTCTCGCGCTTGTCCAGCGAGTCGGTGGCCACGCCCGGTTCCGGGTAGTCGAGCTTGCCGTCATCATGGGTGTGGTGCGCGCGCAGGCCGATCCACTGGCCTGGCGTCCACTGGTAGGCGGCGTCGGCGTACAGGTGCTGACGGTCCTTGTCCTTGGGCGACAGTTCCTTGAGGTCGGTGCGGTATTCGCTGAAGCGCTCGGCGACGCCGACATTGGCCTTGAGCAAGGTGGTGTCGAAGGTCCAGTTCAGCGCTTCGATATTGGTGTCGCGCCATTGGCCGTCGTCATTGCGCAGGCGTTGGCGACCAAGCTTGAGGATCTCGCCGGGGTAGGGCGTGAAGCCGCCATAGGCGACCCAGAACTCGCGCATCGCCAGGTAGTTCTTCTTGCTCTTGCGGTCGTCATTGCTGGTCTGTTGAGTGGCGTCATCCGAGGACTGTTGCAGGGTGTCGGTCTCGATGATGTCGCTGGAGGTCACGGCCTGGCCCATGGCGTAGGCGCTCCAGTTGCCGCTTTCACCGTAGATCCACGGGCGCAGGTCAAGGCCGATGCCGTTGACGTCGCCGCCTTTCTGGGTGCCCAGGTCGCGGTCATCTTCGGACTGGCCGGTGACTTTGACTTCCAGGCCGAAGTTCTTGGCTTCGGTCAGCGCCGCCAGGGTCGGGCACGACCACAGCAGGGCGAAGGTCAGGCCGATACCGGCCTTGACGAATGGGTTGAGCTTCATAGGGATTCCTCGCCGTCTTCTTCTTGCAGGGCGTGCAATTGCAGCGTGCTTTGGGCCAGGGTGCCGCGCACGGCCAGCTCCTGTTGCACCAGGCGTTGGCCTTCGGCGCGTTGTTCCGGGGTCAGCGGCGCTTCGAGCTGGGTCGCCAGGTCGTTGGCTTCCGGCGTGTCCTGGGCCTTGGCCAACTGGCTGAAGACATAGGCGTTAAGCGGGTCGGGCTTGGTGCCCTTGCCTTGGGAAAACAGCTGGGCAATCGCGAAGTCGGCGCTGTTCTGGCCGTTGCGCGCAGCGGTCAACAGATGGTCCAGGGCCTTTTGCGAATAGACCTTGCCCAGGTAGCCACGGCGGTAGATCTGGCCGAGGTAGTAGTCGGCGGCGACTTCGCGGCCGACGGCTTTCTGGAAGTGTTCTTCGGCGGCCTTGGCGTCAGCCGGGACCCACTTGCCTTCGTAGTAGAGCTTGCCCAGCAACAGTTCGGCGCGGGGCTGGTCGGCGGCGCGGCCGTTGTCGAGGTACTTCATCATCTGGTCGACGTCGCCCAGTTCCGGGAAGTCG
Organism: Pseudomonas sp. E6002; assembly: GCF_013385565.1. Lineage (NCBI taxonomy): Bacteria > Pseudomonadati > Pseudomonadota > Gammaproteobacteria > Pseudomonadales > Pseudomonadaceae > Pseudomonas > Pseudomonas sp. E6002. Next base: position 119,908 of record NZ_JACAPT010000002.1, on the reverse strand, counting down.
TAGAGCAGTTGCGCCAGGCTGACCCAGGAGGCCGGGTAGCCGGGGGCGATTTTTTCCAGCAGGGCCTGGGCGGTTTTTTCGTCGGTCTTGCCCAGGCTTGCATCACCCAGTACACGAGCCACGCTGTCGACCCGTTGGGCGGTGACGGTGCCGCGGCTGTAGCCGGCTTCCATCTGCTTGAGCAGTTCGGCCTGTTTTTCCGGCTCGGCTTTTTTCTGGTAGACCGTGGCCAGCTCGACGTAGCAGATATCGGTGGTGTTCAGCGCCGCCTTGCAGATGCTTTCCACTTCATCCAGGTGCTGGTCGTAGGTGTCCTGGGTGCGATACAGCAGCACCTGGGCGAGACCGGCTTCCGGGTAACCCGAGGCGCGCCATTTGCTGATCTGCTGCTGGGCGTTGATGTTCGGGAAACTGTGCGGGTATTGCAGGTAGAGCATTGCCAGCGGGATCAGGGTGTTGCCTTCGCCATTGGCAAAGGCTTTTTTCAGCAGGCCTTCGGCTTCATGGTGTTCGGCTTCGGTCGCGCCGGGCTTGGCCACCAGCAGGCGGCCCAGGCGTGCCTGGGCACGGGGCGAGGTATCGGCAGCCGCGCGGTACGTCGCTTCGGCCTGCTTGATTTGCTCGGGGTCGCGGGTGCCGACCTGGATATCCGCCAGGCCTACTTGGGCCTCGCTGTAGCCCAAATCCGCGAGCTGCTGGTAGTTCTGCTGGGCAGTGACGGTGTCGCCACGTTTCAGCGCTTCATTGGCCAGGCGTTGGTCGGGCAGGCCGGCGCAACCGGCGAGGCTGACCGCAACAGCCAGCAACGCCGCAGTTCCCATGTGGGAGCGGGCTTGCTCGCGAAGGGGCCCTGTCAGTTGATGCATGTGTTGGCTGACACACTGCTTTCGCGAGCAAGCCCGCTCCCACAGGGATTGCGGTGTTTTTGAGAGAGTCATCACAGGCATGTCCTCTGCTTACAGACCGTTGGCCATGGCTTTGTCGATCAGCCAGTTCAGGGACGGGCCGCGATCGCTGGTCACTTCAACCGGGCGACCGGCGTAGGTGCTGTCCAGCGGGGCGTCGGGTTTGATCTGCACGCGGATGTCGGAGGACATTTCGCTGCTGTTCAGGCTGGTGCTGCTGACGATGGTGCCGGTGCGTACCTGCTCTTCATCCGCTACCTGGAAGTTCACGCGGGTGCCCGGGCGTACGTCGGCAAACTGGCGATAGGAGAAGCGCGCATCAACGTTGGCCTGGCTGCCGCGTGGCACCAGTTGGAAGATCACGTCGCCCTTGCTGGCGTACTGACCGTCGGCGACCAGTTGCTGGGCCACGACGCAGTCGCAAGGGGAGGTGAGGGTGCCGGTCATTTGCTTGCCGAACAGTTCTTCGACCTTGGCCGGTTGCAGCTGGTCTTCGTCCAGATGGCCCTTGAGTACGTCGAGCATGCTGGTACTGAAGGTTGCCAATGGCGCGCCTTTGGCGGCGACCGCATCGCCTTTGATCAGGCTTTGCACGGTGCCATCGCGGGGCATGGTCACGTTCATCCCGGGCACGCTCACCAGGCCGGAGGTGGCGTGGCTGACGAAGTACATGCCGTACACCGATTTGACCACGAAGCCGAATGCCGCCAGGCCCACCACGAAGATCCCGAGGCTGAAAGTCACCGCCCGCAGGCGGCCACCGACGCTCATGTTGCTGCCGCCGTCCTTGACCTTGCGCGCCTTGGTGAAGTTGTCGCGTTGCAGGGTTGCCAGCACGTCACCCATGGTCACGATGTCACCGGCCAGGTGCGAGGTGATCAGGTGGCGCAGGGTGGAGATGTCTTGTGCATCGAGGTTCTGGAACTGGCAACCGGTGCGGCCGGTCTGGCGGTCGTAGGAGCGAATCTGCAGCTCGACGTCCATCGCCAGGCCCAGGTTGTCGATCACGAATTGCAAGCGACCCTTGTGCACATCGCCGACTTTCAGCGGCTGCTGCGGGGCGTTGAAGGCCAGGCCGCCGGCGGACAGGTCGATCACCCGCACTTCCATCGGTGTTTGATCGGCGCCGAAGAAGCGCAGCTTGGCCGGGATTTTGACCCGGGCGTGTTGGCGCTGGGCTTCCGATTCGTGGACAACGTTGGCGTTTACTGGGCTATTCATGGTGTTTAGTTCCTAGTTAATTCAGGCTTGGCAGGGTCAAACCATCATCAGCAACACGGCGACGAAAATGCTGCCGGCGGAGAAGGTCATGGTCCGAGACGACCAGGTGTTGAACCAACGTTGAAAGCTGGCCAAATCGCGGGTCAGTTTGGTGTCCTGGCGGGTCCAGGACTGTTGATCAAGGCGGAAGAACACGTAGATCTTCACCAGCGCGCCCATGATCTGGTTGTAATAGAGAATCACCGGGTAAGCCGGGCCGATCTTGTGGCCGGAGCACGACAGCAGCAGGGTCAGAATCAGGCGGGTGATGCCGATCCACAGCAGGTAGGCGAGGATGAACGCGCCGCCGTATTTGAAGGTGGCGATGATCGCCACGGTCAGCCCCAGCAGGGAGGTCCACATCGACACGCGTTGATCAAACAGCACGATGCTGGTGAACAGGCCCAGGCGACGCATACCCAGGCCCAGGGCACGTGAGTTCTGGCGCAGGTTGTTGCCGTACCAGCGGAACATCAGTTTGCGGCTGGCCTTGATAAAGCTCTTTTCCGGCGGGTGTTCCACGGTGTGAATCGCGGCATCCGGCACATAAAAGGTGTCGTAGCCCAGGCGCATCAGGCTGAACCAGCTGGACTTGTCGTCACCGGTCAAAAACTTGAAGCGGCCCAGGCGCCAGTGTTGCAGCGAGTCGCTTTCCACATCGGCAATGAAGCCCGGGTCGGTGACCACGTTGGCGCGGAATACCGACATGCGGCCGGTCATGGTCAGCACGCGTTTGGACAGGGCCATGGAGCACATGTTGATGTGGCGCTGGGCGAAGCGCAGCTTGTGCCACTCGCTCATGATGTAGCCGCCGCGCACTTCGCAGAACTCGTTGGTGGTCAGGCCGCCGACATTGCCGAACAGCTGGAACCACGGCACGGTCTTGCGCACTACGCCCTCGGCGAGCACGGTGTCGCCATCGATCACGGCCACTACGGCGCGGTTGTCCGGCAGGTGGCGGGAGATGGCGCGAAAACCGAAGGCCAGGCCGTCACGCTTGCCGGTACCGGCGATGCGCACGAAGTCCAGCTTGACGTGGTCGGGCGGGTTCATCCTGGCCCACAGGCTCTTGACCAGCAGCTCATCGGACATTTCCACCAGGGAGCAGACCACGGTGGTAGGGAAGCCACATTCGATGGCCTCGCGGATCACCGAGCTGTAGACCTGGGCCGTGGTCAGCGCGTCGATCCGAAAGCTGGTGACCATCAGGAATACGTGGGACGGGTCTGCCGCCTTGCCCAGCTTGCGCACTTTGCGCCGCAGGTGCGGGTAGACCACGTACAGGAACAGCATGCCGCGAAAGAAATGCGTAGCACCCATTGAGTAGCGCCAGATACCGACGGCGCCAATCAGGAAAATAAAATTCTTCGACTCTGAGTCGAACGTACTCGCCGGCAACAGCAGGGCGAGTCCCATCAGCAGGCTCAGGAAAAACAGCCAGCCGGCAGATTGGAGGAGTACGTGTTTTAACTTGGACATAGGCGTCATTCCGCAGGTGAAGGAGGTTTCAAGCAGCAAGCGCCGGGGATCAGGACGCTTGCCGCTTGAAACTTGCCGTTGCTGTTACCAGCAAATGCCTTCGGTACGGCCGCTCACGCTGGTGGCCTTGGACATGAAGCCCACCAGGTCGACCACTTGCTTGCCGTGGGGTGCGTTGTGCGCCAGGGCACGGAACTTCTCATCGCGGTTGCCCAGGATGATCACGTCGGAGTTGTTGATCACTTCGTCGAAGTCCGAGTTGAGCAGGGACGACACGTGAGGGATCTTGCCTTCGATGTAGTCCTTGTTGGCGCCGTGCACGCGAGCGTATTCGACGTTGCTGTCGTAGATGCTCAGGTCGAAACCCTTGCCGATCAGCATCTCTGCCAGTTCCACCAGCGGGCTTTCGCGCAGGTCATCGGTGCCGGCCTTGAAGCTCAGGCCCAGCAGGGCGACTTTGCGTTTGTCGTGGCTGGAAACGATGTCGAAAGCGTTTTGCACCTGGGACTCGTTGCTGCGCATCAGCGAGTTGAGCAGCGGCGCATCCACGTCGAGGGAGCCGGCGCGGTACGTCAGGGCGCGCACGTCCTTGGGCAGGCAGGAACCGCCGAAGGCAAAGCCCGGGCGCATGTAGTACTGGGACAGGTTGAGGGTCTTGTCCTGGCAGACCACTTCCATCACTTCGCGACCGTCGACACCCACCGCCTTGGCGATGTTGCCGATCTCGTTGGCGAAGGTCACTTTGGTCGCATGCCAGACGTTGCAGGTGTACTTGATCATCTCGGCGACGGCGATGTCCTTGCGGATGATCGGCGCGTCGAGTTCTTCGTACAGCGACTGCAGAACATCGCCGGAAGCGGTGTCGAATTCACCGATGACGGTCATCGGCGGCAGGTCGTAGTCGGCGATGGCGGTGCTTTCACGCAGGAACTCAGGGTTTACGGCGACGCCGAAGTCGACGCCGGCTTTCTTGCCCGAGCAGTCTTCGAGAATCGGAATCACCACATTGGCCACGGTACCTGGCAGCACGGTGCTGCGGACCACGATGGTGTGACGGGAGGTCTTGTCACGCAGGACAAAACCGATCTCGCGGCACACCGATTCGATGTAGTTGAGTTCCAGGTCGCCGTTCTTCTTGCTCGGCGTGCCGACGCAAATCATCGACAGGTCGGTATCACGGATTGCCTCGGCGAAATTGGTGGTGCCGCGCAGTCGGCCGGTTTGAACGCCCTGGCTTAACAGCTCGCCCAGACCCGGTTCAACGATGGGGGATTTACCCGCGTTGATCAGGTCGATCTTTTCCTTGGAGATGTCTACGCCAACGACCTCATGGCCCCGTGCAGACAGGCAACCGGCACATACCGCGCCGACGTAACCCAAACCAAATATGCTGATGCGCATCGCATTTACCTCATTGTTAATCGTGCCACTAGATGGCCGGAGTTCATGTTTTGAAGCGTCACCCAGGCACTGGGAAGTGCGACGAATAAACGTCGGTATATCCAGTGCAGGCATACTAAAAGTCGAGTGACTAACTAATGCACTCAAGTTGTGCGCAACTTGGCCTTATTGTTGGGGCTTGCCCTGAAATGCAGCCAGCCTTCCTGGGGAAGGGCCTGGCGCCAGTGCCGCAAGGCGTTGACAGGGGCTTTGAGCCCTTATATATCAACGGCTTGGGTTGTCTCACTGACCCATACAGGTGAGCTCAGCCTTGGCCTTGTCGGAGAAAGTAGTGAAACCTTTGCGTCCGCCTTCAACTAATCAGTTGATGATTTGACCATTGAGTCAAAGTTATATGACAACTTTGCTACTTCCCTTGGTCGCCACGTAAGTCATCTCTTACATCTTCAGAGATAATCGTTACCGGTGGTATGAGCGGTGCTTTAGGACATAGTTCCTGTCCACTCATCCTGTTTCCGGAAATTTCTTGAAATATTAGGAAAGATGGCACTAGTACTATTCTGATAGCACTTGCTATTTAGGCCAGTAGTTGCGGGGAGTTGCGAGGGGTGAATAGTTTTGTGCCACTACTGTTTTAAAAAAGTGGTGCCACTACGAAAAAAATTGACGAATGTCGAGTGAAATAAATGTTAGGGAATCTGAAGAATTATTTTTGACGCCAAATAAATGACGAATTCGGAATTGGATGCAAACAAAATGTGGGAGCGGGCTTGCTCGCGAAAGCGGCGTGTCAGGCAATAAAGGCATCGACTGAACCACCGCTTTCGCGAGCAAGCCCGCTCCCACATTTGGATCTTCGTTGTCAGGTTATTCCGGTGCGTGATCCCGCAGGAACACCAGGTTATCCGGCTTCGACTGCTCCGCATTGAAGCGATAACCCTGCACGTCAAACTCCTTGAGTCGGGCCGGGTCGTTGATGCGTTCTTCAATCACAAAGCGGCTCATCATGCCCCGGGCCTTCTTGGCGTAGAAGCTGATGATCTTGTACTGGCCGTTTTTCAGGTCCTTGAACTCGGTGTTGATGATTCGCGCATTCAATGCCGGGCGTTTGACTGCCGAGAAGTACTCGTTGGACGCGAGGTTGAGCAGCACGTCATCGCCTTGTTCGGCCAGGGCTTCGTTGAGCCACTCGCTGATGCGGGTGCCCCAGAAAGCGTACAGGTCCTTGCCACGGGCGTTGGGCAGTTTGGTGCCCATTTCGAGGCGGTACGGCATCATCAGGTCCAGCGGCCGCAGCAGGCCGTACAGGCCGGAGAGCATGCGCAGGTGGTCCTGGGCGTAGGTGAAGTCGGCGTCCTTGAGGGTTTCGGCGTTGAGGCCGGTGTAGACGTCGCCCTTGAATGCCAGCAGGGCTTGTTTGGCGTTGGCGGGGGTGAAGGCGGGGGTCCAGCTGCCGAAGCGTGCGGCGTTGAGGCCGCCGATTTTGTCGGAGACGTGCATCAGTTCGCTGATTTGCGCCGGGCTGAGTTCGCGCAGTTGTTCGATCAGCTCCTGGGAGTGGTCGAGGTATTGCGGCTGGGTGAAGCGCGGGGTGACCGGCTTTGACTCGAAATCGAGGGTTTTGGCGGGGGAAATCACCGTCAGCATGAAGTCGTCTCCTTTAATCGTGGGGGGATTCTAGGGGGTAGGGCGGTTTGACTCCACCTATGATGGTGATAGATAGCTGTGCGGTCGTTGGGGGGGCATATCCGTTTCTGCGGTTACGGCGGCTTATGGTTTCGCTCTTACAGCGAGTCACTTTGCAAAAGCGTTCAAAAGTGAGCCGCTGTAAGGCGGAACCAATACAAGCCATCACTCAAATAACGCATATACACACCAACCCAATAGCGCCCCCACACGATCGGCTATAGTGCCCGACGACTCTGGAAAGGGAGACCCTTCGTGCGAATTGCGCTTTTACTGTCAGCCTGGCTCATCTGCCTGGGCGCCCAAGCCGCCCCCGTGGATGTCGCAACCCTGGACCGCGGCACCTGGCCCGAACGCCTCAGCAGCCCCGCCCTGTTCGACGTCGCCTCACGCGCAGAAATCCTGATGTTCGCCCACACCCTGCTCGCCAGCGAATCCCTCGACGAACCCGCCCTCAAGCAGCGCCTGGGCCTGAAGATCATCAACCAGGCCTCGATCGACGACCTGCGCCGTCAACTCTGGCAACGGCTACTGGAAAACTACACCTTCGCCCAACAGAGCTGCGAACAGGACGCCTCCTTCTGCTACCTGGTGGAAAACATGGACGACCTGCGCGAACAAGCCGCCAAATTCGAAGTCAGCGACAACTCCTTCTATATAGGCTGGGCCGGCCCCAGCCGCGCATTCCACGAACGCTACCTGGATGAACAGTTGCGCAAGGCCGCCCTGTTCCCCCAGATCAGCAGCGAAATCGCGCGCTTCGGCGATCACGAACGCAACGGCGACGAACTCAACGACCGGATGTTCCTGCTGACCTTCGACAGCGGACCGTCCCCGGTCAGCGGCAATACCGACTGGCTCGCCGACTACCTGCGCAAACAGAAAATGCACAGCCTCTTCTTCGTGCTGGGCAACAGCCTGCAAACCCGCGTCGAGAAAAGCTCGGCCACCGATGTGCAGGCGCTGTACCAGGGCCAGTGCGTCGGCATCCAGGGCTGGCAGTACCGCTCCCATAGCCACTGGGTCGACTGGCAGTCGTCCATCACCCGCAGCGCCTCCCTGGCGCAAAACCTGATGCCGGAAAACTACTTGCCGCTGTTCCGCCCGCCGTACGGTCAGCGCCGGTCCGACAGCCAGGGATTTTTCCAGTCACAAGGGCTGCAAGTGGCCTTGTGGGACATCGACTCGGAAGACGAACCCGGCAAGCTCAAGGCTGATGAGTCGGCGAACCGCGTGCTCACACTGATGCTGTTGTGGCGGCGCGGGGTGATCGTCTTCCACGACACCCAGGACAAGGCGCGCATCGCTTTACCCTGGCTTTTACACGCCACGGCAGAAAGTGGACTCGGCTGGCAGGATTGCCGCGAAGCGTTTCGCTGAAAAAGCACGAAAAGCCCGGCCCTGTTGGGGCTGAGGTTTTTCAGGGGGGAATTTGAGAGGTATTTCGATACAGGCGGACTTCCGACTTTAACGGTGCAATGCCGGCGCGCCTAGTGCTATTCGTCATCCTGAAAAATAAACTTCAAAAAAGCGTCAAAGTGCTTTTTCCTGTCATGTGTTTTGCGGTATTACGAAGACAGACAGCCGAAACCTGCAACACAGGTGGCGTCTTCCAAGACACCTCTTGTGTGCACCGCACTTGACGCCCCTCAAGTGCGTTCGACGGTCGAATCGAGGCGCAGCACTGTCGCGGTATTGCGTCGACTGGCTCCCACAAAGGTGACCGAGTATGGATGATCATGGACGTAACCCTTCTTCCGACCAGCCAATCCTTTATGTGCTTGATACCAATGTACTGATTCACGATCCAAACGCACTGCTCAACTTCGAAGAACACCACGTCGCCATCCCGATGATCGTGCTTGAGGAGCTCGACAAACTCAAAAGCGGGCACCACAGCGTTGCCGCCGAATGCCGCCAGGCCATCCGCCTGATCGACAAGACCCTCGGCGAAGCCTCCCCCGACGACGTCGAGGTGGGCGTACCGATCCAGCGTGGCAAAGGCGGGCCCAAGGGCTTGCTGTCGATTCTGATGAGCAAGCGCAGCGAGCCCAACAGCCTGCTGCCGGAAAATCTGAACGACAACAAAATCATCAACCAATTGATCGACCTGCACGCACGCGACAAGGACCTGCGCCTGGTGCTGGTGACCAAAGACATCAATATGCGCCTCAAGGCACGAGCGTGTGGGATCGCTGCCGAGGACTACAGTACTGACCAACTGGTTGACGACGTGTCGATGCTGTCTCGTGGTTATCACACCATGACCGGCTCGTTCTGGGATCGCGTCAGCAAGGTCGAAACCCGTCAGGACCATGGCCGCACCTGGCACCAGGTACAGCTGATCGACAACCTGCCGGCTGTGCACATCAACGAATTCATCATCGACGAACAGGGTTTTGTGGGCTGGATCAAAGAGATCCAGGTCGACAAGCTGCTGATCCTCGACCTGCATCAGGAACCCCTGTTGCACCAGGAAGCCTGGGGCCTGAAACCGCGTGATATCTACCAGAGCCTGGCGCTGTATGCCTTGCTTGATCCGGACATCCACCTGGTCAACCTGACCGGCGCCGCAGGTTCGGGGAAAACCATCCTCGCCCTGGCCGCCGCCATCGAACAGACCATGGTTACCAAACGCTATCGCCGCATCATCGCCACCCGCAGCGTGCAGGGCCTGGACCAGGAAATCGGTTTCCTGCCCGGCACCGAAGCGGAAAAAATGGAGCCGTGGCTGGGGGCGATCACCGACAACCTCGAAGCCTTGCACATGGATGACGAAAACACCCATGGCAGCGTCGATTACATCCTCAGCAAAGTGCCGTTGCAGTTCAAATCCCTCAACTACATACGGGGTCGCAGCTTCCAGCAAAGCCTGATTTTGATCGATGAATGCCAGAACCTGACGCCGCACCAGATGAAAACCATCATCACCCGTGCCGGCGCCGGTTCCAAAGTGGTGTGCCTGGGCAACCTGGCACAGATCGACACCCCTTACCTGTCCGCGACCAGCTCCGGGCTGACTTACCTGACGGAACGCTTCAAGGACTTCCCGAACGGCGTGCACATTGCGCTGCAAGGCGTCCCTCGCTCGATTCTGGCCGAATACGCCGAATCTCACCTGTAACCCATCAACCCATGTGGGAGCGGGCTTGCTCGCGAAAGCGGTGGTTCAGTCGATGCATTTATAGGCTGACACACCGCCTTCGCGAGCAAGCCAGCTCCCACATTTGATCGGCGTTGGGTTTACAATCGGGGCTCCTGATCAGGAGTATCCCTGTGCTGACTCATCTCGATTCCCAAGGTCGCGCCCACATGGTCGACGTCACTGAAAAAGCCGTGACGTTCCGTGAAGCCGTGGCCGAAGCGCGGGTGCGCATGTTGCCCGAGACCCTGAAAATGATTGTCGACGGCGCCCACCCCAAGGGCGACGTGTTTGCCGTGGCCCGTATCGCCGGGATCCAGGCCGCAAAAAAAACCAGTGATCTCATTCCCCTGTGCCACCCGTTGATGCTCACCGGGGTCAAGGTCGAGCTCAGTGCCGATGGCCTGGACGCGGTGCGCATCGTCGCCCGCTGCAAACTCTCCGGGCAGACCGGCGTGGAGATGGAAGCGCTGACCGCGGCCAGTGTTGCCGCCCTGACGATCTACGACATGTGCAAGGCCGTGGACCGTGGCATGACCATCGAAACGATTCGGCTGCTGGAGAAACTCGGCGGCAAGAGCGGGCATTTCAAGGCGGACCAGGCATGAGCATCAACGTACTGTTTTTTGCGCGCTACAGCGAAGCGATTGGTCTGGACTCCCTGGAGATGGAAGGCGATTTCGCGACGGTCGACGCTGTACGCCAGGCATTGGCCGGTGACCCGAAATTCGCGGTGCTCAATGAGACCAGCCTGATGTGCGCTCGCAACCAGGAACTGTGCGACCTTGATGAGCCGCTGCAGGCTGGCGACGAAGTGGCATTCTTCCCGCCCGTGACCGGAGGCTGACCATGGCGATTCGGGTGCAGGCCGAGGCGTTTGATCCCGGCGCCGAGGTCAATGCGATGCATGCGGCCAATGTGGGCGTAGGCGCGGTGGTGAGTTTTGTCGGCTATGTGCGCGACTTCAATGATGGCCTGGATGTGGCAGGGATGTTCCTCGAACACTACCCGGGCATGACTGAAAAGGCCCTCGGCAAAATCGCCGTGGAGGCCGAGCAACGCTGGCCGCTGCTCAAGCTGGAAGTGTTGCATCGCATTGGCGCCCTGGAGCCGGGTGAGCCGATCGTGTTTGTTGCGGCGGCCAGCGCCCATCGTCAGGCCGCGTTCGATGCCTGCGCCTTTGTGATGGACTACCTGAAGACGCGCGCTCCGTTCTGGAAGAAGGAAAACACCAGCGAAGGGCCACGCTGGGTGGAAGGGCGCGACAGCGATCACGCAGCCGCTGACCGCTGGAAATAACGTGTGGCGAGGGAGCTCCCTCCCCACAGCAAGCTCCCCCGCCACACAGGTCAGGTCGAGGCGTGCAGCCGGTGTGGAGAAAGCATCGCTTCGGTCAACCCGAACGCCGCCAATGCATCCGGCAAAGGCTTGCCGCGCACCAGCGCCGCACTGGCCTGGCCCATCGCCGGAGACGTCTGGATCCCGTAGCCGCCCTGAGCCGCAATCCAGAATAATCCCTCCACCTGTGGATCGAACCCGCAGACCAGATCACCATCGCTGACGAAACTGCGCAGCCCGGCCCAGGTCCGCGCAGGCCGGCGGATGCTCAGGGTGGTGGCTTCCTCGATGTGATAGATGCCCGTGGCGATGTCCAGCTCTTCCGGTTGCACATCGTGGGGCTCCACCGGGTCGGCATTGGCCGGTGAGCCGAGGAACATGCCGGCGTCGGGTTTCATATAGAACGAACCGTCGAGGGCCGCCAGCTCCGGCCATGCGTGGATGTTCAGCTCGGCGGGTGGAGAGAAGACGAACGCGCTGCGACGTTTGGGTTGCAGGCCGATTTTCTGTGCACCGGCCAACTCGCCGATATGGTCGGCCCAGGCGCCGGCGGCGTTGATGATCACCGGGGCGCTGAAGTGTTGTTGGGCCGTGCGCACTTGCCACAGTCCCTGACCGTCACGGGTTAGTTTCTGCACCTCACTGTCGGTGTGGATTTCTCCGCCATTGCGCCGAATGCCGCGCAGGTAACCTTGATAGAGCGCATCGGTATCGATGTCACACACGGTCGGGTCGTAGATCCCGCCATGGACTTTTTCCCGGCGCAGGATCGGCATCATGGCCATCGACTCCTCGACGTCGAGCAGTCGCGTTTCTGGCACAAGGGCTTTGGCACTCAGGTACTGGCGCTGCAACTCACCGGGGTCGCCAATCAAGTCCACCAGCAATTCGCCCCGTGGGGTGAGCAAGGGGTGTTCGGCAAAGCCTGCGGGCGGCTGATCGAAGAAGGCGCGGCTGCCCAGCGTCAGTGCGCGGACCTGGGGCGTGCCATAGGCGGCGATGTACAGGGCGGCGGAACGGCCGGTGGAGTGGTAACCCGGCATCGACTCGCGTTCCAGCACGATGACGCGGGCATGGTGTGACAGCCAGTAGCCGGCGGATGCGCCGGCGATGCCACCGCCGATGATGAGGTAGTCGGCCTGGTTCATGTGTTCCTCCTGGATTTGAAAATGCTGAAACCAAATGTGCAGGCTTGCTTGCTCCTCCACAAGCCCGCTTTCACATTTATATTCAGCCTGGCGATAAAGCAGGAAATCGCTATTTCCTTTTGACCTGAAAATTCCGGAAAAACTGTTATTTCTAACAGTAGGCGGTCCCTTCTATAAAGCGCTTACTTGCATCAGGCCGGTACAAGATGTGGCGTTGATGATAACTGTTCCCTATGTTGGATAAGGAGAAGGAAATGAAAGCGGAAGATCCCAATGTTCGTTTAAAAACGTTTGATATTGAATTCCCTCGCGATGGTGGCAATGTAGTTAATAATGAGGTGTATCTGGGTGGCAAACAGCAATGTCAAGTCAATATAATTGTCCAAAAGGAGAGGAGAAACGCTGAAGGTATATGGGAGCTGGCAGCCTTTGAGGCGACGGAGCTTGAAAGTGCCACGGTGGTTGAGTATTCCACAAACCCAGAAGCGACAATTCCGGTCGGATGGTATTGTGATACAAAAAGGAACGAATTTAACATGGGTCGGTGGTCGGGGGTGCTTGAGGAACCCAGCATGGCTACAGCCCCTTCTAACCCTATTATTCAGCCGATGCCCGGTATTGGTCCGCTCGAAAATGAGAAGCGATACCTGAGGTGTGATCTGAGATCAGCTGGTAATCAGCAGTTTATGGCAAAAATTACGGTGGGACGTAAAACATATACAACTAATATGGAGAGAGATAATGTTAATTATCAATCATCTGTCACTGTTAAGTGTCAAGAGCCCTATACATTGTCTGCTGAGCGGCTCGATCATTGGGCTGATACTGACGCCTTTTCAGTGCAGGGTGTGGATGTGGATATTTATTATTGGACGCCCCCCCTTGGGTTGAGATTTGTCGAGAATATACCTCCGACTGATCCCGTAAAATTAAAAGATTCATCTGTTCAGGGGGATCACTTTGATATTTACTACACTCGGGACATTGGGCACGGTATTAGACAGATCGGCGGTGTCATACGGGGTAATACTGTTGGAAACATCACAATGAATAGCCTGCTGAAAAAATCTTCAGGGGGAAATGACCCAATTCCTGCGAACAAGCGCAATACCATCATGCGTGCTGCGCGAGTCAAGGCCTGGTTGGATAACCCCAACACCGATCAACAAGGGGCCAGTATTTGGACAATGGTCGATAGTTATGGCTGCTCGCATCACTATTACCTGACCGAGACCGACAATTACAATGTGATGGTGCTGCGCGCCACTTCAAAACCCTGACGTTCCAGGCATTTCATCCCCTCTCCAAGTGCGAAGCGGTGGACCTATGGACATCTATTCGAACGCGTTTAATTTCAGTGCCCACCTCGGCGGTTCGGTTGACCTGCGTACCGGGCAGTATGGGTGTCTGATTCGTTTGGCAGTCTTGAGCCCAAAAGGGCCGTTAGAGGTCAGTCGAGAGATTGCCTTGGCGTTCTCGATGATGGATACCCGCAACAGTGGCTACGGTAAAGGCTGGAGCTTGTCGAATACCGAATTTGACCCGAACAGCTTCAAGCTTACGCTACTCAACGGTGAACAATATCTAACCCAAGGGCTGCCCTCCGTAGGGGACAATGCTGTTATTACCGACCATAAGTTGAAGGACCTCACCATAAAACGGGTTGCGCAAAATACGCTGCACGTAATTTACAAGGATAGCACTGTCGAAATCCTGCGTCCCCTCAGCATTCCCGGTCCCTATAAGATCAGTGCCATCCAGTTCGAAAATGGCGAGCGGCTGACCTTCCGGTATGGCGGTAATAACTTATTGCAGAGCATTGTTGACGATAAAGAAACCGACCTGTTGATGTTGAAGTATTCCGCCGGATCGCTGGTAACCGCCGATACACTAATTGATGGTAATCGTTATGCCCGTACGCGATTTGAATATACTCATATCGACAATCAACTGACCAAGGTCACGGTTCCTTATGACTTGGCCGGGCCAGTCGCAAGTGAGGCCTATTCGTTTCAGTACCTCAGGTTGCCTGATGCAATGGTAGCTATTTCGCAGGTTATGACACCCATGGGGGGGCAGGAGATAATTCGGTATAACTCAAATGGGCATCAATACGATGCCCGTTTGTATATTCCGGTCGTCACCTACTGGGAGCAAAACCCCGGACGCGGGCAGCCCTCAGTCGTCCGCTCTTATAACTACAGTCCCAACCGTAACTTCACGGGATATCCTCTTAATGGCGGATTTCGCCAGGGCCAGGATAATTTGTATCGGGTGGATAGCGAGTACGCTTATTGGGCGGAAGAAACTTACGTTGATAATAATGGCAAGCCCCTGCGGTCGACCCGCGCCACTTATAATCGTTTTCACCTGATGACTGAGGAATTAATGCTAGCCAATGGCAGCCAGGTCAAAACCGAGACTGTCTACAATGAAGTTCTGGGCATCCAGTTTCCAAATCAGCCCGCCAATCTCCAACTTCCGAGCCGCATCACCAAGACCTTTGAGCTGTATCCCCAGGGTGGCAACCCCCCAAGGGCGGAAGTGGTCAGTATTACCACCGATGACTTCGGCAACGAACTAAGCCGCACCGAGGCCTCCGGCGTACGCACCGAATACACTTATTACCCGGTGACCGGCGAGCCCCGAAGATGCCCTGCCGACCCCCATGGACTCTTTCAACGTTACCTGAAGCTGGAAAAGCTTTTCCCGGCCAGATCGACCACTGCGGCTCGGACCACTGAACATTCCCACACCGACGTCTCGATAACGGGGGGCGGCTACTTCGTCATGCCGCTTGCCATCAACCTTGAAGGGGGCACCCATACGTCTTATACCTATCATTCTGTGGCCGCCAACCCCGCCCTGCATGGTCGCTTGAAAAGCTCCACGACGACGATCGACAAACTCTCTCTGGTCTCCGATTTCACCTGCACCTTCAATGGCGACTCGATCACCGAAGTCCGGAGCTTGAAGGGGCGTGAGCCTGGTCAATGGCTCGAGTCCGCGCGCACGTGGTCACTGACCAATCAGCGTCTGCTCGACATGACACGTGATGCCGTCGGCAGCCTGGCGATGACGTACGATGTCAGTGGGCGGCTGACATCGGAAACCGCCGCGCCAGGCACGCTCCAGATGGCCCGACGTCGTTATGCCTATCACTTTTCGGCCGGGGCCAAGATGGCCCATTTGGTCACCACGGATGCACAAGGCACCGTGCTCTTCACGTATTTCGATGGCATGGGACGCCAGCTCTCTGCTGCGCAATCGCTTGATGGCATCGCGGACAATGACAGGCTCCTGGGTTCCTGGGCGTACGACGCACTCGGGCGGCTCGTGAAGCAAACCCGTCTGGATTATCTGGGTGATGGGCCGCGTACATTGAAAACCAGCCACGCCTATAACATCTGGGGCAACCCGTGGACGGTAACTCAACCCGATGGTCGGGTATTGATCGATGAATATGACCCGCTCCTCAACCGCCGGGTGACGGGGGTGCAAGGTGACGCGCAACTGGAAACCTGGTTCAACGAACACAATCAACCGGCACGGGTTGAGCGGGTGAGCGTTGGCGGTGCGCGCATTGTGGTGGAAACCCGTACTTATGACGGGCTGGGCCGCTGCACGGAGCGCATCGATGCCAGGAAGACCAAGACTGAATACGCCTATGACATTTTTGATCGTGTGGTGCGCAGCCTGGAAACCCCATCCGACGGAACGCCGCCCCGTGAGCGGTTGACGACGTATGCGCTTGGCACCAGTGAGCCAATGGTGCGCACCCTCACCGTAGACAGCAAGCTGCTTGGCACGCGTGAATACGACAGCCTGGGCCGCGTCATTTCCCAAGCGCGTGGCAACGCAACAGCCACGACCTGGGAGTACAAGCCCAACCAGGTTGCGCCAGTGGCGGTGACTTCGCCGCGCGGTGACCGCCAGGAGTACCGGTATGACCTCGAGCTGGAAACATTGACGGGCGTCCAGATGGCAGGACATGCGCCGATAGACCTTGAGTACGACCCCATCAGTGGCGCGATGCGACAATCCCTTACAGCCGGGCTCAAGCATGAGATGAGTTACGACGAGAACGGCTATCTCGCCAAGGAAGTTCAGACGCTGGGCAGTCAGGCATTGACTAGCCTGACCAGCTACTCACCGGGTGGGCGGCTGTTGCGGCATACCTCGGCGGATGGGCAGCGCAGTGACCTGAAATATGACCTGTTCGGACGCCTCCAACAGACAACCACCGGTTTTATCGGCACGATCCAGGCTTACGACAGCCTGGGGCGCCCATCGGCGCGAACCCTCAGTTACCAATTCATGCGTCTTACCGACTCGGTGGTCTATGACGCATGGGGGCGTGAGTCAGAACGTAAGCTGGATCAGTTCGGTGCGCTACTGCAGAACATCGTCAGCACCTATTACGACGATGGCCTGCTGGCCACTCGCACGTTGAAAGATGCGAATGACGCCGTGGTCACGGGCGAGACGTTCACTTACGATGGTTATTCGCGGCTCAAATCCTATGTGTGCGACGGCACGCAATTCCCGATGGATCGATTGGGTCGGGCGATCAAGCAGCAGCATTTCAGTTACGACGGTCTCGATAATATGACCGAAGTGCAGACGACATTTACCGATGGCGGTAGCGACCGTAGCGAGCGTTTTTTCCAGGGTCAAGATCCTGCTTGCCTGACGCGCGTAACCCACACTAACCCGGTGCAAAACCTGACCCTGAGCTATGACGCCTCCGGTAATTTGCAGCAGGGCACCTCCAGCCGCAGCTTTGCGTACAACGGTTTTGACCAGCTCACTGGTGTGCAGGTCGACGCCCTCAGGTACAGCTATCAATACGACGGCGAGGCACGCCAGGTGCTTGCTGCGCGAGGCAACGAAGCCCCCGTGATGCTGGCCTATGCCGGGGATCGGCTCGACACGCTGGTGGAGGGCAGTAAACGGGTGCATTACGTGCGCGACGGCGACCAGGTGCTGGCCTACCGTGATCACGGTAATCGCGAGCAACTACTGGTCAATGACGGCGCTGGCAGTGTCCGCGGTGTGGTGGCGCCGGGCATGGAGCAGGTGCGCCGGCAGTACGCGCCCTACGGTGACGCCAGGATCGCCTTGGCAGATGGCACGCCTCCTTCGATGGTCCATCTGCAACTGCCCGCATACAACGGCGAACGGCTGGACGTACCGGTCAACCTCTATCACCTGGGTAATGGGCGCCGTGCCTATGATCCCGAACTCATGGTGTTTCTCTCTCCTGATCCCCTCAGTCCTTTTGACGAGGGCGGGATCAACAGCTACGCCTATTGTGGCGGTGACCCGGTGAATTGGTCGGACCCCAGCGGCCTCTTCAGTTTTCCAACATGGGCCAGGTGGGCACTGACCGGTGTTGCACTGGGCATGTCGGTGGTCACCGCTGGGCTTGCAACTGCGGGCTTGCTCGCTGCCATCGGCGCTCAAGCCGCTGCACTGACCATTGCCGGCAAGAGCGCGCTGTTGGTAGCCTCAGGCGCGGCCTCGGTAGGTGGGACGTTGGGGATTGCCGCACTGAGCGTTGAGGCGGTCGACAATCAGATGGGCTGGGATCGCTCCAGTCAAATCAACGTCCTGAACTGGGCATCGCTGACCTTTGCAGCGGTGGGTGTCGCGGCCAGTTTAGGGGGCGCAGGCATAGCGGCGACGGGCGCTTCCCGGGCGGTTGAAGTCGCCGCAAGCCCGGCGGTCCGAAGCTTCAGTCTATTGAGTTCCCAAACAAGGGCCGGATTGCAGGCCGCTGGCAAGTTGCTGACCGGTGCTTCTTACAAGTTCTTCAATGACATTACGCTGCCAAGCCAAGCCTGGGGGGTGACGCGTTTTGGCTTGCGCGTGGTCAATCTGTACCGCTCGGTCGACGGTCGGATCAGAAAGCGCCAGCCGGCAGCGCCTATCGGGGGCGATGCCGAGAACTTGCAGCAGCCACTGGGGCAGCCGCAACCCCAGCCTCAGGCCCATCGCCTTGTCGATATGTCGGGCAGCAGCTTCACTTTCCATGAGGCCTTTTCGCAGGAGGCCTCGCGTGTTCGCCAACCCATCCTGGCCGAATGGAATTCGGCCTGAGGTCTTCCAGCTTAAGGGCGTTTGCGCTCCACCGGACGCAACAAATGCGTCGGCGGCGTTTCGCAGCTGATCTTGCGGCCCAGCAAGGTTTCGATCGACGGCAACTGATACGAGTCGTCTTCACCGGCAAAGCTGATGGACACGCCCGCCGCGCCCGCGCGGCCGGTACGGCCAATCCGGTGCACGTAGTCGTCCGGCACTTCCGGCAGGGTGAAGTTGATCACGTGGCTGATGCCATCGATGTGAATCCCGCGTCCGGCCACGTCGGTGGCCACCAGCACGCGAATCTTGCCTTCGCGGAAACCTTCCAGGGTCTTGATGCGCTTGTGCTGCGGCACGTCGCCGGACAGTTGCGCGGCATTCACGCCATCACGCACCAGGCGTTCTTCGATGCGGCGCACTTCGTCCTTGCGGTTGGCAAACACCATGACCCGCTCCCAACCGTTGTCGTTGACCAGGTTGTAGAGCAGCTTGTATTTGTCGGCACCGGCCACGGCATAGATATGCTGTTCGACGTTCTCGCTGGCGACGTTGAGTGCCTCGATCTCGACGATGGACGGGTCGGTGGTCCACTGCTTGGCGAGGTTCATCACGTCTTCGGTGAAGGTCGCGGAGAACAGCAGGGTCTGGCGCTCGTTTTTCGGCGGCGTCTGGCGAATGATCTGACGCACTTGCGGGATGAAACCCATGTCGAGCATGCGGTCGGCTTCGTCCAGCACCATCACTTCGACCATGTCCAGGTGCACGTCGCCGCGCTGGTTGAAGTCCAGCAAGCGCCCCGGCGTGGCCACCAGGATGTCGCAGTGGCGCGCTTCCAGGTGCTTGAGCTGCTTGTCGAAGTCCATCCCGCCAACAAACGTCATCACGTTGAGGCCGGTGTACTTGGTCAGGTCGGCGGCGTCCTTGGCGATCTGTACCACCAGCTCCCGGGTCGGGGCGATGATCAGTGCGCGGGGTTCACCCATGTAGCGCTCTTTTGGCGGTGGGGTCTGCAACAACTGCGTAATGATCGAGATCAGGAACGCAGCGGTCTTGCCGGTACCGGTCTGGGCGCGACCGATGGCGTCTTTGCCGGCGAGGGTGAAGCCCAATACTTGCGCCTGGATCGGCGTGCAGTACGGGAAACCCAGGTCCTGGATAGCGTGCATCAGTTCCGGGGCGAGTTTGAAATCATGAAAGCGGGTTTTGCCTTCCTGGGGTTCGACAACGAAGTCTTCCAGTTTCCAGGGAATAACCACAGGTTTGGGCGCGCGTTCACGGCGCGGCTTTTCCTGGCGTGGCTCCTGGCGTGGTTGGTCGGCGGCTGGCTCTTCAGCGACGTTAACCGTGGCGGGTGTGGTCACCGGCTCTTTTTTTGGCGAGGCTACAGGTGCGGTCCGGCCAGGCTGCTGGCCGTCATTGCGGCTGCCTTGAACGTGGGCGGGGGCACTGGAACCTGGCGCGAGCTGCTCAGCCTCGCTTTTACCGAACATCTTCTTGAGTGCTTTGAGCACGGTCATCTCATCAATTGGTTAAGGAATGTACGCCGGCCAGTGTAATGCAAGAATCGGGCGCGGCGTAGTGCGTTGGTCATGCGGCTACACAATGGGTGGTTTTCAGCCCAGGCGGGCGGCCAACCAGTCACCGATATCGTGTATCTCCTGGGGTAACACTTCGTGGCCCATTGGGTATTCCTGCCATGCCACGGTGACACCGCGCGACTTCAAATGCTCATAGGCGCTGCGACCCATGGCGTTCTGCACCACGTCGTCGTATTGGCCATGCAGGCACAGCGCCGGAATCCGTTGCTGGCTGGCCGATAATTCAAGTTCGTCACCGAAGGTGGGAGCGTAGGTGGAAAGGGCAATCACGCCACCCAATGCGCCCTGCCATTTCAGGAACGCGGTGTGGAACACCACGGCGCCACCCTGGGAAAAACCGGCAAGGAAAATCCGCGAGGCGTCTATCCCGCTGCTTTTTTGTTCCTTGATCAGGTCGGTAACCATTTTTGCCGAGGCTTCCAGCTCTTCAACACTGATGGAACGCGCCGGGCTCATGGCCTTGATGTCGTACCAGCTCGGCATCTCGTAGCCGCCATTGATGGTCACCGGGCGTGTCGGCGCCTGGGGCAGGACAAAGCGCGTCGACAGGAGTTTTTCCTGCAGGGCTTCGGCCACGGGCAGGAAGTCGTAGCGATCGGCACCCAGGCCATGCAACCAGATTACGCAGGCGTCTGCGGGCTTGGCGGGCTGAAGAATCAAGGGTTCGGTCATGTCTGCTCCATATATGTGCGTGCGCTCCGATTGAGTGCGTCGGAACGGTGCGCGACGGGTTGATCTGTTAAGAGAATGTCGCAAGGTTGAATCTTTTGCTCTTGACCATGGGCTGAAACGACTCAGCCATCAGTCTGGTACGGGGCTTGCTATATGAAACCCGATGTCAAGGCTCACCCCAGGCGGTAACACTATCAGTGACTGGCGCCTGTGGGATAGCAACTGGACTTAAAGCAAAAACCTCATGCTGTTTGACCCCAAAAAAAGCCAACACGGGTCGATGTCGCCTCATAAGGGTGCGGTGGGGTTTGAGCTCCGACACAACAAGAGCAAAACTGGAGGTTTGAATGAAGGTATTGAAATCCACCCTGGCCATCGTGACCGCGGCTACCGTACTGGGTGTCAGTGGTTTCGCCCAGGCTGGCGCCACTCTGGATGCCGTGCAGAAGAAAGGCTTTGTGCAGTGTGGCGTGAGCGACGGTCTGCCGGGCTTCTCGGTGCCGGACGCCAGCGGCAAGATCCTTGGGATCGACGCTGACGTGTGCCGTGCTGTTGCCGCTGCCGTATTCGGCGACGCAACCAAGGTCAAATTCAGCCAGTTGAATGCCAAGGAGCGTTTCACCGCGCTTCAGTCTGGCGAAGTCGACATCCTGTCGCGCAACACCACCATGACCAGCTCCCGCGATGCCGGCATGGGCCTGAAATTCCCGGGCTTCATCACCTACTACGACGGTGTTGGTTTCCTGGTGAACAACAAGCTGGGCGTGAAAAGTGCCAAGGAACTGGACGGTGCAACCATTTGCATCCAGGCCGGTACCACCACTGAGCTGAACGTCTCCGACTACTTCCGCGCCAACAACCTGAAGTACACCCCGATCACGTTCGACACCTCCGATGAAAGCGCCAAGTCGCTGGAATCCGGTCGTTGCGACGTACTGACCTCCGACAAGTCCCAGCTCTACGCACAGCGCAGCAAGCTGGCTTCGCCGAAAGACTACGTGGTATTGCCGGAAACCATTTCCAAAGAACCACTGGGCCCTGTCGTGCGTAACGGCGACGACGAGTGGCTGGCCATCGTGCGCTGGGTTGGCTACGCCATGCTCAACGCCGAAGAAGCCGGTATCACCTCCAAAAACGTCGAAGCTGAAGCCAAGTCCACCAAGAACCCGGACGTTGCCCGTCTGCTGGGTGCTGACGGCGAATACGGCAAAGACCTGAAAGTGAAGAAGGACTGGGTCGTACAGATCGTCAAGCAGGTCGGTAACTACGGCGAAGTGTTCGAGAAAAACCTCGGCAAGAGCACGCCTCTGGAAATCGATCGTGGCCTGAACGCTCTGTGGACCAACGGTGGCATTCAATACGCACCACCTGTGCGCTGATCGCTGATGGTTCTATCACCCGGTGGGCCAACCGCCGGGTGATGTTCTGTTCCATTATTTCTGGGGCACTTAATGCAAAATCAAATCGGCGCACCAAAACAGAAGCTCAGCTTCAGTGATCCAAAAGTGCGTGCGTGGCTATTCCAGATCATCACGATTGTGGCGGTGGTCTCGTTGGGCTGGTACCTGTTCAACAACACGCAAACCAACCTTCAACACCGGGGCATTACCTCGGGTTTCGACTTTCTTGAGCGCAGTGCCGGCTTCGGCATCGCTCAGCACCTGATCGACTACACCGAATCGGACAGCTATGCCCGGGTCTTTGTGATCGGTCTGCTCAACACCCTGCTGGTGACGGTGATCGGTGTGGTCCTGGCGACCATCCTCGGGTTCATCATCGGTGTGGCGCGCTTGTCGCCCAACTGGATGATCAACAAGCTGGCCACGGTGTATGTGGAAGTGTTCCGCAACATTCCACCGCTGCTGCAAATCCTGTTCTGGTACTTCGCGGTATTCCTGACGATGCCGGGGCCGCGCAACAGCCACAACTTCGGCGACACGTTCTTTGTCAGCAGCCGTGGCCTGAACATGCCCGCCGCGTTGATGGCGGAGGGTTTCTGGCCGTTTGTGATCAGCGTCGTGGTGGCAATCATCGCCATTGTGCTGATGGCCCGTTGGGCAAATAAACGCTTTGAAGCCACCGGTGTTCCGTTCCACAAGTTCTGGGCCGGGCTGGCGCTGTTGGTGGTGATCCCTGCGCTGTGCGCTTTGGTGTTCGGCGCGCCGCTGCACTGGGAAATGCCCAAGCTGCAAGGCTTCAACTTCGTCGGCGGCTGGGTACTGATTCCCGAGTTGCTGGCGCTGACCCTGGCCCTGACCGTGTATACCGCGGCGTTTATCGCCGAGATCGTGCGTTCAGGCATCAAGTCCGTCAGCCACGGCCAGACCGAAGCGGCGCGTTCCCTCGGGCTGCGCAACGGTCCGACCCTGCGCAAGGTGATCATCCCGCAAGCCCTGCGCGTGATCATTCCGCCGCTGACCAGCCAATACCTGAACCTGGCGAAAAACTCGTCACTGGCCGCCGGTATCGGTTACCCGGAAATGGTTTCGCTGTTTGCCGGCACGGTGCTCAACCAGACCGGCCAGGCCATCGAGGTTATTGCCATCACCATGAGCGTGTACCTGGCGATCAGCATCAGCATTTCCCTGCTGATGAACTGGTACAACAAGCGCATTGCGCTGATCGAGCGGTGAGGAAACCTGCATGAGTACGCATACTTTCAAACCTGATATGCCGCCACCGAACAAAGTGTTCGGGCCGATGGCATGGATGCGCGCCAACCTGTTTTCCAGCTGGCTCAACACCCTGCTGACATTGCTGGCGTTCTACCTGATCTACCTGGTCGTGCCGCCGATCCTGCACTGGGCGATCCTCGATGCAAACTGGGTCGGTACCACCCGCGCCGACTGCACCAAGGAGGGCGCCTGCTGGGTGTTTATCCAACAGCGCTTCGGGCAGTTCATGTACGGCTACTACCCCGGCGACCTGCGCTGGCGTGTCGACCTGACCGTGTGGTTGGCCATCGTGGGTGTGGCGCCGTTGTTCATCTCGCGCTTCACGCGCAAGGCGGTCTACGGCCTGAGCTTTTTGGTGGTGTACCCGATCGTTGCCTACTTCCTGCTGCACGGCGGGATCTTCGGCATGACCAACGTGGCCACCAGCCAGTGGGGCGGCTTGATGCTGACCCTGGTGATCGCCACCGTCGGCATTGCCGGGGCCTTGCCGCTGGGCATCGTGCTGGCGTTGGGTCGGCGTTCGAACATGCCGGCGATTCGTGTGGTCTGCGTGACCTTCATCGAGTTCTGGCGCGGCGTGCCGTTGATCACGGTGCTGTTCATGTCGTCGGTAATGTTGCCGCTGTTCCTGCCGGAAGGCATGGGCATCGACAAATTGCTGCGGGCCTTGATCGGCGTGATCCTGTTCCAGTCGGCCTATGTAGCCGAAGTGGTGCGCGGTGGCTTGCAGGCGATTCCCAAGGGCCAATACGAGGCTGCGGCCGCGATGGGCCTGGGTTACTGGCGCAGCATGGGCCTGGTGATTTTGCCCCAGGCACTGAAGATGGTGATCCCGGGCATCGTCAACACGTTTATCGCGTTGTTCAAGGACACTAGCCTGGTGATCATCATCGGCCTGTTCGACCTGCTCAACAGCGTCAAGCAAGCCGCCGCCGACCCGAAATGGTTGGGCATGGCCACTGAAGGCTACGTGTTCGCCGCCCTGGTGTTCTGGATTTTCTGTTTTGGTATGTCCCGCTATTCCATTCATTTGGAACACAAGCTGGACACAGGCCACAAGCGTTAGGAGTTTTGTGATGAGTGAAGCGATCAAACAGCCTGTGAGCCCTGAAGGCATTATTCAGATGCAGGGCGTCAACAAGTGGTACGGCCAGTTCCACGTGTTGAAAGACATCAACCTGAACGTCAAGCAGGGCGAACGTATCGTGCTGTGCGGCCCGTCGGGTTCCGGCAAGTCCACCACCATCCGCTGCCTCAACCGCCTGGAAGAGCACCAGCAGGGCCGCATCGTGGTCGATGGCGTGGAACTGACCAACGACCTCAAGCAGATCGAAGCGATCCGCCGCGAAGTCGGCATGGTGTTCCAGCACTTCAACCTGTTCCCGCACCTGACCATCCTGCAGAACTGCACGCTGGCCCCGATGTGGGTACGCAAGATGCCCAAGCGCAAGGCTGAAGAAATTGCCATGCACTACCTTGAGCGCGTGCGTATTCCGGAGCAGGCCCACAAGTTTCCGGGGCAGTTGTCCGGCGGCCAGCAACAGCGCGTGGCGATTGCCCGTGCGCTGTGCATGAAGCCGAAAATCATGCTGTTCGATGAGCCGACCTCGGCGCTCGATCCGGAAATGGTGAAAGAGGTACTGGACACCATGATCGGCCTGGCGGAAGACGGCATGACCATGCTCTGCGTGACCCACGAAATGGGCTTTGCGCGCACCGTGGCCAACCGCGTGATCTTCATGGACAAGGGCGAGATCGTTGAACAGGCGGCGCCGAATGACTTCTTCGACAACCCGCAGAATGATCGGACCAAGTTGTTCTTGAGCCAGATTCTGCATTGATCGATGAGTGATGCTTGAAACAATAAACCCGGCCTGGTGCCGGGTTTATTTTTGCCATCAATCAAGTTGTCGTCAGGGTCTCGTGCTCTTTATGTACCGTATGCACGGAATTGCGAAGATCTGCGCCTTCACTCAGGATTTTTGCTTCGACCAGCAAGTGGGGGTGACGCTCAAGCAAACGCATCAGGACTACCAGGGATTTGGGGGGCAATACCTCACCGCGCTCGTAACGAGATAAGGCGTTGTGGCCGCCACCCGATAGCAGTTGTACCGTTTCTTTTTGTGAAAGGTGCAGTTTGCGGCGTATGCGCTTCATCTCGGTGCCGACCATCTGCCTGAAACTGTGAACGATTTCATCGCAGTGGTCTGAATAGCGTTCCGCGTCTTCGGGGTCCAGGATCACCTCTCCACATGCCTGGCACTCCCATCCAGACAGATCGTCTATACGGCGATGCAAACCTTTGACTTCCGATGTTTCGCTACGTCCTGAGAAGTGATGCATTCCGTCATGCCTGCCGCAGCTGAAGCATTGCTCTGTTTTCATGGGTTTTTCTCCTTGAAGGAGATCACCGGAGGTTTACCATCCGTGCGGTAGGTCACCTTGATGTAGATCTCCAGATCATGTGAGTGAATGTGATACACATCTTGCCAAACTCGATGGTCGTCATGAGTGGTCATCGACTTGTACAACATCGTGTTTTTCAACTCGAAAATGACCGCCTGCATTTGTTCGATGCTTAAATCAAGATCCTCGCCGCAACGGCGTGCGCTTTGAGTAAATGCTTGCTTTCCAAGCCGCCTGACATCCGCCTTTATCACCGCCAGATCGTAATGAGGTGTGTACTTTTCCATAAGACACCTGAGTCCAATAATTACCCTCTGAGGGTAATTTTACCAATCGAAAATACTGCTCCTTTGCCTGCCCAAGAACCCTAGTGCGTTGCCTTTGTAGGCAACTCCGAATAGGCTGTGGGAAAATTCATCCTATGATTGGATGAAAGGACGAAACCCATGACAGACATCGCCCCCCTGATCAAACGCTCCCTCGTCGATCAAGCCCTCGAACAGTTGCGCCAGCGCATCACCCAAGGCGTATGGGCCATCGGCGAACGCCTGCCCACCGAGCCCGAGTTGTCTGCCGAGTTGGGGATCAGCCGCAACACCGTGCGTGAAGCCATGCGCGTATTGGCATTCTCCGGGTTGATCGAGATCCGCCAGGGCGACGGCAGCTATTTGCGCTCCATGACCGACCCGCTGGGAGCGATGAAAGCCTTGTCCCACTGCACCCTGGCTCAGGCGCAGGAGACGCGGCAGATTCTTGAAGTCGAGGCAGTCGGCTTGGCCGCGTTGCGCCGCACCGATGAAGACCTGGTCGCTTTGCGCGCGGCCCTCAACGCCAGCGGCGACCATTACCACGGTGATCTTGAGCACTACATCAGCTGCGACCTGGTGTTCCACAAACGCCTGGTGGACGCGGCCCACAACCCGGCCTTGAGCGAGCTGTATCAGTACTTCTCGAGCATTGTCGGCGCGCAACTGCGCCAGACCCTGAACATCCAGCCGCGCCGGCAAGCGGTATTCGACCTGCACGGCGCCTTGCTCGATGCCGTGGAGCAACAGGACCCGGAACGCGCCAAGGCCCTGTCCCGGCAGTTGATCAATGAACCTTGAACCCGAGACCACCATGCCCCGTTCAGAAAATGCCCTTGATGAACTGCTGATCGACGCCGAAGCCGATGACGATGAGGTCCAGCACAGCCCGCCGGTGGTAAGCCGTCCGTGGTTGTTGCTGCTGGGCCTGATCCTGGTGGCGCTGAACCTGCGCCCGGCGTTGTCGAGCATGGCGCCGCTGCTCGCTGAGGTCTCCCATAGCCTGGGGCTCTCGGCGGCCAAGGCTGGACTGCTGACGACGCTGCCCGTCTTGTGCCTGGGCCTGTTCGCACCGTTGGCTCCGATCCTGGCCCGGCGTTTTGGCGCTGAGCGGGTGGTGCTGGGCATTCTGCTGACCCTGGCCGGCGGCATCATCCTGCGCAGTTCATTCGGTGAGGCCGGGCTGTTCGCCGGCAGCCTGCTGGCGGGCGCGAGTATCGGCATCATCGGGGTGCTGTTGCCCGGTATCGTCAAGCGCGATTTCGCCAAACAGGCCGGCACCATGACCGGCGTGTACACCATGGCCCTGTGCCTGGGTGCAGCGCTGGCGGCGGGATCCACGGTGCCCCTGAGTCATTACTTCGGCGACAGCTGGAACATCGGCCTGGGGTTCTGGATTCTCCCGGCGTTGGTCGCGGCGTTGTTCTGGTTGCCACAGGTCGGCCAGAAACACGGCGCGCACCAGGTGGCCTATCGCGTGAAGGGCTTGTTGCGTGATCCGCTGGCCTGGCAGGTGACCCTGTACATGGGCCTGCAATCCTCCCTGGCGTACATTGTGTTTGGCTGGCTGCCGTCGATCCTGATCGGCCGTGGCCTGAGCGCCACCCAGGCGGGCCTGGTGCTTTCCGGTTCGGTGATTGTGCAACTGGCCAGTTCCCTGGCTGCGCCCTGGCTGGCCACCCGCGGCAAGGACCAGCGCCTGGCCATCGTGGTGGTGATGGTGCTGACCCTGGGCGGCCTGTTCGGTTGCCTGTATGCACCGTTGGACGGCTTGTGGGGCTGGGCGATTCTGCTGGGCCTGGGCCAGGGTGGCACTTTCAGCCTGGCGCTGACCTTGATCGTGCTGCGTTCACGGGACGCCCATGTAGCCGCCAACCTGTCGAGCATGGCCCAGGGCATCGGCTACACCCTGGCGTCCATGGGGCCGTTCGCGGTCGGGCTGGTGCATGACTGGACCGGTGGCTGGAACGCCACCGGCTGGATTTTCGCGGTGATCGGCCTGGGCGCGATCATCGCGGGGTTGGGCGCCGGGCGTGCGCGGTATGTCGGCGTGACCAGCGAAAAGGTCTAGAGGTACAGCACTTCCATAGTGCTGGAACCATCGATATGCACGTCGCTGCTGAGGTCGAGATTGTTCTTGGCAGCGATCACCGTATCGACCCTGACCAGGCTGCTCAGCGTCTGGAAGGCCGTCGGCCCGCTGGTGCTGCCGACGGTGTCGGTAAAGCCGAGAAAGCTGCGCGAACCGATGTCGATCGGGTTGCTGTTGGCGGTGCGCCAGGCGATCCCGCCGCTGGTGGACTCGGTGCCGTAAACCTCCGGCAGGCTGTCGATCACCGTCTGTTTGGGGTCGAAGGTCAGGGAGTACAGCCCGATCTTGTTGCCGCTCGGGTCCAGTCCCAGCCCGTAGTAGATTTCGCTGTTGACGTTGGCGGTGCCGTCGCGGTTGTCGCTCATGCGCAGGGCGTAGCGAGTCGCTGCCTCGCAGTTGATGGTCACGCTCAGGTAACGCACCGGCAGGCGTTTGCCGCGATCAATGTTCAACTCCTGTTGGGAAATCTTGCCGTAGTCGATCAGCCCGTTGCTCGACAGCGCCGGTGTACAGGCACTGGGAGTGAGCACCCCGGTGACGCCGAGTTCGACACTGGAGGCTGCCGTGGCACCGCTGCTGAGGGTCAGCAGGGCAAGTGTTGCGAGAGAACGCTGGCGTAGGTGCATGACCATACTCCTTGATCAGAGGTAGATGATTTCAATCGTGCCCGAACCGTCGAGCAGTACTTCCGTACGCAGGTCCAGGCTGTTCATGGGGGACAGGACGGCGCGCACGCTGATCTGCCCACTCAGGTTCTGGATCGCGGTCGGGCCGGCATTGCTGCCGGGTAGAGCGGTAAAGCCGAGCAAACTGCTGCTGCCGATGGGAATGGGGTAGGCGCTGGAACTGCTCCAGGCCACGCCGCCAGTGGTGGAGTCGGTGCGATATACCTGGGGCAGGGCATCGGCGCGCAGGTCGAAGGGGTCGAAATAGAGGAAGTACCGGCCGATTTTATTACGGCTGTCGTCCACTCCCAGGCCGTAGGCGGTTTCGTCGATGCCGCCGGTGGCCGAGCCTTTGCGGTTGTCATGCATGCGCAAGGCGAAATGAGTCGGGCCGTCGCAGCCGATACTCAGCAGCAGGCTGCGGGAGACCAGCCCGGTTTCCTTGTCGGTGTTAAGGCTCCTGGACCACATACGGCCAAAGTCGATGATGCCGCCGTTGGACAGCGTGGTCTCGCAGCCCGCCGGAGCGAAGCCGGCTTGCAGCGACAACTCCCGTGCGCGGCCGCTGGCGACGGCGTCGATCAAGCCGCTGGCTTCCCAGGTCACCGCGTCGCGCACTTGCAGGGCGTCGGCCTGCGCCCAGGCATTGACCAGCAATTGCGCCGAGAAGCTGCTGCCGGTGGTCGGCGCACCGTCGCGCAACGGTACGATGGCCTGGTCGGGCCGCCAGTCGAGTGTCCTGCCCCTGGCACTGGGCGCCTGGCCTTGCCCGCTGGTCAACCCCAGTTCAACAGCCTGGCCGTCGAGTACCGCATCGCTGATGTGCACGCGGTAACTGCCACGCTCGGTAAAGCGGTAGCGCTCGGCGGTCGCGGCCAGGGCTCGGTAGAACACGTGCATATCGGTGGGCGTCGGGCAGTTCAGGTTGAGGCTCAGGCGGCGTTCTCCCAGCAGGATTTCTGCGCCGGGGTTGCGCTGCACGGCGCGGTTCATCACGCCGAAATCCAGGCGCGACTGGCTTAGGGTCAGTTGGCATTCGTCGGCGTGCGCCCGGCTCTGTACGATGGCGCCCAGGGCCAATCCCAGCAGTAACAATCGCTTCATTACACTCTTCCTCATGGCGTCACACAACGCGCCGGGGCGGTTTCGAAATACACCTGCGGGTCGGCTTTTTCCGCGAGTTCAACCTGCAGTTCACAGCGGCTCATGCCCGGTGCCTTGACCCACAGGGGGCGTGGGTCCAGCACGTTCGGCAAGAACACTTGGCTGCCTTCCTGCACCAGGGTCACGAACTCGCCATCGGCGGTACTCACCGTGGCGCCACGGGGCAATGGCGTGCCGTGGTCGGTTGCCACCGTGAGCAAGGCGCGGCGGGTCAGGGCCACGCCGAACTCCACCCGATCCACGGCGCCGCGCCCGGCGCTGATGACGGCCAGGCCGTTGCTGATATCGGCGTTGCGTGGCAGCGACTGGGTTTGCACTTCCACGGGGCTGCGCCCGTAGGCGGACACCTGCGGTACC
The DNA here is from genome assembly GCF_013385565.1 of Pseudomonas sp. E6002. NCBI lineage: Bacteria > Pseudomonadati > Pseudomonadota > Gammaproteobacteria > Pseudomonadales > Pseudomonadaceae > Pseudomonas > Pseudomonas sp. E6002. Next base: position 89,531 of record NZ_JACAPT010000002.1, on the reverse strand, counting down.
ACGGCCTGACCCTGGAAGTCGGTCCATACCGGGCCGCTGGGCGTGGTGAGCTTGACCCCGGCCATATCGCCGACAGACACCAGCGCAAAGGTCTCGCGCACCGGATAAGGCGAGAAGGTCACGCCACTGCTGTGGGCCACCACCGCACCGCGCACACCGCCCTGGTAGCTGGAGCGCTCGGCGTCAGAGCGGCTGTAGTTCATGTCCAGTTGTGCATAGCGCGGCAGATAGGACACGCCGAGGGTGGATTCCACTTGTTGGTCGCGGCTGTCGTGCTCGGCACTGACCCGGTAACTGAGTTGATCGTTGACCTGCTCGTTCACCCCCAGGCCGATGCGATGCTCGCCACCGGAGTTGCGCACCCAGGAGCGCCCACGCCGGTTCTCACCCAGTGGCACGCTCAGGTTCAGGTACACCGCGTTCTCGTTATTCTGCCGGCCGCTGACCTGCCACTCGGCACTGGCCGACAGCGACACGCCGCGCACGCTGGTGCCCCATGAGGCCAGGGCACGGCTGCTGTTTTCGCCGTTGAACGTGGTGGTGCGCGACAGGCCGGCATTGAAGGCACCCAGCCATGGATGGGCCCAGCCCAGGGCCAGGCTCTGCTGGTCGCGATAGCGGGTGAGGCGACCCTCGTCGTCCCGTGAGTCGTAGTAGGCGGCGTCTTCCAGCTCCCGGTAGCCCATGGTGCGGTGGGAGGCGCCGGCGGTGATCGACCATTGCCGGCCCAGGCGCTGGGACAGGCTCAGGTCGGTCTGTACGCCGCGTTCACCCAGGCGTTGGGCATCGGCAATCTGGGTCGACAGTTGTACCTGGCCGTCTGGCCACGGCAACAGGCCGAGGCTGGCACCCGTGGCACGGTAGTCTTCGGCGGCAAGCGCGCCGGCTCCCAGGCTCAGGCGCGGGTTCAAGGCGCCGCTCCAGCCGCCACTGATCACCCACGGATCGTCGCCGCGCGTATCGCCGATATTGCGCACCCGGCCCGCCCCCAACGAGTAACCCGGGGCTGGCAAGCCGATGCCGAGCATCGCCGCCGGCACGGTGAAGCGTCGCTCTTCGCCGGTGCTTTCCTTGACCGTCACTTCAACGTCGGAGCGTGTGTTCAGGCGCCTCACGTCGGTCAGCGAGAACGGCCCGGCCGGCACCACCGTGGAGTGAATCAGCGCGCCGTTCTGGCGCACCTCCACCTGGGCCGGGCTGTTGGCGATGCCGCTGATGGTCGAGCCCTGTTCCTGGTCCTGCAGGGCCTGTTCGGTAAACAGCTGCATACCGGTGATCTGCGCGGATGACAGCACCGGGTTGTAGAGGTTGATCTGCCCGGCCTGCAACACCGCCTGCTGCTCGGCGAAGGTGCGCTGGGCATAGGCTTCCAGGTGGGTACTGCGGGACCGGGAGTCTTGCCAGGTCTGGACCTGGCGGCTGCGCACGATCCAGTCGCCCGCGTTGAAGCCCAGCTCGGTATTGGCCGAGCCGAAGCGGCTGGCGTCGTCGCCATAACGGTTGTACAAACCGGTGAGGTCGTAGTTGAGCAAGCCGGCGAACCCTCCGGTTTCATAACCGGACAGCTCACGTTGGCGCGGGCGCAGAGCATCGGTGGGCACCATCAGGCTCACGCTCAGGCTGGCGGGGTCTTGCTCCACCACCGTTTGCGGGTATTCGCCGAGGAAGTCATGGCAGCGGCTGTCGGCCAGCGGGGCCGGTATCACCAGGTCGGCGGCGTCCAGCAGCGGGCGGTCGAAGCACAGCGCGCCCTGGCTGTCGAACTGCACATCGAGGCGGCCACGGCGCTGGCCGTTCACCGTCAGGCTCACGGCATGGCGGCCGCTGGTGTAGCGCGGTGCGTCGAGCAGCAGGTAGGCCAGCTCCGGGTCGATACCGCGCTGGTGCAGGGTTTGCGCGTCGAAGGCATCGGCCCAGGCATCGGCCGACAGCAACGCCATGGTCAGTGGCAGCGCGGCCCGCATCCGGGCGGGGCGTAAAGGACAGTCGGGCACGGCTTCGCCAGCCGGGTCAGTGGTTACTGTGTTCACGTAAAGGCACTCAGGTTATGGAAGCCTGCAACGGTTGGCGGGCTTCCCGGTGACAGTCACAGGGCTGTCACTTCGTTATTCAGCGTTTGCGGCGGTTATCGGTGCTTCATAGGCGGCGACGGCAAAGCCGTACACGGTGGCCGGTTGCAGGCGTACGGCCGTGGCGGTGTGGGGCGTGCTGAGCCGCAGGGTTTCGCCGGGCAACACATAAGTGCGCGGCAGCACCAGGCTCTGCTTGCCGGGCAGCAATTGCAGCTCCTGGGCCAGGCGCACCACGTAAGGCGTGGGGTTGGCGACGTTCAGGTGACCGGCGTTCAACGACCAGGTCAGCCCGGTCCAGGGTGTGCGGTTCGGCGCCAGGCCCTTGGGATGAATGATCACCGGCAGGTTCTGGCGCACGGTCACGCCCACCCGCGCATGGCCAGCCTGGGCGGCGTCACGGTCCTTGGGCATGCCTTCGAAGATCACCCGCTTCAGGCGTTGGGTTTTCAGGGGCGTGGGGTTGCGCAGGATAAAGCGCACCAGCTGGCTTTTGTCGGCCTCGACCCGGGACAGGGGCGGGGTGACGAACAGCAGCGATTCGGTGTCCTCCGGAATGTCTTCCAGGGTGACGTGCAGCAGGGCCAGTTTGCCGTCGGTGTTGGTCACCGACACCGAAGCTTCGCCGTCGGCCTCGTTGACGATCACCACCGAGGTGTCGGGCACCATGCCGTCGGCAAACGCCTGGGTGCTCAGCAGCCAGCCCAGGGCCAGCAAGGTTGGATAGGTCTTCATGACGCAGCTCCTAAAATGATCACAGGGCTTAGAGGTAACGCAAATCCAGGACCAGTGAGCCATCGAGGGGAACGTCTTGCCTGAGGGTCAGACGGTTCGCCGGGTGGATGGTGGTCTGTGCGCGGATCCGGGTGGTCAGGGTGACGATGGGTTCCGGAAACGGTCGGCCGGGACGGGCAAAGCCCATGAGTGTCTTGGGGTGGATGGCCGGTTGGGGAGCCCAGAGGCCGCCTTCGGGGTTTGACACAAGTGACTGCATGGCCTGGCCGTCTCCTTGCGCCGCTTCGAACGCCAGGTCGACGTAACCCAACTGCTCCGCGGGCGCGATGGGGTTTCTCCCCAGGCCGTAGGTAGTGTCCGGTGCGGCGGACGAATCTTCGCGGCTGTCCAGGCCAATCAGGCCAAACAACAAGGGGCCGCTGCAGTGGATCTCTACCTCCAGCCATTGGGTGGGCAACGGGGTGGGAGCCACCTGGTTGAGGAGATGGGCAGGGATGGTGCCGTGGTCGATGATGCCGCTGCCGGAGAGCGCGATGGTGCAGGAACTGGGGGTGACCAGGCCCGACAGGGTCATCTCGGTGGCGGTGCTGGCAAACACGCTAGAGCCGGTGTTGAGCAATAACAGCGCCGTGCACAGGCGTAGGGTTCTGTTCATCATTCGGTCTTCAATGTGTTCGGTGCAAGTAAGGCGCCTCGCCGCGAACGACGAGGCCGCGGGTTTACAGGTACTTCACTTCCAGCGTGGCCGAGCCGTCGATCGGGTGTTCATCGCTCAGGTCCAGGCTGTCGGCCCGGGCGATCTGCGCGTACACCACCAGGTCGCTGACGACTTGCTGGATCGGCACCGGCAGCCAGGTGCCCGAGGTTCTATCGCCGAAAGCCGCCAATGCGCTGGGTGGCAGGATCGCGTCCGCCGACTCTGCCCAGGTCGTGCCGTTATCCCCGGATTCCAGCACCGTGACGGCGACAGAGTCTGCGACTGCGTTATTCAGCATCAGGTCGTAGGCCCCCAGCTTCTGCGTACCGTTGATCAACCCCAGGCCGTAGGTGCCGCCGCTGGAGTTGGACCCGGCGCGGTTGTCGGTGCCCTTGACGGCAAACAGGGTGCCGCCGTCGCAGGTGATGGTCAGTTGCAAGGTGGTGCGTGGCAGTTGTTTGGGGGTCGTGAGGTTCAGGTCTTTGGCGGAGATCTTGCCGTAGTCCACCATCCCTCCGCCGGACAGGCCAGGTGTGCAGGCGTTGGGGGTAATCACCCCTTTGACAGTCAGGTCGACGGTGGACGCCGCCAGGGCAGAGGCGCTGGTGCTGAGCAACAGCGCGGTGGCCAGGGCATTGAGCGTAAGTTTCATGGGGCACACGTTTCCTTTCGAGTGGGGCCGGTTGAATAAAGGGTTACAGGTACTTCAGTTGCACGGTGGCATGGCCGTCCAGCGGCACTTCGTCGAGCACGGTCAGGCGGTCGGTGCCGTCGACCATCGTGTACACGCGCAGGTCGGCACTGAATTGCCGTATCGCAATCGGGGTGTTCGCACCGCCGTTGGTGGCGACCGAGGTCTGGGTGTAGTGGCCCAGGTAAATCGACGGGAGCCAGGTCACCCCGCCATCGGTCGAGTTGATCGTCTTGACCGTGACGCCGTCCGCGACCGGGTTGAGCAGACCGAATGCGGTGGCGCCAAGTTTTTCGCCACTGTCCGTCAGCCCCAGGCCATGCCAGTAGTCGTTAATTGCCGAAGTGCCGGCGCGGTTATCGATCGTGCTCAGCGCGATGAACGTTGGCGCTTCACACAGGACTTCCATTTGCATGGTCTGCGGCTGCAGTGAGGTCGGGCTGTCGGTGTTGAGTTCCTTGGCCGGCATTTTTCCGTAATCCACCACGCCTCCGCCGGAGAGCATGGGTTCACAGGCATTGGGTGTGATGGTGCCCGTGACGGCGAAGTCGGTACTGCTGGCGGCCAGGACGGTGGGGGCCAGCAGCAACGTGGCGAGAAAGACAGCGGGTGAGGAATTCATCATCGAGCAGCACCTTTTGGTTGCAGGTCAGGGGCGAAGGTGGGTTACAGGTAGAGCACTTCAATGGTGGCCGAGCCGTCGATATTGACTTCGTTGCTCAGGTCCAGGCCGTCGGTGCGGTTGATGTAGCCGCTGTAGGCCACGGGGGTGACCAGTTGCTGGGTGGCACGCGGGGTGCTGGCGTCTGCCAGGGTGGCGACCGAGAGATAGGTGCCGGTTTCAAAGCTGTTCCAACGCTCCCAGGTGACGCCATTGTCGAAAGACCCGATGGCTTGCACGGTTTCGCCGTCGGCCTGGGGCGGGCTACCGTTGGCGCCAAGGGTCAAGCTATAGGAACCCAGCTTTTGCGTGCCGTTGATAAAGCCCAGCCCGAAGCCGCTGCCGCTGCCGGAGCCAATACGGTTGTCGGTCGCCTTGAGGGCGAAGATCACCGGCGCATCGCAGGTCACGGTCATTTGCAGCGTGACTTTCGGCAACAGGGTGATCTGGGTGGCGTTCAAGTCCTTGGCCGACATCTTGCCGTGGTCGATGACCCCGCCACTGGACAGGCTCGGCGTGCAGGCATTCGGGGTGATGATGCCCTTGACTGTCAGGTCCACGGTGCTGGCGGCGAAGGCGGGGGCGGTGCCAGTGATCAGCAGGGCGCTGGCGACGGCGATCAGGTGCTTGTTCATGGTTGTATTGTCTCGGTGTTGGATCAACTGACGGGTGCAGCTCACCGCAGCGCAGAAAGAGGCGCGGTTGGGCGTCGGGTCAGTTCGGATAGTTGGCCGCCAGGTGAGTTGGCGGATTGCCCTCTTGGGGTGGGGCGCAATTTAGCGCCGGGGGGGAGGAGGGGAAATACAAGAATTACGACAATCCGCTATCCCTCTAGCTCGCCTGCGTCAAGTCGGAATAGGTGGGCGGAGCTGTAGGAAAAACTGTCTTTTCGTAGTTCTTGTATCGCAAGAGTGGTATTCATGTGGATAGCTTGATTCGGTAATGGGTGCCAGGCGGATGGGTTAAGGATCACCGTCAAGCGCACCCTCACTAGACGATATGCCAGGGCCGTCTGATGGCCCTGGCAGGTCGGCGCCGATATCGAGGTGGCCATGATGCCAAGCGTGTTTGCTGACGACGCCCCCAGGCAGCAAACGGTGCCATGGCGCAGTCCTCCTGTTCACTGGAAGCACCTGAGCGTGCTGATCGTCGAGGACCATCAGGCCTATCGCGCCTTGATGGGCTGGTTCCTGCAAAAATTCGAAGTCGATCACGAACTGGTGTGCAACGGGCAGGCCGCGTTGACCGCCATCGCCCTGCGGCATTTCGACCTGGTGATCAGCGATTGCCGCATGCCGGTGCTGGATGGCTATAGCATGGCTCGTGAGATCAGGCGGCGAGAGGCCGTACACAGCCGCCCGCGTGTGCCGATCATTGCCTTGACCGCCAAACTCTCTGCGGACGATGCGCGCCGCTGCCTTGAGGCCGGCATGGATGCCTGGCTGCTCAAGCCGCTGACCCTGGAACAATTGCGCGGGGTGCTGGAGCAGTGGCTGCCACAGCCGCCGGGCGCCAGTACGAACCCGCCTGCCACAGCCTGCGCCACGGCGCACTGGCCGACTCGTGCCGAACTGATCAGGACATTTGGTGATGAACAGGTGGTGAACCAGATGTTGCGCACCCTGGTGCGCGAGGCCGAGGCTGATTACGCCGGCCTGGTACAGGCTTGCCGCATCGTCGACCCGCATGCATTGGTCGACTGCCTGCATCGCCTGGCGGGAAGCCTGGCGTTTTTTGGCGAGACGGAGCTGGATCGCTGTGCGGGGAAGTTGATCGAACAGGTGCGCAAGCACGGGATCCGGTGCAACAGGCGGGCATTGCAGCGGTTCGACCAGGACCTGCTGGTGTATCTGCGCTATTTGACAGATTTATGACATTTTCAGCGATTCTGTAGGGGGTATTACCTCTGTCTGTGGGCTTAGTTTGTAGGTGGTTTCCTTTTTTGTTGTAAGTAAAAAATCACCCGCTTAAGAACACGGGACGCCATTGAAAACCGCTCCCAGGTGGGCGGTTGTTGCCCGGGACGGACAGGGTTATTTTGCGCAAATCAATTTGCCATCACTCATGGATTTCTATGCTTCGCGTAATTATTGCTGACGATCATCCCATTGTTCGGATCGGGCAGAAGGTGGTGATCGAGGCCAACGGCAAGTGCAAGGTGGTCGGTGAGGCCAACGGCCCGGATGAGTTGCTGCGGGTACTGGGCAGCACCCCTTGCGATGTGCTGGTGACGGACTTCGCCATGCCGGGCGGGCAGCAGGCTGACGGCTATGTGTTGTTGGGCTTGTTGCAACGCCAATACCCCGGGGTGCCGGTGATCCTGGTGACGATGTTCGCCAATATCGCCACCCTGCGTGCCTCGTTCGCCGAGGGCGCCCGAGGCATTGTCGCCAAGAGTGCGTCGGCCAAGGAGTTGCCCACGGCCATCAAGGAAGTCTGCGAGGGCAAGACCTTCGTCAGCGAGTCCCTGCGGACCCAGTTGGTGCAGGCCGGCACGGGCGATCAATCACAACCGCCGCAACTGTCGGGCAAGGAACGCGAAGTGGTGCGCATGCTGGCCAGCGGCATGACCGTCAGCCAGATTGCCGCGCGGGTCAATCGCAGCATCTCCACCATCAGCAAACAGAAAAGTACCGCGATGAACCGGCTGTGTATCTCCACCGATGTGGATTTGTTCCACTATGCTCGCAGCAGCGGAATGGTGCCCTGAAGGGACGGGATGAGGTATTCCTGGCGTTGATGCCAGTAGTGTTCCCCGGCCTTGGGGATTATCGTACCGGCCATCCCAACTTCTTTTGCGGAACCTGCCCATGAGCGACGCCCATAACGCCTTGATCACCGAGTTCTACAGTGCCTTCCAGCGCCTGGATGCCGAGGCCATGAGCGCCTGCTACAGCGACGACGTGGTGTTCAGCGACCCGGCATTCGGTGAACTGCGTGGCCGTGATGCCGGCGACATGTGGCGCATGCTGACCACCCGGGCCAAGGACTTTTCCCTGACCTTCGACAGTGTGCGCAGCGATGAAATCACCGGCAGCGCCCATTGGGTGGCGACCTACCTGTTCAGCGCGACGGGTAACACCGTGGTCAACGATATCCGGGCGCGCTTTGTGTTTCGTGACGGCAAGATCTGCGAGCATCACGACCACTTTGACCTGTGGCGCTGGTCGCGGCAGGCGTTGGGCACCAAAGGCCTGTTGCTGGGCTGGACGCCGCTGGTGAAAAACGCCGTGCGGGCCCAGGCGCTGAAAGGGTTGAAGGCGTTCCAGGCCAGTCGTTGATAAGATTGGCGTTCCTATGGTTTGCCGAATTGATCCGTGACGACTCCTTCTGAAGCCAAACCGTGGTTTGTCTACCTGGTGCGCGCCGCCAATGGCTCGCTCTATTGCGGTATCAGCAATGACCCGGTGCGCCGCTTTGCCATGCACCAGAGTGGCAAGGGCGCACGGTTTTTCCTCTCGAGCCCCGCCGTGGCGCTGGTGTACACCGAGGCATGCATCAGCAAGGCCGAGGCGCTGCGCCAGGAACGGCTGATCAAGAAACTCAAGAAAAGCGCCAAGGAGTGCCTGGCGGCGATCGGCCCATCAGTTTGACTGATAGGTTCCCATGCGCGCCTTTGCCGGGTTTGCAGGCTAAGCTGGACGCTCACTCATTGAGCGGAGCCTGGCATGACTGAGTTGATCCTCCACCACTACCCGCAATCCCCATTTGCCGAAAAAGCCCGCCTGTTGCTGGGCTTCAAGGGCTTGTCCTGGCGTTCGGTGCACATCTCGCCGGTGATGCCCAAGCCTGACTTGACGGCCCTCACCGGTGGTTATCGCAAGACCCCGGTGTTGCAGGTGGGCGCCGATATCTACTGCGACACCGCACTGATCGCCCGCCGTCTGGAGCAGGAAAAGTCCGCGCCGGCGCTGTTTCCCCAAGGCCTGGAACTGGTCAGCCAAAGCTTCGCCGCCTGGGCTGATTCGACGGTGTTCTCCCATGCCGTGAGCCTGGTGTTCCAGCCGGAATCCCTGGCGGTCAAGTTCGCCAAAGTGCCGCCGGAAATGCTCCAGGTGCTGGTGGCCGACCGCAGCAAATTGTTCAGTGGCGGCACGGCCACCCGTGTGCAACTGGATCAGGCCAAGCATCAATGGCCGGTGATCATCGGTCGTATCAATCAGCAGTTGCAGCACCAGCAGGGCGACTTCCTGTTCGGCGAGCCGTCGATTGCCGACTTCGCCCTGGCGCACCCGCTGTGGTTCCTCATGGGATCGTCGGTCACCTCGCCGCTGGTGGAAACCTATCCTGCGGTGGCCGCCTGGCTCGCCCGGGTGTTGGGTTTCGGGCATGGCACGTCGAGCCAGATGAGTGCCGAGCAAGCCCTGGAAGTCGCGCGCAATGCCACGCCGGCCAACCTGCCGGAAGAAATCTTCGAAGACCCGAACGGCTTCAAGCCCGGCCAGCAAGTGACCATCAGCGCCACCGACTACGGCACCGATCCGGTGGCCGGGGAGTTGCTGTTTGCCGGCCGCGAAGAGCTGATTCTGCGGCGCACCGATGACCGCGCCGGCACCGTGCATGTGCACGTTCCGCGCTTCGGATTTCGGATCCAACCGGCGTGACTGAAATTATTTTCAAATCGGTGTGAGGTAAACCTGTCGGCCATCCGTGTAGTGCTTGAAACTGCGATTAATTCGCATTAACAGCGTTTTTACACACGGGTTCTCAAGCATGAAGTCCAGGGCAACGTCGGCGGGTTCGGTTAAACATTGGCTGGGAGCCTCGGTATTGGCAGTTTCGGGGCTGGCGCTGTTGCCCCTGGGCGTGGCGCAGGCGGCCGAGGCGCAGCAGCAGAGCACGCTGTTCAACTTTGCCCTGGCCGCCAAGCCGCTGCCCCAGGCCTTGAGCGACTTCACCCGGGTGACCGGCATCAGCGTGGTCTACACCGACGAAGCGCCGTACGCCATCAAGGCCCCGGCCATCACCGGGCAGATGAGTGCGGCCCAGGCCATGCAACGCCTGCTGGGTAATTCCGGCTTCACCTTCCGCCAGATCGACGCCCGCACCCTGGCCCTGGAACCGCTGCCCACCGACGGCGCGCTGAACCTCGGCGCCACCACCATCAACGGTGCCGCCCTGGCCTCGGATACCACCAGCTATCAACCGCCGCCTACCAGTTCGGTGATGCGTTCCCACGGCCTGCTGCTGGAAACCCCACAGACTGTCAACGTTGTACCGGCCCAGGTGATGCGCGATCAACAGCCGCGCAACCTCGACGATGCCCTGACCAACATCAGTGGCATCACCCAGGCCAACACCTTGGGCAGCACCCAGGACGCGGTGATGCTGCGGGGTTTTGGTGACAACCGAAACGGTTCGATCATGCAGGACGGCATGCCGCTGGTGCAGGGCCGCGCGCTGAATTCCACCGCCGAGCGCGTCGAAGTGCTCAAGGGCCCGTCGTCGTTGCTGTATGGCATCCAGGATCCGGGCGGCGTGGTCAATATCGTCAGCAAGAAACCCGAGCTGATCCAATCCACCTCGCTGACCGTGCGCGGCTCGACCTTTGGCGACGGCAAGAACGGCAGCGGCGGCAACCTCGACACCACAGGGCCCATCGGTGACAGCGGGTTGGCGTACCGCTTGATCGTCGATCACGAAGACGAAGATTACTGGCGCAACTACGGCACTCACCGCGAGAGCCTGATCGCACCGTCGCTGGCCTGGTACGGCGACAACACCAAGCTGTTGTTTGCCTATGAGCACCGGGAGTTTCTCTCGCCGTTCGACCGGGGCACCGCCATCGACCCCAAGACCAACCACCCGCTCAACATCCCGTCGACTCGCCGCCTGGACGAGCCCTTCAACAACATGGAAGGCCGCTCCGACCTGTACCGCTTCGAGGCCGACCACGATTTGAATGACGACTGGAAAGCCCACTTCGGCTACAGCTGGAACCGCGAGACCTACGACGCCAGCCAGGTGCGTGTGGTCAAGGTCAACGCCAATGGCACCCTGACCCGCAGCATGGACGGCACCCAGGGCGCACTGACCACCGACCGCTTCGCCACCGCCAGCCTTGAAGGCAAGGTCAACGTCGCAGGCATGCAGCACGACCTGACCTTCGGCCTGGATGACGAATACCGCAAGATCTACCGGGCCGACCTGATCCGCCAGGCGCCCCGTGGCACGTTCAACTACAACGATCCGGTCTATGGCAATGAAGTGGCGGGCACCACCGTCAGCGCGCCGGACAGCAACCAGATGGACCTGCTGCGCAGCGACTCGCTGTTCCTGCAGGATGCGATCCACCTCACCGACCAGTGGATCCTGGTGGGTGGCGCGCGTTATCAGATGTACGACCAATACGCCGGCAAGGGTGTCCCGTTCACCGCCAACACCGACGGCAATGGCCAGAAGTGGGTGCCACGCGCGGGCCTGGTGTACCGCTACACTGACGAGCTGTCGTTCTATGGCAGCTACACCGAGTCGTTCAAGCCCAACTCCACCATCGCACCGCTGGCGAACAAAAGTGTGCTGGATGGCAGCCTTGAGCCGGAGCAGTCGAAGTCCTGGGAGTTGGGGACCAAGCTCGATATACCGGGGCGCATCACCGCCAGCGCCGCCCTGTTCAACATCGAAAAACGCAACGTGCTGGTGCAGGTCGGCGATGGCCTGACCTCGGTCTACAGCGTCGCCGGCAAAGTGCGCTCCCGAGGCCTGGAACTGGATGCCAGCGGCCAACTGACGGATAAGTGGAGCGTGATCGGCAGCTATGCCTACACCGATGCCGAAGTCACCGAAGACCCCGAATACAAAGGTAATCGCCTGCAAAACGTGGCGAAGAACACCGGCTCGCTGTCGGCGGTGTATGACTTCGGCAGCATTCTCGGTGGCGACCAACTGCGGGTCGGCGCCGGGGCACGTTATGTCGGCGAGCGAGCAGGGGACGCGGCCAACAGCTTCGACCTGCCGGGCTACACCGTGGCCGATGCGTTCGCCACCTATGACACTAAAATCGAGGGGCAGAAGGTCAAGTTCCAGCTCAACGTGAAGAACCTGTTTGACCGTACCTATTACACCTCGGCCGTGAACACCCAGTTCGTGTCCATCGGCGATGCGCGGCAGGTGTCGGTGTCCAGCACCCTGACGTTCTAAATTCGGCTACACCGTATGGCGCGGTAGCCGGCTGCCTCGCCATACGGTTGTCGAGCTGCTAGCGTGGCCGCCATTAATGACTTTGCGGGAACACGATAGCGATGCAGTTGGGACGATGGATACACACCGGCGGGCTGCTGCTGGGCTTGAGCTTGTTGCTGGGCGGTTGCGCCACGGCGCCGAAAACCTCCACCAGCGCCAGCCTCGACCAGTTGCTGGCCGACCCGGCACTGCACGGTGCCAGCGTGTCGCTGATGGTGCGCGATGCCCGCAGTGGCAACACGCTCTATCAACACAACCCACGCACACGGCTGACCCCGGCTTCGAGCCTCAAGCTGCTGACCACCGCGGCGGCGATGGATGTGCTGGGGCCGCAGTATCGGTTTTCCACGCAACTGTTGAGCGACGGCATCCGCCAGGGCGCGGTGCTTGACGGTAACCTCTACCTGCGCGGCCTGGGCGACCCGACGATCCAGTGGGCGGATTACCAGGCGCTGGCGGCCAACCTGGCGCAGCAGGGCATCCGGCAGGTGCGGGGCGACCTGGTGTTCGACGACACGTTCTTCGACGCCGAGCGCCTGGGCACCGACTGGTCCCAGGACGATGAAAGCACCTACTACGGCGCGCAGATTTCGGCGCTGACGGTGTCGCCCAATGACGACTTTGATGCGGGCTCCCTGCTGGTCACGGCCAGGGCGCCGGTCGTGGCAGGGCGCCCGGTGACGGTGGAGATCAGCCCGGCTACCGATTACGTGCAGCTCAGCAACCGTGCGGTCAGCGGCACAGGCAACAGCTATGGAATCAATCGCCAGCACGGCACCAACCTGTTGCGCCTCAGTGGCGCGCTGGCGCCGGGCAGGCAGAGCCCGCAACTGGTCAGTGTGTGGGAGCCGACGCAACTGGTGGCCAACCTGTTTGAACAGGCCTTGGCGCAGCAGGGGATTGTCGTGCAGGGGCGTCGGATGATCGGGGGTGTGACGCCGACCACGGCGATGGTGCTCGCGCTGCATGAGTCGGCGCCGTTGCAGGAACTGATCACGCCGTTGCTCAAGCTTTCCAATAACAACATGTCTGAAGCCTTGCTCAAGAGCATGGGGCGCAAGACCGTGAATGCCGGTACGGCGCCTGCCGGTGTGGCGGCGGTGGCCGGGTTCCTGAAGCGTCAGGGGATTGATACGGCGACGTTGAACCAGGTGGACGGTTCAGGGTTGTCCAGGCGTAACCTGGTGTCGTCGCAGAACCTCACGGATGTGCTGCTGGCCGCCAGCAAACAGCCCTGGTTCAACGCCTGGTACAACGCGTTGCCGGTTGCCGGTAATCCGCAGCGACTGGTGGGCGGCAGCCTGCGTTACCGCCTGCGGGGCACCGCTGCGGAAAACAACCTGCACGGCAAGACCGGCTCCATGAGCGGCGTGTCGTCGTTGACCGGGTATGTCACCGATGCCAATGGGCGCAAGCTGGTGTTTTCGATGGTGACCAACAATTACGTGGTCGCAGGCGCGCGGGTCAAGGCGCTGGAAAACCGCCTGGCCACGGCACTGGCCAACAGCACGGACTATTGAGCACTGAAGTTCAAAGGTGGGAGCGGGCTTGCTCGCGAATGCGCTGGTTCAGTCAGTACATGTGTTGACTGTCACACCGCTTTCGCGAGCAAGCCCGCTCCCACATTGGACCTGTGCCGTCAGGCAGATTGCATTTCAAGGCAGGAACGCCTGCCGGTATTCACCAGGGGTGGCGCCCATCGCCTGGCGGAACCGGTTGGTAAAATGGCTCGCGCTGGAAAATCCGCACGCCAGGGCAATCTCGCCCAGCGGCAACGACCCACCCCGCAACAACTCCCGGGCGCGGGCCAGGCGCCGCGCCAGCAGATATTGATGGGGCGGCAGTCCAAAACTCTCGCGAAACATCCGCGCAAAGTGGTACTCCGACAACGCACACAAGCCTGCCAACTGCCCCAGGCTGATCGGCTCGGCCAGTTGCTGGTCGATGTGCTCCACCAGTTGCCGGCGCTGGTGGGCGGCCAGCCCGCCTTTCAAACGCAAACCCTCGCGCATCCCCACCTGGCTGAGCAAGGTATGGCTGAGCATCTCATGGGCCAGGCTGCTGGTCAGCAGGCGTTCGCCGGGCTCTTTCCAGTTCAGGCTGATCAACTGGTGAAAACGCCGGGCCTGCCGCGCATCGTCGAGGAAGGTGCTCTCGCGCAGTTGCAACTCGCGGGGTTCGCGGTCCAGCAAGGTGACGCAGCCCAAGGCGAATTGCTCGGGGCTGAAATACACGTGGGCCAGGCGGATTTCGCCGTTGATCACCCAGGCCGACTGATGCTCGGCCGGCAAGATGCACAGCTTGTCCGGGCCGCCCTTGGTGCCGGGCTGGTCGCGGCGAAAGGTGCCGGTGCCGCCGCCGATGTAGCAGGACAAGGTGTGGTGGTCGGGGGCTTCGTAATCCTGGGCGTCGTGATGGTTGCTCCACAAGGCTGCAGACAAGCCGTCACCGAGCTCGGCGCACAGCTCGAGGCGAGCGTTGGGCGAGCGGTTGAGGGATTGAAAGACTTGCAGGGTTTCCAGTGGCGGCATATTCGTACTCTCTGACGGCTTGCATCCTACTCCCCGCGGCGGCGGCTGTGATCCCGGCAGCCGACAAAAGCGCAAGAATGTGCAAGAGACCTGGTGCCGCCAGGGGCGAAACTGTGGCTCAACCCTCGGAGCCCGCCATGAACCTTTTCCTGTATTTACTCACCGTATTGATCTGGGGCACCACCTGGATTGCCCTCAAGTGGCAACTGGGCGTGGTGGCGATTCCGGTGTCCATCGTCTATCGCTTTGGCCTCGCGGCGCTGGTGCTGTTCGTGATGCTGCTGCTCAGCCGCAAGCTGCAGGTGATGAACCGGCGCGGGCATCTGATCTGCCTGGCCCAGGGCCTGTGCCTGTTTTGCGTCAACTTCATGTGCTTCCTGACCGCCAGCCAGTGGATTCCCAGCGGCCTGGTGGCGGTGGTGTTCTCGACGGCCACCTTGTGGAACGCGCTGAACGCCCGGGTGTTCTTCGGGCAGAAGGTCGCACGCAATGTGTTGATGGGCGGCGGCCTTGGCTTGCTGGGCCTGGGGCTGTTGTTCTGGCCGGAACTGGTGGGGCACACCGCCAGCCCGCAAACCTTGCTCGGCCTGGGTTTGGCATTGCTCGGCACCATGTGTTTCTCGGCGGGCAATATGCTGTCGAGCCTGCAGCAGAAGGCGGGCCTCAAGCCACTGACCACCAATGCCTGGGGCATGGCCTATGGTGCGTCGATGCTGGCGATGTACTGCGCGGTGCAGGGCATTCCGTTCGACATGGAATGGAACAGCCGGTACATCGGTTCGCTGCTGTACCTGGTGATCCCGGGTTCGGTGATTGGCTTTACCGCCTACCTGACCCTGGTCGGGCGCATGGGGCCGGAGCGGGCGGCGTATTGCACCGTGCTGTTCCCGGTGGTGGCGTTAAACGTCTCGGCGTTTGCCGAGGGCTATCAGTGGACGGCGCCGGCGTTGGCGGGGTTGGTGCTGGTGATGCTGGGGAATGTGTTGGTGTTTCGCAAGCCCAAGGCTGGCGCGCCGATCAATCCAATCTACAAGGCGAAGCAGGTTTAGTGTGGGGGCTCGACAGCTCCCACATTTGATCTCCTTTACCCGAGAATCACCGTTCATTACTTCAGGCCCAGGCGCTTGGCCATTCGTCCCAGGTTGGCCCGGTCCAGGCCCAGCTCGCGGGCGGCACTGGCCCAGTTGTGCTGGTGGCGTTCCAGGCAGGCGCTGATGACCTGGCGCTGGTAGTTCTCGGTGGCCAGGCGCAGGTCGCCGGTGACGTCCGGCACGGGGTCGGGCTGCGCTTCGAGCGGTGGCGCGGTGGCGTTCGGCAAGTCCAGATCCGCCGCGCTGAGGCTGAGAATCTTCGGGCGCTCCCGGCAGTTACCCAGGGCTTTCAAGGCGCTGCGGCCGATCAAGTGTTCCAGTTCGCGCACATTCCCAGGCCAGGTATAAGCCAGCAGTGCCGCCTGGGCATCGCTGGTCAGGCGCAGGCTGCCCAGGCCCATGCGTGAGCGGTTTTGTTCAAGGAAAAAGCCCGCCAGCAACAGCACATCGCGACCGCGCTCACGCAGGGCTGGCACTTGCAGGGGATACACGCTTAAACGGTGATAGAAGTCGGCACGATAGCGGCCGCTGCGTACTTCTTCGGCCAGGTCCCGGTTGGTAGCGGCGATCAGGCGCACATCCACCTGGTGCTCCTTGTCAGACCCCAGGCGCTGCAACTGGCCACTTTGCAGCACCCGCAGCAGCTTGGCCTGCACGGTGAGGGACAACTCGCCCACTTCATCAAGAAACAGCGTGCCGCCATTCGCCAGCTCGAACTTGCCCCGGCGTTCGTTGAGCGCGCCGGTAAACGCCCCGCGCACGTGGCCGAACAGTTCGCTTTCCACCAGGGTTTCCGGCAGGGCGGCGCAGTTGAGGCTGATCAGCGGTTTCTCGGCGCGGTTTGATGCAGCATGGATCGCCTGGGCCACCAGCTCCTTGCCCACGCCGGTCTCGCCGGTGATCAATACCGTCAGGTCACTGCCACCCACCAGGTTGATTTCTTCCACCAGGCGTTTGTGGCTCTTGCTCTGGCCGATCATTTCCTTGTGCTGCTGGCCGCTGGCCTGGCGGTAGATTTCGGCGCGCTGGTGTTCGTCTTCGGCACGCAGGGCCAGGCGTTCAATGCGTTCAGCGACATTGACGGTGGCGGCGGCGAGGCTGGCAAAGGCTTGCAGGGCGTCCAGTTCCACCCGTTCGAAGCGCTCGGTATCCAGGGCGTCGAGGGTCAGCAGGCCCCAGGGCTGGTCGTCGACAAACAGTGGGCAGCCCATGCAGTCGTGAACCTCCAAGTGGCCGTGCAGGCCATCCACCAGGCCGTCATAGGGGTCGGGCAGTTCGCTGTCGCTGTCAAAGCGGGTAGGGCCGGGGCTGCTGAGCAGCACGGCGAAACGCGGATGTTCGCTGACCTTGAAGCGCCGGCCGAGGGTGTCGGTGCTCAAGCCATCCACCGCCAGCGGCACCAGCCATTCGCCGTCGAGGCGCAGCAGGGCGGCCGCGTCGCAGGGTAGCAGGGCGCGCATGGCCTGGAGCAGGCGCCGGTAACGCTCGCCTTCGGGCAACTCGCGGGACAGGTCGGCGACCAGGGGCAGCAGGGTGGTGAGCAGCGGCTTCGCAGTCATAATGACTCCTTGTAGTCATAGTGACTATATAGCGTAGGAAGTCATACTGACTACATTAATATTAAGTATTTGATTTATAAGGATTTATTAGTTGGCATGAATACTGAGTAGTAAAGGGTATTCAGTAAGAAGACTCAGGAGTCTGCCATGCTTAGTGCCCAAGACCGTGCCATCGTCAAATCCACCGTGCCCCTGCTGGAAAGTGGCGGCGAAGCCCTGATCACCCATTTCTACCGGATGATGCTGTCCGAATACCCAGAAGTACGCCCGCTGTTCAACCAGGCCCACCAGGCCAGCGGCGACCAGCCCCGGGCCTTGGCCAACGGCGTGCTGATGTACGCCCGGCATATCGACCAACTCGACCAGTTGGGCGATCTGGTGGCAAAGATCATCAACAAGCACGTGGCCCTGCAGATCCTGCCGGAGCATTACCCGATTGTCGGTACCTGCCTGCTGCGGGCAATTTCCGAAGTGCTGGGCAGCGAAATCGCCACCCCTGAAGTGATGAGTGCCTGGGGCGCCGCCTATGGCCAATTGGCCGACATCCTGATCGGTGCCGAGGCGGCTATCTATAAAGAGAAGGAACAAGCACCGGGCGGCTGGCGTGGCGCGCGGCCGTTCACCTTGGTCAAGCGTGTGGAGGAGAGCGCGGAAATTATCTCGTTTTACTTCGCGCCTGTGGATAACGGCCCGATCCTGGCCGCCGAGCCTGGGCAGTACATCGGCATGAAGCTGGTGCTGGAGGGCGAGGAAGTGCGCCGCAACTATTCCCTGTCGGCGCGTGGCGATTCGGGCCAGTACCGCATCAGCGTCAAGCGCGAAGCCGGTGGGCGGGTGTCGAACTACCTGCATGACCAGTTCCAGGTGGGTGCGACCATCGATCTGTTCCCGCCTTCGGGGGAGTTCACCCTGGCGGCCAGCGACAAGCCATTGGTGCTGATCAGCGGCGGCGTGGGCATCACGCCAACATTGCCGATGCTCGAAGCGGCGCTGGCCACCGAGCGTCCGATTCACTTTATCCACTGCGCGCGTAATGGCGGCGTGCATGCGTTCCGCGAATGGGTGGACGGCCTGGCCGCGCAGCATCCACAGCTCAAGCGCTTCTATTGCTACGCCGAGGATGATGGCGTGAGCCCGGCGGCGGACAAGGTCGGGATGCTGAGCCAGGAGCAACTGGCGGCGTGGCTGCCGCAGGAGCGCGATGTGGATGCGTACTTCCTGGGGCCTAAAGGCTTCATGGCGGCGATCAAGCGTCACTTGAAGGCCCTGGGTGTGCCGGAAGCGCAGAGCCGGTATGAGTTCTTTGGGCCGGCGTCGGCTCTGGAATAACTTACTCGGTCAAAAATGTGGGAGCGGGCTTGCTCGCGAAAGCGGAGTGTCAGTCACTGAATGTGTGTCTGATACACCGCCTTCGCGAGCAAGCCCGCTCCCACATTTTGATCTCCATTTTCCCTGATTAATCTCCTGTTAATGCCTCCTGTTTAAACCTCCACACGCCAACTGCTCAACTTTCACCGTCCGCGTGTAAACTTGCGGCCATTGGCACAACCATCATTGGCTAAAGGGAAACGGGGATGATCGACGAATTGCGTTTGGGCAGGGAGCGACGCTTTCTGGTACTGCTGGGCATCATCTGCCTGGCGCTGATCGGCGGGGCGCTGTACATGCAGGTGGTGCTGGGCGAGGCCCCTTGCCCGCTGTGCATCCTGCAACGTTATGCCTTGCTGCTGATCGCGATCTTCGCCTTCATCGGTGCCGCCATGCGCACCACCCGCAGTGTCACGGTGTTTGAAGCACTGGTGACCCTCAGCGCCCTGGGGGGCGTCGCCGCTGCCGGCTATCACGTGTACATCCAGTTCTTTCCGAAGGTCAGCTGCGGCATCGACGTGCTGCAACCGATTGTCGATGGCTTGCCGCTGGCCTCGGTGTTTCCCCTGGGGTTCCAGGTCGACGGCTTCTGCGAGACGCCGTACCCGCCCGTGCTCGGCCTGTCCCTGGCCCAGTGGGCGCTGGTGGCCTTTGTGCTGACGGTGATCCTGGTGCCACTGGGCATTTACCGTAATCGCCAGGGCAAAGCCTAAGCGGTTACAACTCAACGCCCCGGCCTTCCTCTAAAGAAGGCTGGGGCGTTTTTGTTTGTAGGCATTTGTGAAGAGGCCGTGACGCGGGGCAAGTTTGGGTGTGCGCAGCGTGCGACATGTTGTCACACGGAAGCTGCCGCAGGACGTTTCTGACGCTCGTAAACGCGCCATAAATTTGCATGAAGCGGCGTTTTATGGCTGTCAGTTCGTCGTCTGGCCGACGCCGCGAGTGGCGTGCGGTCGGCGACATTGCCCGATGTCCGAATGCCTTGTTTTTAGGGGACTTGGATCCGTTTTCGATGCCCTTACAGGCTGTAAGGGATGTGGCAGATTGCCCAATAACACGGCATTTTTTGTGGTTTTTGTCGAGAATCAAACGCGATACGATCGCGGACCTTTGCAATAATGGTGAAGGATTATTGCTGGAAACGATAAAAATTATTTCTGGATAAGACATGGTTTATACATCGCTAGCTAACTACAATCGCCCGCACTGAATGTCCGGTGCTGCTCACCCCTGAGCAAACTAGGGCGGTCGAGAAGCGGATGTAACGTTTCATGCGACCCCAGGTGCCGGCAGCCTTTCAACTATCCGCACCAAATGGAATTGGTCTGTAACAAGGCCTTTGACCAACGAATTCGAATAAGAACTCACCGCTAGCCCGGGACGTGTCGATTCGCGCAAGGTGCGACGGGCAGGCCCTTATTCAATCGAAGAGAAATGCCAACCCTTGGCAGGGTGAAGTGTTGGCGATCAAAACCCAACTGCATTGCGCAAGCTGCTTTAGAGGTCGTGAGATGAGTAAAAACAGGTACCCCCGATTACTAGGCTTTTTGCCGCTGCTTGGCATGATGTTAATGCTGGGAGGCTGCAAGTGGACCTTGCTCGACCCTAAAGGTCAGGTCGGTCTGGATCAACGCAACCTGATCATCACCGCCACCCTGCTGATGCTGTTGGTCGTGGTGCCCGTGATCATCATGACGTTCGCGTTCGCCTGGAAATACCGCGCGTCGAACACCAGCGCCACCTACGCGCCGAAGTGGTCGCACTCCACCAAGATTGAAATCGCGGTGTGGCTGGTGCCGATCCTCATCATCATCGCCCTGGGTTACATCACCTATAAGTCGACCCATGAGCTGGACCCGTACCGTCCGCTGGACTCCGACGTCAAGCCGATCAACATCGAAGTGGTCGCGCTGGACTGGAAGTGGCTGTTCATCTACCCGGACCTGGGTATCGCCACTGTGAACCAGATCCGGTTCCCGGAGAACACCCCGCTTAATTTCCGGATCACCTCCGACGCCGTGATGAACTCGTTCTTCATCCCTGCACTGGGTGGCCAGATCTACGCGATGGCAGGCATGCAGACCCGTCTGCACCTGATCGCGAACGAGAAAGCTGAAATGGAAGGCATCTCCGCCAACTACAGCGGTGCTGGCTTCACCGGCATGAAATTCAAAGCGATCTCGACGAGCCAGGAAGATTTCAACGCCTGGGTAGCCGAAGTCAAGGCCGCACCTAAACAGCTTGATCAAGCTGAATACGACGCCCTTGCCAAACCAAGCCAGAACAACCCAGTCGCCCTGTACTCCACGTACGAGCCGGACCTGTTTCAGAAAATCGTCGACAAGTACGAAGGTATGAAGCCAGGCAAGCCGATCGAGCACGAGAAGAAAGAAGTGGCCGCGGTTGAAGGTTCTGACACGGGCTCGCATTCAACTGCTGGGGCAGAGGAGTAAACGATGTTTGGTAAATTAAGTTGGGATGCGGTCCCGTTCCACGAGCCGATCGTGATGGTGACCATCGCCATGATCGCGCTGGGTGGTCTGGCACTGTTTGCAGGTATCACTTACTTCAAGAAGTGGACCTACCTGTGGACCGAGTGGCTGACTTCGGTCGACCACAAGAAAATCGGCGTCATGTACGTCATCGTTGCCATGGTCATGCTGCTGCGTGGTTTTGCCGACGCCATCATGATGCGTACCCAGTTGGCCATGGCCACCGAGGGTTCGCCTGGCTACCTGCCTCCTGAACACTATGACCAGATCTTCACCGCCCACGGTGTGATCATGATCATCTTCATGGCGATGCCTTTCTTCACCGGCCTGATGAACCTTGCCTTGCCGCTGCAGATCGGTGCGCGTGACGTTGCGTTCCCGTTCCTGAACTCCCTGAGCTTCTGGCTGCTGGTATCCGGCGTAGTGCTGATCAACCTGTCCCTGGGCGTCGGCGAATTCGCCAAGACCGGTTGGGTTGCGTATCCGCCATTGTCGGGCCTGGCCTACAGTCCGGGCGTGGGTGTGGATTACTACATCTGGGCGCTACAGTTATCAGGACTCGGGACGACACTGACGGGGGTCAACTTCCTGGCCACCGTCTTGAAAATGCGCGCCCCTGGCATGAAGCTGATGGACATGCCGATCTTCACCTGGACCTGCACCTGGGCCAACGTACTGATCGTTGCATCGTTCCCGATCCTGGCTGCAACCATGGCGTTGCTGTCGCTTGACCGTTACCTGGATTTCCACATTTTCACCAATGAACTTGGTGGCAATCCAATGATGTACGTGAACCTGTTCTGGGCATGGGGTCACCCTGAGGTGTACATCCTGATCCTGCCAGCGTTCGGTATCTTCTCTGAAGTGATCTCGACCTTCTCGGGCAAGCGCCTGTTCGGTCACCACTCGATGATCTACGCCTCGGGCGCGATCTCGGTACTGGGCTTCATGGTTTGGCTGCACCACTTCTTCACCATGGGTTCGGGGGCCAGCGTCAACGCGTTCTTCGGACTGGCGACGATGCTGATTTCCATCCCGACGGGGGTGAAGCTATTTAACTGGCTATTCACCATCTATCACGGTCGTCTGCGTATCACCAGCCAGGTTCTGTGGACCCTGGGCTTCATGGTGACCTTCGCGATCGGCGGCATGACCGGCGTACTGCTGGCCATCCCGGGTGCTGACTTCGTACTGCACAACAGCCTGTTCGTAATTGCTCACTTCCATAACGTGATCATCGGCGGCGCAGTATTCGGCTACATCGCAGGTTTCAGCTTCTACTTCCCGAAAGCGTTCGGCTTCAAGCTGCACGAAGGCTGGGGCAAGGCTGCATTCTGGTTCTGGATCTCGGGCTTCTTCGTCGCGTTCATGCCGCTCTACGCTCTGGGCTTCATGGGCATGACCCGTCGTCTGAACGCCACGACCAACCCTGAGTGGGTACCGTACCTGTACGTTGCCATGGTGGGTGCACTGATGATCGCTGTGGGTATCGCCTGCCAGCTGATCCAGCTGTATGTCAGCGTGCGTGATCGCAAGCAGAACATGTGCGAATCCGGCGACCCATGGAATGCACACACCCTGGAATGGTCGACTTCGTCGCCACCGCCGTTCTACAACTTTGCCGTACTGCCGAAGGCTGACAGCATCGATCCGTTCACCGAAGCCAAGGAAGACGGTACTGCGTACCAGAAGCCTGCGCGTTACGAACCGATCCACATGCCTAACAACACCGCTACCGGCGTTGTGATGGGCGCGCTGTTGACCGTGTTCGGTTTCGCGATGATCTGGCACATCTGGTGGCTGGCCATCGTGAGCCTGGTGGGCACCATCGGCTACTTCATCGTTCACGCTGCCCGTGATGACCAAGGCTACATGGTGCCGGTCGACGTGATCGAACGCATCGAAGCCGAGCAACACGCTCGCCTGGTTGCCGAGAAGAAGATCCCGGCCAACCGTGTTGAAACCTCGTTGGAACAGGCTTAAACCATGTCGAACTTAGTGACCAATGCTGGACACGCCCATGTCGATGACCATGGGCACGATGACCATCACCACGACTCGGGGCCAATGACCGTATTCGGTTTCTGGCTCTACCTGATGACCGACTGCATCTTGTTTGCGTCGATCTTCGCGGTGTACGCGGTACTGGTAAACAACGTAGCGGGTGGCCCGTCGGGCCACGACATCTTCGAACTGCCTTACGTGCTCGGCGAAACCGCCTTGCTGTTGTTCAGCTCGATCACCTACGGCTTCGCCATGCTGGCCTTCTACAAGGGCAGCAAGAAAGGCGTCCTGAGCTGGTTGGCACTGACCTTCCTGTTCGGCCTGGGCTTCATCGGCATGGAGGTCAACGAGTTCCACCTGCTGATCTCCGAAGGTTACGGCCCGCACCGTAGCGGCTTCCTGTCGGCGTTCTTTACGCTGGTAGGCACCCACGGTCTGCACGTGACTGCCGGTCTGATCTGGATGGCGACCATGATGTATCAGGTCAACAAACATGGCCTGACCAACACCAACAAGACTCGCCTGAGCTGCCTGAGCCTGTTCTGGCACTTCCTGGACGTGGTCTGGATCTGCGTCTTCACCGTTGTCTACCTGATGGGGACTCTGTAATGGCTAATGCACATTCCCATGACAGCCATGATGACAGCCACGGCAGCGTCAAGTCGTACGCCATTGGCTTCATCCTGTCGGTCATCCTGACGCTGATCCCGTTCGGCCTGGTGATGTACCCAACCTTGCCGAAGTCGATCACCTTGATGATCGTCCTGGCGTTCGCGGTGATCCAGGTCCTGGTTCACCTGGTGTACTTCCTGCACCTGGACCGCTCGAAGGCTCAGCGCGATAACGTGATTGCGTTCGTGTTCGCAGGTTTGGTGATCCTCCTGCTGGTTGGCCTGTCGGTATGGATCATGTTCAGCATCCATACGTTCATGATGGCGAAGTGAGGTAAGACCCGATGTCGCTTAAGCACTTTATCCAAATCACCAAACCGGGGATCATTTTCGGTAACGTGCTTTCTGTGGCAGGCGGTTTCTTCCTGGCCTCCAAGGGGCATGTCGATCTGGCCATTTTCCTGGCTGCGATGATCGGCACGTCCCTGGTGGTAGCTTCCGGTTGTGTATTCAACAACTGCATCGACCGCGATATCGACATCAAGATGGAACGCACCAAGAATCGTGTGCTGGTCCAGGGCCTTATCTCCCTGAAACTGGCACTGATCTTCGCGACCATCCTGGGTATCGCTGGCGTGGTGTTGCTGTACAAGGTGGCCAACCCGCTGGCGGCGCTGTTTGCCGTGATCGGCTTCGTCATCTACGTCGGCTTCTACAGCCTGTACCTCAAGCGCAAGTCGGTTCACGGCACGCTGGTGGGCAGTCTGTCGGGGGCGATGCCGCCGGTGATTGGTTATGTGGCTGTGACCAATAGCTTCGACATGGCCGCGTTGGTGCTACTGGTGATGTTCAGCCTGTGGCAGATGCCGCACTCCTATGCCATCGCGATCTTCCGCTTCAACGACTACCTGGCTGCCTCGATTCCGGTTCTTCCGGTCAAGCGTGGCATCAAGGTCGCCAAGAAACACATCCTGCTCTACATCCTGGCCTTCCTCGTGGCGACCTTGATGTTGACCTTCAGTGGCTACGCCGGCATGAGCTACCTCGCCGTTGCCGCCGCCATGGGCATGTACTGGTTGTACATGGCCTGGACCGGCTACAAGGCGGTGGATGACACCGTC
This sequence comes from Pseudomonas sp. E6002, assembly GCF_013385565.1. Lineage (NCBI taxonomy): Bacteria > Pseudomonadati > Pseudomonadota > Gammaproteobacteria > Pseudomonadales > Pseudomonadaceae > Pseudomonas > Pseudomonas sp. E6002. The sequence continues at coordinate 64,719 of NZ_JACAPT010000002.1, read as the reverse complement.
TGGGCACGCAAGCTGTTCGTCTTCTCGATCTTTACCATCACCGCCTTGAGCGTGATGATGTCCCTGGATTTCCAGGTGCCGAAAGAGTTGCTGCTGACGTACGCTCACTGAGTGATCGAGCAGTAAAAAACCCCGCCTTCGAAAGAAGCGCGGGGTTTTTTATTGAGGGGCCTTTAAACTATGCCAAATCTTACAAATGCAGGAAGCAGCGTGATGAGTAAAAAAGCCGTTATCGTATTCAGTGGTGGGCAGGATTCGACCACCTGCCTGATCCAGGCACTGGCGCTGTATGACGAGGTGCACTGCATTACCTTCGATTATGGCCAGCGCCATGTGGCGGAAATCGAAGTCGCACAGAAACTCGCCAAACAGCTGGGCGCCACCGTTCACAAAGTGATGGACGTGTCGCTGTTGAACGAGCTGGCCATCAGCAGCCTGACCCGCGACAACATTCCGGTACCTACGGTGAACAGCTCAGGCGAGAGTTTGCCGAGCACATTCGTGCCTGGCAGGAACATTCTGTTTTTGACCCTCGCGGCGATCTACGCCTACCAGGTCAAGGCGGAAACGGTGATCACCGGGGTGTGTGAAACCGACTTCTCCGGCTATCCCGATTGCCGGGACGAGTTCGTCAAGGCGCTGAACAAAGCGCTGCAACTGGGCATGGAATACGACGTGCGCCTGGAAACGCCGTTGATGTGGCTGAACAAGGCCGAGACCTGGGCCCTGGCGGACGATCACCAGCAGCTGGACCTGATCCGCAACCAGACCCTGACCTGCTACAACGGCATTATCGGTACGGGTTGTGGCAACTGCGACGCGTGCAACCTTCGCGCACGTGGCCTGAACGACTACCTCGAAAACAAGGCAGCCGTCATGCAGAGCCTGAAAAGCAAACTGGCGTGATGTCGATCGTTCCCACGCTCCGCGTGGGAACGCATCCCGTGACGCTCCGCGTCACAAAGGCGGACGCGGAACGTCCAACGCGGCATTCCCACGCAGAGCGTGGGAACGATCATCAGCTGGCGTGCGGTTGGGCCTGGGTATCGCCCGTGATGTAGCGCTTGAACAGCGAGCGGGCGCCATAGGCCGGCAGGATGTTGAAGAAGGCAAAGCAAACCTTGATCGCGATCTGCACGTAGATCATGTTCAGGATGTCGCTGGTCTGCATGGCGCCGTAGAACGCGATGAAGCAGAACAGGAAACTGTCGATGATCACCGCGAAGAACGTACTCAGGAAAATCCGCAGGAACAGGTACCTGGAATTGGTCAGCTCCTTGATCTTGCACAGCAGGTACGAGTTGATGTTCTCCGACACCAGGAACGAAACCGAAGAGGCGATGAGCACCGACGACACCTGGATGATCACGTCGTTGTAAGGCCCGTCGAGCTTCCAGCCTGGCAAACCGGGGAGGAAGGTCGAGCCGTAGAGCAGGATGATGATCATCGCGTTACTGGCAAACGCAAACAGGATGGCCCGTCTCGCCAGCCGCAGGCCGAACTGTTCGTTGAGCAAGTCCACGATCAGAAACGTCAGCGGGTAAAGGAACGTGCCGGGCGTGACGATAATGCCCAGCGACTCCAGGTAAATAGGTTTGGTCGCGGCGATGCTGGTGAAGATATAGAACGTAAAGAGCAGCAGGTTCAGGATGATGTAAATCATCCATGAGTTCTCGTTGCGGTCGTTGAGGTCGTACGCGGTCAGCGCTCCGCCCTGTGAGTAGAACTTCTTGTACATGTTCTTCACTTCCATTTTGTTTAAATTGTCCATGATTTCGCTGTTCAGCACTTCGCTCAGCTTTATCCGAATGATCTTGCCCGTGGCGATCACCATGATCACCGCCAGGCTCTTGTCATTCTCGAACCCCAGCAACTTGTATTTGCTGTTTTCGACTTCGTGCTCATACGTTGTCATTGAAGCGCTCCTCGATGATATCTCCCACCACACAGATACGATCCGAGCTGACACACGCTTGATCCGTGATAAATAGTTTTTTGCTGAGCCTGTCGTACACCAACTTTTCCTTGTCGTCGCTCGACGTCCCTTTCTGCACGATCAACAAATCGCCCGGCTCGTTGACGCCGGCAATCGCATGTTCCAGCAGCACGGCTATCAAGTTGTAGGAAGTGCCGAAGTAGTAGGTCAGCGGGTACAGCGTGGCGAGTTCGCCAATGCGCTTGTCCATGCTCGCCATGACCTGGCTTTGCTTGATGATCGGCACGGCAGCAGGGTTCATGTTGCCCTGGGGGGAAATACTGCTGTCGATGATCTCTTTTTCTTCGAAGTCGAGGGTCTCGATTTCTTCATAGGAAACGCCGAAGAAATCCGAGATCTTGCGGATGGTGGACTGCTGTACGTTAACGACCTTGCCTTCCAGAATGTTGTAGATCGTGGTTCTGGTCAGGCCGGCCGCGTTGCACAACGACAGCTGCGTCTCTCCGCGGCTTTTGATCAGGTATTTGATATTGCTCTTCAAATACTCGGTGCGTTCTTTTCTGTGAATCAAATGCCCACCACTTCCTTATGTTCTACACAGAGCGTCCATGTTGCGCTGGGGGTGCGTGCTTCGCCGCGGCGCGAAGTGTTGCATGCGCCTGCCACAAGAATAAAGACCGTGATCAGTTTTTTGGCGATTGGCCAGCATTCAGCCAGGAAAAACCGCGTCTTGTCCCCCTGTGTGCGGCCAAAAAGAATCATTTAATTTGGAAAATGTTCATTTTTCTGCTTAATTGCCCTGCGCCCAACGGAAAGGCGCACGGGATTTTCAGGGAAGGAACACAGGACAATGGCAGTCGACACGCAACCACTTACCCACCAGGCCGACCTGCTGCAACGAGGGCTGGCGGATCTACGGGCAGAAGACGCGGAGCTGGCAGCGTTGCTGGATGCGGAAGTCACGCGCCAACACCAGACGCTGTCGCTGGCCGCTTCGTCCTGCGCAGTGAGGCCGAATATCCTGGCGGCGTCCGCCTCGCTGCTGGTCAACGTGACCGCCGAGGGCACGCCCGGCTGGCGTCATCACGCCGGCTGCGAGAATGCCGACCGGGTCGAAGCCCTGGCTGTGCGCCGAGCGCGTGAGCTGTTCGGTGCGCAATACGCCGGCGTGCAATCACACTCGGGGTCGACTGCCAACTATCAGGTACTGGCGGCCTTGCTGGAGCCGGGAGACACCGTGCTCGGCATGGCCCCCGATCACGGCGGGCATCTGAGCCACGCCAGCCCCGTCGCGTTCACCGGCGCGAACTACAAGGCGCTCAGGTACGGCACTACCTCCAAGGGTGTTATCGACTACGACCAGGTGCGCACACTGGCGCTGGCCCATCGCCCGCGCGTGATCATCTGCGGGGCGACGGCCTACTCGCACACCATTGATTTCGCGCGCTTGCGTGCGATTGCCGACGAAGCCGGGTCGATCCTGCTGGCGGACATTTCGACCATCGCCGGCCTGGTCGCCACCGGGCGCCATCCGAGCCCGATCGACGCAGCCCACGTCACTACGCTGTGCACCCATAAACAACTGGGCGGCCCGCGTGGCGGCCTGATCCTTTCCGGTCGCGACGCCGAAACCAAGGTGCCGGGCCTTAAGACCAGCTTCAGCCGGCTCCTCGATCAAGCCGTGTTCCCACGAATGCAGGGCGCACCGGCCTTCAACATGATCGCGGCAAAGGCGGCGGCGTTCGGCTACGCCATGTCCGCGGATTTCGACGCCTGGATGGCGCGTATTCGCACCACGGCCGACGAACTGGCCAGCGCGTTCCAGGCCTGTGACTACGAGGTGGTGGGCGGGCGCAGTGAAAACCACTCGGTGCTGATTCGCTTGCGTGGCGGCATCACCGGCGCCATCGCCCAGGCGGCGCTGGAGCAGTGCGGCATCATCGTGGACAAGCATCGCGCACCGGGAGAGACGCGACCATCATTCGTCGCTGGCGGGTTGTGTATCGGCACCGGCTCCCTGGCGCAACGCCAGCTCGACGCCGATGGATGTCGGCAGGTCGTCGAACTGGTGTGCCGGGTACTCGATGCGGTCACGCCCCTCAACGAGCACAAGTTCACCCTGGATCCGAATGCACACGAATCCCTGCGCTTGCAGGCTCAAGCCTTGTGCGCGAAGTATCCCCTCGCGGATTACCTGCACAACTGAGCAAACATCCAAATGGATGTTTCATGTTATTGCAGGATAAATTGCTGTACGGTGTTTAAGCGGCTGTTATAGACGGTCGCGTTGTTGCTCATTCTCATCATTAACAAGCTGCACGACAGCTTGGCGTTCTCCTGGCAGTTATAAAAAGGGCTCTTAAAGTCCGTTCAACCTCCGTGAACGAAGTACTCAGCCTTTTGCAGTGAAGTCGAACTAGGCCCGTGCGCCGATAGTTGTTCGACTCATGAGGAGATATCCCGTGATAACCCGAAGAAAACTCCTGTATTCAGGCGCAGCCTTGACCGGTGCTGGCCTGTTTGCCCCGCTGTGGGCAGGTGCCGCGCTGGCGCAGGAAGTCAGCAGCGCCGCCAGCGACGACATTGAATCCTTCCGCCAACTGTCGATGTTCCTCCTCGAACGCTCGAACCTGGATGCCGCCTTGTCCTTGCGCATCCTGGCTCAGTGCACCCGGAACGACCCTGCATTCCCCGAGAAGATCAAAGCCTTGTGGAGCAAGGTTGGCCAGCATCACTTGCGCAACGTCGGCCAGTTGTCCGGCAGCCCGTTCTACGCCGACCCGGTGATCAAGGACACGACGCAGAAAATCGTCTCCGCCTGGTACCTGGGCTACACCGGCACGCCGGTGTCCCTGCGCGCCACCGACGGCACGCGCCTGGTCACCTTCACCGGCGCCCTGGCCTATGCGCCGACCGCGGACGCCACGGTGATCCCGACGTACTCCCGGGGAAAAACCAATTACTGGGTCAATCCTCCGGCCACGCTGGCCAACGACTAAGACTAAGACAAGGCACTTTTATGAATCAGGATTTTGACGCCGATGTCATTGTGGTTGGCTCCGGCGCATTAGGCAGTAACGCAGCCTTTGAATTGGCCAAACTCGGCAAGTCGGTGATTATTCTGGAAGCGGGTGAACATATTCCCCGCTGGAAGATAGTCGAGAACTTCCGTAATTCGTCGAACAAGGGCAATTACAACTCACCCTATCCGAATGAGCCGTGGGCCCATCATTCTTATGATGAGCAATACATCGAGAACACCGGTTCTTTCGAGTTTCGCCCCGGCATGTTGAAACTGGTGGGCGGTACCACCTGGCACTGGGCAGCAGCGTGCTGGCGTTACTTGCCCAACGATATGAAACTCAAGACGCTCTACGGCGTAGGTCGCGACTGGCCGCTGGAATACAGCGAGCTGGAACCCTATTACGTGCGTGCGGAAATTGCCCTGGGCGTATGCGGCAGTGACACCCAGGACCAGAGCGGGCAGGGCGACGGCGCGTTCCCGCCACGCTCAAGCCCGTACCCGATGGCGCCGGAAGGTGATACCTACCTGTTCCAGCGCCTGCGCGAACGCATGGCACCGGCGGGGTATCACTTTATCCATGAGCCCAATGGCCGTGCCACTGAACCCTACGACGGGCGCCCGGCGTGCAGCGGCAACAACAACTGCATGCCGGTCTGCCCCATCGGCGCGATGTACAGCGGCGACGTGCACGCCCGCCATGCGGAACAGGCCGGCGCCAAGCTGATCACCGACGCCACCGCCTACAAGCTGGAAAAAGGCGCGGACGACAAGATCGTCGCGATCCATTACCGCAGCTCCACCGGCGCTGATGTGCGGCTCACTGCCAAGTACTTCATCGTTGCCGCCCACGGCCTGGAAACCCCCAAGCTGCTGCTGATTTCCGAGGTGGCCAACTCCTCCGACCAGGTCGGTCGCAACCTGATGGACCACACCGGCCAGGGCCTGCAATTTATCGCCGACGAGCCGTTGTGGCCGGGACGCGGCGCGGTGCAGCAGGGCGGGATTTTCAACCGCCGCGACGGCGAGTTCCGCAAGGAGCGGGCCTCGGTCAAACACTCGATCTCCAACAACGTGCCGAACATTGCCGTGGCCAAGCGGCTGATCGCCCAGGGCGTGTACGGCAAGGAGCTGGACGAACGCATCCGCCACGATGCGGCGCGTTGGGTCGACGTCTCTACCGTGTATGAAACCCTGCCATTGCAGACCAACACCGTGCGCCCGAGCCGCACCCGCAAGGACGCCCTGGGCATTCCGATGCTGGTGGTCAACTACGAGGTGGGCGACTACGTGAAGGCGGCCAAGGCCGGCGTCACTGAAGACTATGCGCACTTCGTGCAGCTGATGGGCGGCACGGTGGTGGAAGACAACACCGGCTACCAGAACCGCGACCACCTGATGGGCACCGTGATCATGGGCGCCAACCCCAAGGATTCGGTGGTCAACCACGAGTGCCGCACCCACGACCACGCCAACCTGTTTCTCGCCACCACCGGGGTGATACCGGCCTCCGGCACCATCAACCCGACCCTGGCCGGCGTGGCGCTGAGTATCCGTATGGCCGACATCATTGCGCGGGAGGTCTAGGTCATGGGATTGCTTAAATTTCCATTGCTGGCCTTGCTGCTCACCGCGTTGCCGGTGTTTGCCGCTGAAGACACTGCCGCGCTGATCCAGAAAGGTGCGTATGTCGCCCGTGCCGGCGACTGCGAAGCCTGCCACCGTACCGCCGAGAATGGCGGCGCGCCGCTGGCCGGCGGGTATGTGATCGACTCGCCCATGGGCAAGATCATCTCCAGCAACATCACCCCGTCCAAGGCCTACGGCATCGGCGACTACACCGAGCAACAACTGGCGGACGCCTTGCGCAAAGGCATCAACGCCAAGGGCCAGCACCTGTACCCGGCGATGCCCTACACCTCGTACCAAGGCATGAGTGATGACGACATCCACGCCTTGTATGTGTACCTGCAACAGGGCGTCAAAGCCGTGGACCAGCCAGTGCCGGAAACGCACCTGGCGTTCCCGTTCAACATCCGCCAACTGATGTTCGGCTGGAACCTGGTGTTCCTCGACAGCCAGGGTTTCGTGCCCAAGCCCGGCGCCACCGAACAGACCAGCCGTGGCCAGTACCTGGTGGACAACCTCGCCCACTGCGGCGCCTGCCACACCCCGCGTAATGCCTTGATGGCCGAGGACAACAGCCAGTACCTGGCCGGTGCGAAACTGGGTGGCTGGGTCGCGCCCAACCTCACCTCCGACAAGGTCAGCGGGCTGGGGGACTGGAGCGAAGATGACCTGGTCAATTTCCTGAAAAACGGTCACCTCGCCGACAAGGCCCAAGCGGCGGGCGGCATGGCCGAAGCCGTGGAAAACAGCTTCCGCTACCTCAGCGACAGCGACCTGCATGCCATGGCCGCCTACCTGCACAGCGTGCCGCCGATCCGCGATCCCGGGCAAACCGAGCGGGTGGTGCGTGACGTCAAGCCGGTGGACATGAGCACCCTGGAAACCGGCCAGGGCGATCAAGCCTCACTGGCCGACGCCACCGGACTGGATGGCGCACGCCTCTACAACTCGGCCTGCTCCAGCTGCCACGGCCGCGATGGCCAGGGCTCGGCTGACAAGTTCTACCCGTCCCTGAGCCTCAACACCGCGCTCAACGGCAACCAGGCCAACAACCTGGTGATGGCGATCATCGCGGGCATCGACCGCAAAGGTGCCGACGGCGCCGTGAGCATGCCGGCCCTGGGCGGTGACCTGAACGACGCGCAAATCGCCGCCATCGCCAACTACAGCCTGCAGACCTTCGGCAACCCGGCGCTGAGCGTCAGTTCCGAAGAAGTCACCAGCCTGCGTCGTGGCGGGGATGCGCCGTTGTTGATCACGGCCATGCCGTACCTGCTGTGGGGCGGTGGCCTGGTGGTGCTGGTGCTGATCATCGTGCTGTTGCTGTGGCGCCGTCACCACAAACACCTGCGGGCAGTGGAGGCCAAGCGGATCGCGTTGAACCGGCGTTTTCATTCCAACTAGCCGGAAACGCAAAAGCCCCGCCTTCGGTATGAAGTGCGGGGCTTTTTGTTGGTTGGGTAAATCACCGGCTGTTTTCCTCGTCATACCCAATTGCAGGAACGGGGGCAAATCCCGCACCTGAAGCTGCGAGCCGACAAGGAGAGGTCTTCATGGTCAACGTGAGTCGTCGTTCCCTGATCGCACTGGGCGCGGCCTTGCCGTTGCTGGGTCGCCTGGACTGGGCTGAGGCAAGCCCCGCCGTGGCGGCGCCCGAGGTGCTGCTCAACTACAACGAAAGCCCCTACGGGCCCTCGCCGGCTGCGCGGCAGGCCATGCAGCGCGGTATTGCCGTTTCGGGGCGCTACCCGTACCCGGACATGTACGCGCTGGTCGAACAGTTTGCCAAACAGCAGGGCATTCTGGAGGAACAGGTGGCGGTGTTCGCCGGCTCCATGGCTGCGTTGCGCTACGCGGTGCTGGCGTTTACCAGCGAAACCCGCAGCCTGGTGATGGCCACGCCTTCCTACGAAGTTCCGCGCCAGGCAGCCGAGTCGTGCAAGGCCAGGGTGCATGAAGTGGACCTCACCGCCGATCACGCCCATGACCTTCCCGCCATGCTCACCGTTGACCGCCAGCCCGGCCTGATCTACCTCTGCAACCCGAACAATCCCACCGGCACCCTCACACCCGCCAAGGCCATCGAACAGGCACTGGCGCGCAAACCCCAAGGCAGCATTTTGCTGGTGGACGAGGCCTACATCGACTTCAGTGACGCACCCAGTTGTGTGGCGTGGGTCAAGGACCATGACGACTTGCTGGTGCTGCGCACGTTCTCGAAAATCTACGGCCTGGCCGGCGCACGCCTGGGGCTTGCGATCGGTCATCCGCAGCTGCTGGAACAACTGGCGGTGTTTGGCGGGGACAACGTGCCGGCGGCCGCCAGCCTGCTGGCCGCCCGCGCCAGCCTTGCAGATGTGCAACTGGTGCCGGCGCGCAAGGCACTCAATACCCGATTGCGGGATGAGACGGTGGCCTGGCTAAAAAACCGCGGATTCACCTGCACGGCGTCTCACAGCAACTGCTTCATGATTGATGTGCGCCGTCCGGCGGAACAGTTCATCGAGCGGCTGGGCGAGCAGGGCGTGAAGATTGGGCGCGTGTGGCAAAACTGGCCGCAGTGGGTGCGGGTCACCGTGGGCAACGCTGATGAGATGCAGCGGTTTCGCGAGGTGTTTGCGGCTCAAGTCGTAGGCTGAATTCGCTGCGACGCAGGTCAAATGTGGGAGCGGGCTTGCTCGCGAAAGCGGAGTGTCAGTCAATGCATACGTGACTGACCCACCGTCTTCGCGAGCAAGCCCGCTCCCACATTTAGATCGAGTTACTGCTGGGCGATGCTGTAGCCCTCAAACGCCGTCTGCTGCTGCAGCGCGGTGATGATGCTTTTACGCGTCAGTGGCTGCTCGGCGCCCGAGTTATCCACAAAGGTTTCAACTTCCAGTTCCGCCTCGTCACCTTCACCGACAAAGGTAAAGCCGAGGAATTCAAACGCCTCACGGTCGACGTTCGGCTTGGAGCGCGGCGAACGCAGCGGCAGGGTGACGCTGATGCCGTCCTTGCTGATGGCGAACACTTCCACTTCCTTCTTCGGGCGGGAAGCCTTGCCTTTGCCGGCGCTCGGGTTGCTGATGGCCTGGTGGGTCTGGTTCAGCACCTTGAGGGCCAGGCCGTAGACCAGCTCCTGGAACTCCGGGTCGTCCTTGAAGCTGGACAGGATGCGGCTGATGGAGAACTTGCTGTTCAGGTCTTCGAGGGCGGCGTTGTCGGCGGCTTCGGCGTCCTTGAGCTGCTTGAGCTCGCCCATCAGGTCGTAGGCCTTGTCGTCGTCGAAAGCGTCGTGGGCCTGGCGGATGGCCACGCGCAGCTCGCGGATCTGGTCGCTTTCCTTGGAGGTGTGGAACGCGTCCAGCACCATTTCACTGATGGTCTTGGCCGCCGGCACGTGCTGTGAAAGATTGATGGCGTTTTCGTATTCAGCTTTGGATTGCAAGGCGACTACGGATTCTTCGGTGCGGGAATCAGACATTGAAATTTCACTACTTCAGTAAACGGGGAGACGGGAAAAGCGTCGCGCATTTTCAGCGGGGAGGGGGATCAGGTCAAGGCAGGATCCTGACGGTAAATGGCGTCAATAGTGATAGCGACACATGAGGATCTGTATTTCACCCTCCTCAATCCCGTACACCAGACGATGTTCCGCTGTGATTCGCCTGGACCAGAAACCACTGAGGTTATGTTTGAGTGGTTCTGGTTTGCCAACGCCGTCAAAAGGATCACGCTGGATCGATTTGATCAGTAAGTTGATGCGTTTGAGCCCAGCTTTGTCGTTTTGTTGAAACCAGAGGTAGTCGTCCCAGCCTTCAGGCGTAAAGAGTATTTTCATTCTTCAATCAACTGCCTCGGCTTGGCCTTTCCGGCTCGCAGGCTGTTGATCGATTTGATCAAGCGTTCCGCGTTGTTGGGAGAGCGCAGCAGATAGGCCGTCTCTTCAAGAGCGTTGAACTCTGAGAGAGAGATCATGACCACCGGTTCACCTTTTTGCCGGGTCACCAACAGAGGGGCACGATCTTCGTTTACCCGATCCATCGTGTCCGAGAGATGGGCCCGTGCATGGGTGTAGTTGATAGTTTCCATAATTGAGTCCTCGCTTAATGGCTGAAACGTACAGAAATACGTACAGGTCATCAAGGGGCATCTTACCAACGGTTGATTTAACCAAGGCGCTTGCCCATTTCGAAGCCGCGTTTTTCGTAGCCCAATTCCTGGTACAGCCGCTACCTGTTATCGGCGATCACGTAAAGGCGCGGCGTCGGCCCCAAGCCCTTCGACGAAGCCGGCAATGCGCTGGCAAGCCTCCCTGAGGGTGTCATCGGCGACGGTAAACGAAACCCGCACAAACCCTTCGGCGCTGGGGCCAAACGCTTGGGCGTCAAGCACCGATACGCCGGTCTGGCGATACAGTTGCCAGGCGAATTCCCGGCCGCTGAGCCCGGTGCGGCGTACGTCCACCAGCATGAACATGCCCGCCTGGGGGACTCGGCAGTCCAGCTCGCTGATCGCACTCAACGCGTTCACCACCAGGTCACGCCGGCGCCGATACACCGCACGGGCATCGCTGACCAAGGCCTCATCCAGTTCCAGTGCCTTGAGCGCCGCCGCCTGGATAAACCCTGGCAGGCCGTAAATCATGCACAGCAGCAAGTTTTCCAGATGGTTGATCAATGTGGGCGGGCCTGCCACCCAGCCAACCCGCCAGCCGGTCATGGCGTGGCTCTTCGACAGGCTGTTGAGCACCACCGTGCGCTCGGCCATGCCGGGTAACGCGCTGATGCTCAGGTGTTGATCGTCATAGATGAGCTGCCCATACACTTCATCGCAAATCACCCACAGGTCGTGGGCGCGTGCCACTTCGGCGACGGCTTCCAGCTCTTCGCGGCAGTAGACATTGCCGGTGGGGTTGCACGGTGTAGCGAGGGCGATGCCCCGGGTCTTGTCGGTAATCGCGGCTTGCAGCGCGGTACGGGTCAGGCGAAAGCCGTTGGCGGCCGGTTGTTCGACGGTTCTAATGCGTGCCCCCGAGGCTTGGACACAGGCCTCGTAGGTCAGGTACATCGGCTCCGGCACCAGCACTTCATCGCCGTGGCTGAACAGGCACAAGCAGGCCGCGAACAGGCCATTCTGCGCGCCGGCGACCAGGGCGATATTGTCGGCGTGCACCGTAATCCCTTGCAGCAGGCTCTGCCGGGCTGCGATGGCTTCCCGCAGTTTCGGGCGGCCGAGCACAGGGGTGTAGTGGGTGTCGCCGGCGCGCAGGGCGTCCACGGCGGTTTCACAGATCGCGCTGTGTGTGGCGAAATCCGGGTCGCCGACACTGAGCACAATCACGTCTTCGCCACGCAGTTGGGCTTCGGCGGCGGCGTAGTGAATATCCCAGGCACTGACGGATTCGCCGCCAATGCGCCCCACAAAGGGTGAATAACGCATCCTTGCTCTCCTCGCCGACATCGATGCCCGCGTCAATTAGTCAATTTCAGTTCCACTGTAGAACATGGCGCCTGATCCACATCAAGGGCCGCGCGCAAAAAATCCGCTACAACGAAGCTGGGGCTGGCCATGCCCCGGTTATCTGCCTGATGACCCAATAAAAACGATTGCAGACCTGCGCCGAGGGGACCGCCCCAGGCCGGGTTATTAAAGGAATAGTGCGATGATTTTTCCCCTGTCACGTCTGGGCCTTGTGGGGGTGGTGCTGTGCCTGTCCCTTCCCCTGCACGCCAACGAAGCCGACCCCACGCTGATCGAACAGGGCAAATACGTTGCCCAACTGGGCGACTGCATCGCCTGCCACACCGCCAGGCAAGGCGCGCAAATGGCCGGCGGGCTGGAACTGGGCACGCCAATGGGCACGATCTACTCGAGCAACATCACCCCGGACCGTGACACCGGCATCGGCCAGTACACCTTCGAGCAGTTCGACCGGGTGATGCGTGAAGGCGTGACGCCGGCCGGGCAGAACCTGTACCCGGCGATGCCTTACCCGTCCTACGCGAAGATGAGCGAAGGCGACATGCGCGCCTTGTTCGCCTACCTGATGCAGGGCGTGGAGGCGGTGAACAAACCCAACCTGGACGCCGAGATGGGCTTCCCGTTCAACCAGCGCTGGGGCCTGGCGTTGTGGAATTTGGCGTTTCTCGACAAGCAACCATTCGTGCCGGACCCGGCGAAGGATGACGTGCTTAACCGTGGCGCCTACCTCGTCCAGGGCCTGGGCCACTGCGGCTCGTGCCACACCCCGCGCGGCATCGCCTTCCAGGAAAAAGCCCTGAGCGACGCGGGCCGCAGTGGCCGGCATTACCTGGCCGGTGAGACTGTCGAGCACTGGCGCGCCTTGAGCCTGCGCAACCTGTGGACGGTGGACGACACCGTGCAATTGCTCAAGACCGGGCAGAACCGCTTTGCCACGGTCGCGGGCAACATGGCGGATGTGATTCATCACAGTACCCAACACTTCACCGATGCCGATTTGACCGCCATCGCGACGTATCTCAAATCCCTGCCGCCGGGCAAGGACGACCTGCCGATGCCCGCCGTGGCCCACGAACCCGCCGCACCGCCCAAGGACTTGTTCACCAGCCGTGGTGGCCTGGGTTACATGCAGTTTTGCAGTGACTGCCACCGCAGCGATGGCGGCGGGGTGAAAGGGCTGTTCCCGCCGTTGGCCGGCAACCCGAGCGTTGCCTCGAACAACCCGACGTCACTGCTGCACATCACCCTCACCGGTTGGGAAACCGCCGAGACCGCAGCCCATCCACGGGTCTACACCATGCCTGGGTTTGCGCGGTTGGCGGATCAGGAAATCGCTGAAATCCTCAGTTTCGTGCGCAGCAGTTGGGGCAACGAAGGCACGCCTGTCACGGCTGCCCAAGTGAAGAAAATGCGCGGGCAGCTCAACCCGGTCACCACCGATTCGTCAGCGTTTGAAACCCCACGCCTGGCCGAATTGTTGGCGGCGCCGAATGCCGATCAGGTGGTACGCGGCATGCGCCTGCACCTGCAGACCAAGGAACTGCTGCCCAATAACGTGGGCAACTCGCTGAACTGCACCAGCTGCCATCTCAACGCCGGCACCGTGGCGGATGGTTCGCCGTTTGTGGGCGTCTCGGCATTTTTCCCGAGCTATGCGCCGCGTGCGGGCAAGGTGGTGAGCCTGGAAGAGCGGATCAACGGCTGCTTCCGTCGCTCGATGAATGGCAAGCCGTTGCCAGCGGAATCGGCGGAGATGCAGGCGATGGTGGCGTACTTCGACTGGATGAAAAACAACACCAGGCCCGAAGACAAGGTCGCCGGGCGCGGGGTGGGCAAGGTCGACCCGGCGATCAAGCCGGATATGCAGAATGGCAGGCAGGTGTACGCCCGGCAATGCGCGGTGTGCCATGGCGACAATGGCCAAGGGTTGACGCGGGCGGATGGCGAGTTGGTGTACCCGCCGTTGTGGGGCGAGCAGTCGTTCAATATCGGGGCGGGGATGGCGCGGCTGTACACGGCGGCGGCGTTCGTCAAACGCAACATGCCGATCGGTTTCCACGAGAAATTCCCGTTGGGGCAGGGCGGGTTGTCGGATCAGGAGGCGGTGGATGTGGCAGCGTACTTCTCCCAACAACCTCGTCCGGATTTCCCGGACAAGGTGAAGGACTGGCCGAAGGGGGGTAAGCCCGTGGATGCGCGGTACTAGTTAAGCGTTAACACCGGGACTGTAGCAAAAGTGCTTATTGTGGCGAGGGAGCTTGCTCCCGCTGGGCTGCGCAGCGGCCCCAAAATAGTGGGAGCGCTACGCACTCCAGCGGGAGCAAGCTCCCTCGCCACAGAGGTTTCAATCAGCTTTTAAAAGGTGGTACGCAACCCGACCTGCACACTCCGCCCCGGCGCAGGGGCGATGTCCCGCAGGATCGAACTGGCGTAGCGCACGGTCTGGTTCGTCAGGTTCTCGCCGTTGACGAACGCCAGCCACTGGCTGCCGCCGACATTGAAGCGGTAGCCGGCGCTGGCGCCCAACGTGGTGTAGCCGTCGGTACCGCTTTCGTTATCCGGCACCCGCCCCTGGCCCGCCGCGTGTTCAACGTCAATCCGCGCCTGCCAGCGATCCAGTTCCCACAAGAGGCCGCTGTTCAAACGCAACGGCGCAATGCGGGGCAACGCTTCACCCGTGTCCAGGTTGGTTGCACGGGTGTAGTCGCCCGACAGTTCCAGCGCAAACTTGCCGTAGGCACCTTCCCCCAGCTTGATGTGATCCTGGGCTTCAAAGCCTGCGAAACGCGCACGCACACCGGAATATTTGTACTCAGGGATGCCGCCGGCGTCTTCCTCGCCTTCGTCATTCAAGGTGCGACCGCTGCCCAGCAGGCCGATGTAGTTGGAGAAGTGGCTGTAGAACACGCCGAAGCTGCCCTTGTGGGTGCCGTTGTCGAAGCGCAGCGCCAGGTCGCTGGACACGGCTTTTTCTTTCGACAGGTTGGCGTCGCCCAGTTCATAGGTGCCGGTGGCGACGTGAGCGCCGTTGGCATACAGCTCGTAGAAGGTCGGGGCACGTTCGGTGTAGCCGAGGGTGGCGGCCAGGGACCAGATCGGCGTGAGGGTGTACACCGCGCCGGACGACAGGCTGCCGGCGGTGAAGTCGGCGGATTTGTCGGCATTGGCGAAGCGTGCGTTGCCTTTGCCGTCCGGGTCGACGTTAGTGTGTTCCAGGCGCCCGCCGAGGCTCAGCTTGAGGCGCTCGGTGGCCTGCATTTCTTCGAGGATAAACAGCGCGCCGGCGTTGGTATCGGTCTGCGGCACGAAGGCTTCTTCACCCAGGGCCGAGAATTCATTACGACTGACTTGGGCGCCCACCACGCCGTTGAAGGGCCCGATCGGCAAGTGTCGCGCTTCCACCCGGGCTTCATAGCCCTTGTTCTTGAAGGTGGTGCCGGTCTCGCCGCCTTCGATTTCCATGTGCTTGTAGTCGGTATAGCCGGCGTCGAGTTTGACCGAGGTGAACGGGCCTTGCAGGTTGCGGATTTCGGACGCAAAGGCGTAGTGATCCTGCTTCATGCGGATGCGCACGTCCTGCTCGGCCGGGGAGCCGTAGTTGCTGTCGTAGTTGCTGTAGGACAGCCCGGCGTAACCGTCGTCCCAAGTGTAGGAACCGCCGACTGCACCACCGTCCTGGCGTCCGTCGCTGTTGCCGAGGCGACCGTTCTTGCCTTCACCGTCGTCGCTTGGCGGTGCATGGCGGCTGCGGGCAAAGCCGGGGATTTTCAGGTCGTTGAATTCCCGCGCGCTGGCGTCCAGGTGCAAGGCGAAGGTGCCGTTGCCGGCTTCCAGTTTGCCAGCGCTGCTGCGGGTGGTGTCGGCGCCGCCGTAGCGCAATTCACCGGCCCCGTGAATGCCTTCGATGGCTTCGGTGGGGATGCGGTTGTCGAAGGTATTGACCACGCCGCCGATGGCGCTGCCGCCATAGAGCAGGGCGGCCGGGCCACGCACGATTTCGATGCGGTCGACGTTGACCGGGTCCAGCGGCACGGCGTGGTCATAGGACAACGACGAGGCATCCAGCGCGCCGACTCCGTTGCGCAGTAGGCGAATGCGGTCACCATCCTGGCCACGAATGATCGGCCGGCTGGCCCCCGGGCCGAAGTACGACGACGACACACCGGGCTGCTTGTTCAGGGTTTCACCCAGGCTGCCTTTTTGTTGCAGGGTCAGGTCATCGCCTTCGAGCACGGTGGTGGGAGAAGCGAGGGTTTCGCTGCCCAGCGGGTTGCCGGTGATGACTTGAGGTTGCAGTTCCAGGGCGTTGGCCTGGGAGGTGATGAACAGGGCGGCGGCCAGCGGGGTGAGGCGCCAGAGAGAAGAGAGGGACATCGGTCGTTCCTTGGCAAACGGCAAAAAGAGAAGGCTGAAAACGGTAAGGGATTCGATACCCTTTGATAGTTATCGTTACAATATAACATCACTTTTTTCCCTGCCAAGGGGAACTTTCCCAAACCCCGCTCGATCACTCCCACGCTGATCGTTCCCACGCTCTGCGTGGAAATGCATGCCGTGACGCTCTGCGTCACCATTGCGCAGGGTTAAAACTTGCGTCGACCGAGGGACGCAGAGCGTCCAATTCGGCATTCCCATGCAGGGCGTGGGAACGATCGAACAGTGGCCTATAGTGAAGGCAACGCTTCCACCCGCACGGCCCGTCCGCTAAGGTGCGCGGCTTCGTTTTCTTCTTTTCTGCACAAAAGGCCCGGCATGACCGCGACAAACAAAGACCCACTGCACGGCGTCACCCTGGAACAGGTCCTCACCGCGCTGGTGGCGCATTACCAATGGGAAGGCCTGGCCGAGCGCATCAACATCCGCTGTTTTTCCAGTGACCCGAGCATCAAGTCGAGCCTGTCGTTCCTGCGCAAGACCCCGTGGGCGCGGGAGAAGGTCGAAGGTTTGTACGTGAAGTTGATGCGCACCAAGCGACCGGTCGAGGACTGAGGTGAAACGTCACCTTATCGGCCTCGCAGCCCTCGGCGGTTGGGCCGGCCTGGCGCTGCAGCAGTACATCATTTTCTACTTCCGCTGGGTCGATGGCGCCAGCCTGTTGCCGGGCCTGGTGAATTTCTTCAGCTTCTTCACCGTGCTCACCAACACCCTGGTGGCGGTGGTGTTGACCCATGCGTGGGTGCAACGGCCAACCGCGGCGAGCCGGTTCTTCCTCGGGCCCGTAGTCAGCAGCGGGATTGCCGTGAGCATTGTCGTGGTCAGCCTCGCCTACAGCCTGTTGTTGCGCCACATGTGGCAGCCTGCGGGGGTGCAGTTTGTGGCGGACGAGCTGCTGCACGACGTGATGCCGTTGGTGTTTGTCGCGTATTGGTGGTGGTGCGTGCCCAAGGGCAGCCTGCGCCTCAAACACATCGGGCTGTGGGTGATTTACCCGGTGGTGTACTTCGCCTATGTGTTGTTGCGCGGGTATGTGTGGGGGCTGTATCAGTATCCGTTCATTAACGTGGACACCCTGGGTTATCCACAGGTGTTCATCAATGCCGGGGGGATTCTGGTGGGGTTTGTGCTGATTGCTCTGGGGGTGGTGGGGCTGGATAAAATCTGTAGGAGCGAGCTTGCTCGCGAAGAACGTTAACGATAACGCAGTGTGTCTGGTTTAACGCGGCGCTCTCAGGTTCTTCGCGAGCAAGCTCGCTCCTACAGGGATCACTGTTGCCAGTAACCCACGGCCTTGAGGAATGCCTCATTGACGTTGTGCGTGTCCAGCAGCACCCGCCGTACCTGGCGCGAGAGCTTGCTCTCGGTGGCGACAAAGCTGTACAGCGAACCGCCCGGCAGCGTCAGGTTGTGCACCGTCTCGAGCAGGTCATCCTGGCCGCGCACCACCCAGATCACTTCCACTTCGGCAGCGCTGGCCAGCGGCTGCTGTTCCGCCGCATTGGCGATCTCGATCACCGCCAATACCTTGCGCCCCGCCGGCAATTCGTCCAGGCGCCGGGCAATCGCCGGAATCGCGGTTTCATCGCCGATCAACAGGTAGCTGTCGAAGATATCCGGCACGATCATCGAGCCACGCGGCCCGCCGATGTGCAGGTGCTGACCGACCTTGGCCTGCTCGGCCCAGGTGGAGGCAGGGCCATCGCCATGCAGCACGAAGTCGATGTCCAGCTCGCCGATGTCCAGGTCGTACCGGCGTGGGGTGTAGTCGCGCATGGCGGGTTGCGGGCCGTCGCCGCGCAGGTTGAAGTCGGGGCTGTCCAGCGCCGCTTGTTCGGCGGCGTTCTGTGGGAACAGCAGCTTGATGTGATCGTCACTGCCCAGGCTGATAAAGCCCGCCAGTTCCGGCCCGCCCAGGGTGATGCGGCGCATGCGCGGGGTGATGTCGACCACCCGCAGCACTTCGAGGCGGCGGCGTTTGATTTCGTGGGTCACGCGGTGGATGGCTTGGGTATTCATTGAGCTTTCCCGTCGGCAATGGCTTGGGCGGTGCTGTTGAGCAGCGCCGCGACACGAACGATTTCTTCCGGGCTCCAGCGCCCGTGGTGCGAATGCAAGGCGTGGCGCAGGTTATGCACCGCCTCGTGGATTTCCGGCGGACGGTCCTGGCCCCGCAGCGAACGTTTGCTCACATCCATGCGCATGCGAATGCCTTCGAGGGCAACCGCCTGTTCGCTTAAGAAGAGACGACCGGCGTCGGTGATTGTGTAGCGTTTTTTTCCGTCTTCGGCGTCGCCGGTAATCAATTCGCTTTCTTCGAGAAAGGTCAGCGTGGGGTAGATCACGCCGGGGCTGGGGCTGTAGGCGCCGTCGAACAGGGTCTCGATCCGGCGAATCAGGTCGTAGCCATGGCACGGCTGTTCGGCGATCAGCGCCGGCAGCAGCAGTTTCAGGTCGCCGGGCGCGAAGACCCGTGGGCCACGGCCGCCGCGCTCGCGGCCTGGACGTTTGTCGAAGCCGTCGCGGCTGTCACCGGGGTCGCGGTGTGAATGATGGTCTCTCATTTCGGGTGCTCTCGTTTGGTTTAGATACAACTTAAGATATATCTTATTGCCGCCGCAACCCCGGCAGACGAACGGTCATCTCGCGTCTTGTGAGACGGGACTCGAAACGGGCCGATCAACGCACTGACCCTTTCGACATATTCGCCAACTTGTTAGTTGGCGTGCCCCAGTAATTACTGTTGTTTTTTATAATATGTAATCCTATTCTTACGGACTTGTTCTGCACCAAATCATTCTCGTTAAGTTGATGTAGTCCGTTTCTTACGGTTGATTCAAAAGTTTTGGCGAAGTGCCATAATTTTCCTATGTGTCTTGGTGTGACAAGGCTACGTGAATAAGCGAATCGACCGGCTTTCATATTCAAAATCGAAATGGATAATTGCCCGGCCTCGAACGAACTCCTGAATTGCAATACAAGTAATTGGAAAGCATCCGATTTCCATTGCTTCAGGAAATTGTTCTGGCGCTGGGTTAATTAAGTCCTGTGCGCAACTTAGCCAGGATTTTGTTTTGATTTTTAATACATGTGAGCCTCTGCAAATGAAGACTAAAGTAAAAGCTGCGCTGTTGACTGTCGGCCTGTTGGCAGGTTCGATCTCTGTTGCTAATGCGGCGGACGGGACGATTACATTTACCGGTTCGGTCCATTCGGGTGCTTGCTCTATCAAGCCTGAGTCTGTGGATCAGTCAGTTGCACTTGGCGCTATTGCAAAGCATCAGTTGCAATCCGGCGGCAAGTCCACCGCCCGCCCCGTGGCGATCGAGCTTGAAGGTTGCGACCTGTCTGGCCTCACCGATAACACCGTGACCACTACCTTCACCGGTGCACCGTCCAGCGTTGTGCCTGGCGGCATCGGCACGGTCGGCAGCGCGGGCGGCATCGGCATCATGATGACCCACGGCGGCAAAGCGATTGAGCTGGGCGTGCCAACCACTCCGCAGGCCATTGTTGCCGGTAATAACACCCTGCAGTTCGGCGCCTACGTACAAGGCCAGGCGACAGGCGACATCGTTCCTGGTGATTTCAGCGCGGTCACCAACTTCACCTTGGCTTATCAGTAAGTGTTTCCCCCGCCACCACTGGTGGCGGGGGAAAACTGGCGGGAGATCAAGGTGAAAACATTCATAAGTCTCGCTATTGCCTCTTCATTGACGTTGTTCATCAGCCCTTGTGATGCCGCGCAGACGCGTGTGCAAGGCGATGGGCTCGTCACGCTGGGAGGCGAGATCATCGACTCGGCCTGCGGGCTGGAAGCGGTCACTGCCGATCAGACCATCGACATGCCTCCCGAACCCATCGGCCGCTTGTTGCGAGAGGGCGCGGGGCAAATGCAGCCGTTCCAGCTACGGCTGGTCAACTGCACCGTGACGCGTCCCGACCCGCTGCGCCCCGGCGAAACGCTGCCGGACTGGGAGCATCTTCGCGTGACGTTCGACGGGCCCAGCGATATGGGCGGGCGCACCTTTGCGGCCTTTGGGGCCTCGCAGGGGGTTGCTTTCCATATTGAGGACGCCGCTGGCCAGGTGAGTGTGCCGGGAGTGCCGATGGCGCTGCTGCCGGTGGTTGATGGCGACATGACACTTCATTACAGGCTCCGCCTGGTGGGCAACGGAGTGCCGCTGTTGGCAGGGGCTCACCGCGCGGCAGTGCGGTTCAAGTTGGAATACTTTTGAAGATTGAGTTGCGTGTATGTTGAATACGTCGAAAGTCATGAATACGCTGCGCCCCAGCCTCTTTGGCGGGTTGATATCACTGGCTGGAACTGCAATGGGCGCCGGGGATATTGAGTTTAATACCGACGTTCTTGATCTGATTGATCGCTCCAATATTGACCTGTCTCAGTTTGCACGCAGTGGGTTTATCTTGCCTGGCACCTACTCGATGGTGGTCCAGCTCAATACCCAACCTATATCTGAACAATCGGTGGCGTTCTTTGCCCCCGATGATGATCCCAAAGGCAGTGTGCCCTGTTTATCGCGCGAGCTTGTCGAGCAACTGGGCCTCAAGGCGTCCGGTGCTGACCAGCTGAAGTGGTGGAAGGGCGGGCAGTGCCTGGATGTCATGGGCTTGCCCGGCATGGAGGTCAGTGCCGACCTGGGCACGTCCACCCTGGACATCAACCTTCCCCAGGCCTACCTGGAATACAGCGCCATCAACTGGGACCCGCCGTCACGTTGGGACGAGGGGGTGCCGGGGCTGCTGGTCGACTACAACATGACGGCGCAGTCCAGCTACCGCAAAGGTGACGGTACGCGCAATGACCTCAGCGGTAACGGCACACTCGGGGCCAATGCCGGGGCCTGGCGCCTGCGGGCGGATTGGCAAGGGCGTGTCGAGAAAGACCGCGAGGCGCAGGCCAGCCGGCAAAAACTGGAGTGGAGTCGCTATTACGCATATCGCGCCATTCCTGCGCTGAAGGCACGCCTGGTGTTGGGCGAGGACTACCTGTATTCGGACCTGTTCGACAGCTTCCGCTTTACCGGTGCCGGGCTCAAGTCAGACGAAAGCCAGCTGCCGCCCAACCTGCGGGGCTATGCACCGGAAGTGGTCGGGGTGGCCAAGACCAATGCAAAGGTTGTCATCAGCCAGCAGGGGCGTGTGCTCTATGAAACGCTGGTGGCGGCAGGCCCTTTTCGGATCCAGGACCTTAACGACGCCGTGTCCGGCACGCTGGATGTGCGGGTCGAGGAGCAGGACGGTTCGGTACAGAAATTCCAGCTCGATACGGCCGGCGTTCCCTACCTGACGCGTCCCGGGCAGGTCCGTTACAAGCTGTCTGCAGGGCGGCCGTCCAATCTGCAGTACCACTCCCACGGTGACTTTTTCGGCACCGGCGAGTTTTCCTGGGGGATCAGCAATGGTTGGTCGCTGCTGGGCGGTGCGATAACGGATAACAACTACCGTGCGCTGTCGGTGGGGGCGGGGCGGGATTTGCTGGCGTTCGGGGCCGTTTCCCTGGACGTCACCCAGTCTCGCGCCAGCCTGTGGAACCAGACACTTTCGGGCAAATCCTACCGCCTTCAATATTCCAAGAACTTTGAAGAGTACGACAGCCAGGTCACCTTCGCCGGTTATCGGTTCTCCGAGAAGAACTACTTGAGCATGAGCCAATACCTGGATGCTCGGCACTATGGGCTGAACGGTGAATTGGGTGGGCGCGGCGTGTTCGATGAAGACGGTAACTTCATTGAACACTGGAAACCCATTGGCGGTAACAAGGCGCTGTATACGGTCACGGTGAACAAACAGTTCCGCGATCTGAACACCACGGTGTATGCCAGCTACAACAAACAAACCTATTGGAACCGGCCGGACACCCAGCGCTGGAACCTGTCGGCGTCTCGTTACTTCAACGTGGGCTCTGTCAGGAACATGAGCCTGTCGCTGAATTTATATCGCACCCATGAATACCAATATAAGGACAACGGAGCAGCGCTGACGGTCAGCCTGCCATTGGGACCCACCGGCACCCTGTCGATGGATGCCAACAGGGCCGGCGGCAAAAACAGCTTTACCACACGCTACGCCGATCGCCTGGATGAACGTAACAGCTACCAGGTCAGTGCCAGCGACACCTCGGCCAGCGGCTACCTGAGCCATATTGGTGACCAGGCCGACATCGACCTCAGCGCCACGACGCAACAAGGCAATAACCGCACCCTCAGCGCATCCGTGCGTGGCGGCGGCACGCTCACCCCTTACGGTGGGGCGCTGCATCGAACCACCAGTACCGGCGGAACCCGGCTGCTGGTCGATACCGCCGGTGTGCCCGATGTGCCCGTGCGGGGTTACGGCACGCCGACCCGCAGCAACGCGTTCGGCAAGGCGGTCATCTCCGACATCACCAGCTACCAGCGTACGGCGGCCAGTGTTGACCTGGAGAAATTGCCCAGCGATGTCGAGGCCACTCAATCCGTGACGCAACTGACCCTCACCGAAGGGGCCATTGGCTACCGATCCCTGGAAGTGATTTCCGGCCAGAAAGCCATGGCGGTTCTTCGCCTGCCGGATGGCAGCGCACCGCCCTTCGGCGCCACGGTGAAAAACCGCAAGCAGCAGGACACCGGGGTGGTGAATGACGGCGGGGATGTCTACCTGAGCGGCATTCAGGCCGGCGAGCAGATGATCGTCAGTTGGGGCGGCACCGAGCGCTGCGTCCTGACGCTGCCCGTCGAGTTGCCAACGGATGCGTTCACCGATGCCCTGCAACTGCGCTGCCAGAGGGTAGCCGTCGATCAAGCCTCACCCGAGCCAGCCACCCTGACCGGCCAGCGAAACACTATGGAGAACCCATCCTCATGAAACACAGCACACGTTTTACCTATGCACTGCTGCTGGCGGTCTTGAGCCAGAGCGCCAACGCCGCTGTCGGCCTGGACCGTACCCGCGTGATTTTCGACGGTGGCAAAGACGCAACCAGCGTCAACATCACCAACAACAACCCCCAGTTGCCGTATCTGGCCCAGGGCTGGATCGAGGATGAAGAGGGCAACAAGATCACCTCGCCGTTGATCGTGCTGCCACCGGTCCAACGCCTGGAGCCCGGCAAGCAAAGCCAGGTAAAAGTCCAGGCGTTGCCGGCCGCCAAATCGCTGCCCCAGGATCGGGAGACGGTCTACTACTTCAACCTGCGGGAAATTCCGCCGCGCAGCGACAAGCCCAACACCCTGCAAATCGCCCTGCAAACCCGGATCAAATTGTTTTACCGGCCGCAGGCAATTACCCCCACCCAGCAGGACCTGTCCAACCCATGGCAGGAAAAGCTGACCCTTACCCGGCAAGGCGATCACTACCGGGTGAATAACCCCACGCCTTACTACGTGACCCTGGTGGATGCGCGCAGCAGCAAGGACGGCAAGACCATACCGGGCTTCGAGCCGGTGATGGTCCCGCCCAAAGGCACGCAGGCCCTGGGGCCGACTGCCAAGGAGCTCGGCACCACCCCCTATTTGTCCTACGTGAATGATTACGGTGGCCGTCCGCTGCTGGCGTTCACCTGCAGTGGCGAGACATGCAAGGTGAACACGCAACTGTCTGTGGCCAATCAGTAGTGCCTGCTGCCGGAGAACGTCATGAAGTTGCACACAGTGAAGGTCTTGGGCGGTCTGTTGCTGGCCCTGATGGGGCCGGCGCACGCCGCGGATGACGAGGATGTGGAGGGCATGGTCGGGATGCTCAACATTCTCGGGTCCATGCATGAAA
Organism: Pseudomonas sp. E6002; assembly: GCF_013385565.1. Taxonomy (NCBI): domain Bacteria; kingdom Pseudomonadati; phylum Pseudomonadota; class Gammaproteobacteria; order Pseudomonadales; family Pseudomonadaceae; genus Pseudomonas; species Pseudomonas sp. E6002. The sequence continues at coordinate 40,465 of NZ_JACAPT010000002.1, read as the reverse complement.
CTCCCTGCAGCCTGGAGATGGCATCCCTGCACCAGACGATCGACCTGGGCCCGGTATCGGCCAGCCAGTTGCAACGGCCGGGTGACCAGGCGACCTCCGTGGCCTTTCAACTGCTGTTCGAGGATTGTCGGCGCACCGCCGGCCGCATCGCCAGTGAGCGCACGGGGAACCTGACATGGAGTGCTTATCAACCGGTGCTCTCGGTAGCGTTCATCGCACCAGCCGATGCCGACGATTCACGGCTGGTCAAGGTGCAAGGCATCACCGGGATGGGCCTGCGCCTGACCGATTCCCAGGGGCGCGATGTACAGCTGGGTTCAAGGGGGGAGCCATTGTTCTTGCCCTTGGGCCGCAACACGCAGACCTGGAACGTCCAGCCCACGCGCACCCCGGCACCCCTGACCAGCGGTGCATTCCGGGCCGTGGTGGATTTCAGGCTCAATTATGAGTAAGGGCAGAACAATGACCAGGTTAACCGGCCCGTGGGCCATTTTTATCGGTGCGGGACTGCTGTGGGTGGTCAGCCAGGGCGTGCAGGCCGATACCAACCTGACGATCCGCGCGACCATCATTGCACCTCCACCGTGCGTGATTAACAGCGGCGGCACACTGAATGTGCCGTTCGGCAATGACCTGCTGACGTCACGGATTGATGGCGTGAATTATCGACGGGACGTGCCGTATACCGTCACCTGCAGTCCTCCCGTTTACAGCAACGCGATGACCCTGGAACTCAAGGGCGCGGCAGCCGGGTTTGATAACAAAGTGCTCTCGACCCCCAAGACCGACCTGGGGGTCAAGCTCTTCGCCAATGGGGCGGACTGGCCGCTGAACACGCCGCTCAGGTTTACCCATCCGACCTTTCCGGTCGTGCAGGCGGTGCCGGTCAAGCGCGCAGGCAGCACGCTGACGGGCGGGGCATTTGCGACCGCCGCCACCCTCGTGATCGAGTACCAATAATGAGGAAACGATCAATGAAATGTTGGCCACAGCGAACGTTGCTCGGCTTGTGTTGCTTCGGCTTTTTCAGTGCTGCGTCGGCCAACCTGACGTTCAACGGAACGCTGAACGAGCCGCCGCCCTGCACGATTGATTCGGGCAGCACGATTGAAGTCGATTTCGGGGATGTCGGCACCAAGCGTGTCGATGGCGTGAAATATCGCAGGGCCGTCGGCTACACCATCCGCTGCGGTGCCTCCACGCTGCCGTGGCTGTTGAAGTTGAGCGTCAAGGGCGCAGAGACAAGCTTTGATAACGCGGCCCTGCAGACCACTGCGCCTGACCTGGGCATTCGGCTGTACCAGAACAACGCGCCGTTTCGCCTCAACACGCCGCTGGACATCAGCCTGGCGGCACCGCCGACCTTGGAAGTGGTGCCGGTCAAACGGCCGGGTTCGGTCCTGAAGGCCCAAGGGTTCACGGCGGTGGCCACGCTGTTGGCTGAATACCAGTAGGAGTCGAGTGTATGCGACACGCAATGATTCATAAGGGCCTGGTCCTGCTGCTGACCTTCGGCCTGGCGGCCACGGCGCAGGCGGTGGACAACCTGAGGTTCAAGGGCAACCTGGTGGAACAGGCCTGCACCATCCGCCCGGGCGATGAAGCCATCACCCTGGAGCTGTGGGACCTGACCAGCAAGCACCTCTACATCAACACACGCTCAGTGGGCAAACGTTTCACCCTGCACCTGGATGACTGCAATACCACCATCAGCGACTCGGTGACCATCCTGTTCAACGGTGCGGAAAACCGCGCGCTGCCCGGTTTGTTTGCGCTGGACGGTGGCAGCGGTGCCTCTGGTATCGGGCTGGGTTTGGAGACACTGAGCGACAAGCCGGTGCCGGTGAACAAGGTCGGCGACGAACAGAAATTGAGCCCCGGCAACAACGTAATCCTGCTCAAGGCCTATGTGCAGGGTGAGCCGGATGCCCTGCGGGACAAGACCATCGGGCACGGCAGCTACCGTGTGACTTCGACGTTTACGCTGGATTATCCGTAACGCTAAACCGTTATGCATGGGATGAAAGAGAACAACATGAAACGACTATTTGGAGCCGTTGTGCTGCTTGCCCTGGCTGGCGTCACGACGACCGTGAAAGCGGCTGATTGCCGGGTCAATGGCGGCAATTGGCAACGGGTGAGCATTGGCGGGACGTTGAACCTGCAGGTTCCGGTGAATGTGCGGCTGGAGGTGAATGAGCCGCGCATTCTCCTGTCCGGGGTGAGGATCGAATGCCGGTTTGAACCGGACAGCTATACCCCGGATGGACGGCAGGACTACTGGGCCACCGGGACGAGGATCGGCCCGGCCTGGTCGCCTGGTCCGAAGTTCGTCAGCCAGACGACCGGCTTGCGTATCAATGGCAGTTATTGGAACACGCCTATCCAGGCGGGTATCAGGATTGCGACCATGCCTAACAATACGTCTCCGATCCCGATCGATGTCATCCCTTATATATTGATCCGCAACAACCCGACCAACCCGATCGACATTCGAATAGGTGACACTCTGGGCGTGTTACGTCTCGACCAGACCAACAACTACGATTCCTTTTCCACGAGCCTGCAGCTTACGTACATCGCCAACAACGACTTCACCATCTCCCCGTCGTCGTGCACGATCAACAATAACCAACCGATCGAAATCAACTTCGGCAACGTGCACCAGAGGGCGATAGGCACCGACCCCGTATCAACCACCGTTCGTACCGATCGCACGCTCACCTACCGGTGCCCGGACCCGGGGATTACCACGCCGATCACCATTACCTACAAAGGCACGCCGTCCTCGTTCAACGCCAATGCGCTGGTGATGAGCAATCCGAACGTGGGCACGGCCCTTGTCCGTCAGGGGACTGCGGTTCGAGTCAATGGCTCGTTCCTGACCCGTATCACCAACAGTTCCGGGAGCGACGTTGTAACGTTCGCCCTGGTCAAGCAGGCGGGGTCCCTGCCTGTCGAGGGGCCGTTGAACGGCAGCGGCGTACTGGTAATGGGGGTGCCATGACACACCCATACGGTCAGACCTGGCGCGTGACGCGGTTACGTTGTTGGCTGTGGCGTTCCAAAGCCTGGTGGGTCAACTCGCGCATCCATTGTTTTTCGCGGTAGCCCAGTTCGTTGAGCAGCAGGTTGTAGCTGTCGTCCGTCATGGGTTGCCCGGTCAGCACCTGCGGGTGCGGTACACCCAGGGCGTCGGCGAGGCCGATCAGCGTGAGCCTCAACGCTTCCTTCTGCTCGGCGGGTAAGCCGTTGGCCTGGGCCAGCCTGGCCTGGGCTTCCTGCAGTTCATCAAGGCGTGCGCATTGTTCGTCGAAATGCCGGGCATTGGCCTCAAGGGTGTTCGGGTGGTGGTCGTGCAGGTACTGTTCCCAATAGGGCTCCAGCAACATCTGGTTGACCAGGCCATCGCCTTCGCCCAGCTCCAGCACCGTGCTGTAGGCCTGTTCGATCTGCGTGGGTTTTACGTCGCCGGTGTCGCGGTACAGCATGTGTTCCGACAGCCAGGGCAGGTCGAGGCGCTTGGCCAGGGAGGTCTGGTAGCTCAGGTAGACCTCCACGTCGTCCACGTTACCCATCACGCCCTCCCGTCGTTGGGAACGCAGCCATTGGCCGAGGCCGCCTTCGGCTTCGGGTTTGAGCCGATGGGCAATGTCCTCGCTGGCGATGCGGTTCAATTGCTTGAGCCGTGCATTGCCCTTTGCCAGCGTCACCAGTTTGCCCTCGCGCTCGCTGGCCGAGGCGGAGTAACGCTGGGCTTCGCTGACCAGCACTTCGATGCCCAGGTCATTGAAAATCTGTGCACTGCCGTCGGCGCACAGGCCGGGAAAACTGGCCATCTTGAACAGCTTTTCACGCAGCGCCGTATCGTTGTGGGCCGCCTCCAGCAAACGCCAGACGCGCTCGCGCAACGTTTCAAGATTGTCCCAATAGGTGTCCATGTCCTGGGGCCGCTGGAAGAAGTCGGGCGCTTCAAGGGCCTTGATCACCTCGAACAAACCCTGGGAGCCGTGCTCGCGCTCCACCGCTTGCCACAGCTCCTGGCGCCTGCCCAGTAACGGCGGCCTGACCCGTTCCAGCCACGGGCCGCTCTCTCCACGGGGTTCATAGCTGCGGTTGGGGTCCAGTCCGGCGGCTTCGCGGTACTGCTCGTACAGCAGGCGCTGGTCGTTGAGCAGGGTGTTGCGGTCCAGGCGGGTATGGGCGACGGTCCGGGCCTCGGCGCTATCGGCCATGAGCGCTGGCACATGGTCAATCCTGGTTTGGCTCAGGTCGAGCAAAAAGCCCTCCTCCCGTGGGTGGGCAAACAGCCCGGTGGGCCATTGGGTGATGGGGGTGCGGCTCAGGAACAGGCGGCGCAGGTGCGGCATTTTCGAGATGTTCGGTGGCTGCGTCAGCGGGTTGCGGTACAGGTTCAAGTTGCGCAGGTGCTTGAGGTTTTTCAGGCGCGCAACGTCGCCGTTGAGCAGCGTGATCTGGTTTTCCCCCAGGTTGAGGTCGCGCAGGTAGCGCATGTTGGCGATGGGCTCGGGCAGCCGCGTCAGTTCGTTCGCACTGACGTCCAGCTCCCGCAGGGACGGGAATGCCTGCAGAAAGGGCCACTGGCTGTCGTTGAACATGCAGTTGGCCAGCTTCAATTGGGTGACGTGCTCGAAACCATTGCCCAGCAGCGGCAGGCTGCCGGGCAGGTCGAGGGCGCTGAGGTCCAGGCTCGCGCCGCTCTGCACCTGGCCCAAGTCGTCGCGGTGCTCGGCGAGGCGGTCTTCCCAGCAGCGATAGAGTTTGTGCGCAATGATATTTTTACGCAGTTTTTCCTCCCGGGCCATGCGGCTGTTTTTGGGATGGGGGCCGGGCAGGCGCTTCCATTGCTCCAGCTCCCGGTACAGGTTGTGCCGCTGCAGGACCAGGCGATTGAGGACATCGTTGTTCAGCCCCGGGCCGATCTCATTGAGGAACCGCTGCAGGCGTTCCTCCTCCAGGGTCGGGAACAGACTGGCCAGCACCTCCCGGGCGCGGGCCTGGCCCAGGTGCTCCTGGGCGCGGCGCAACCCGCCGAGGGCCGCGCCGCCGAGCAGGGTGGTGGTCTGCACATCTGCCGTACTGCGCAGCGGTGGCTCGGCCAGCACCCGGCGCCGTTCGGCCAGGGGTTCGAGGGTTTCCATCAGCCAATGCTTGAGCCCGGCGCCCTGGCCGGGCCGGTAGCCCAGTTCACGTTGCTGCGCTTCGGACAGCGCGCGCAACAGGCATTCATACAGGGTATCCGGCCCATGCAGGCGCTGGCCCTGCTGATCGAACAGTTCGTAGCCCACGTCGTTCTGGCGCACCAGCACCCGGCGCCGGCGGGCATCGGCCGGCCCGGCTTCACAACGCAGCGTACCGCTGACCAGGCGATCGCGGATTTGCAGGTGCAGGTCGCCAAAGCCATCGCTGTAGCGCTTGAGGGTATTGAGCACCAGGCGCTCGGTACCTTCGGTGATCGCCCAGGGCGGGAAGAACCCCGCGTAGGCCTGGACACTGTGCTGGGCGAAGCTCAGTTCCCTGGCCTGATTGAGCAGGCGCAGCGGTACGTGGTGGTCCAGGGTTTGCCGTTCGGCCGGGGTTGTGCCGGCCAGCAGGGTGTCGGCCAGCGGCCGGTCCAGCGGGCTGACCTGTTCGCGCAAACGGCGTCCATGGGGATCGGCGCTGACCTGGCGGGCTTGATGGATGTAGTCGGCGATGTCACCGGTCTGGCGCGCCACCGAGTCCGCCAGTTGATCGCGCAAGGTTTGCACGCGCAGTGCTTGCGGAACGTCGCCGCCCAGCAGGTGCCTGATCGACGGCTCATCGAGAAACTCCAGCACCCGCGCCGGCAACTCGCCGGACATCACCTCGGCCAGGCTCAATTGCAGCGTGTCGGCCGGCGATGCCTGCGGGTTGGCGTACTTGTGGGAGTCACCGCTCTTGTCCGAGCGCACGAACACTTCCAATGCCTTGGTTTGGGGCCAGCCCGGTAGCTCGGTGATGGTCTGCTCGAACCAGGCGGACGTCGCATCCAGCGGCAGCGGTGCGCCGGCGCGAATGGTGTGCACGGTCTGTGTGGCAGCGCGCTGGGCTTCATAGCGATTGAGGGTCGCTTCCAGCAGCGGCGGGGTCGGCCGGTTTTGCATGTAAAGGTTGCGCAGCACACCGTCGTCGGCACCGCTGATGCGTTGCATCTGCTGCAGTTGCTGGTTGCTGAAGGGCGCCGTGCGCGGCCCCAGGCGGCGCATCAGCGTGGCGCTGTCCCAGGTGCGCGGTTGCTCGGCTTCATGTACGAAGGCGCCGTCGCCGTTGAACCGCACCAGGGGTTGATAGGCGTTGGCGCGCTCCGGGTGAGCGATACGTGTGTCGCCGGTTTCAGGGTCTGCCTGCACTTCGAAGTGAGTACCTTGCAGCGCGAGGATCTGCTTGCCCCGATGGGTGTGCAGGCCGTCGACAATGGGCGGCTGGTCGAGGTTTTTCACAGCATAGGGCGCAATATCCGGGTGCCACAGACGCGTGCTGCCGTCGGCCCGCACCACCGGGCGCAAGCCTTCGACGAAGGGGCTGAGCTTGAGCCGTGCGACATGGCCCAACTGGCTGGCAGCACCGAACAAGGCAAACTGGATCACGCTGTCGGCCACCGCGACCACTTGCTCCGCCGCCTCGGCACCGCGCCCCTGGGCCCAATCGACAATCCCCTCGAACACCTCGTCGGTGATCTGGTACAGGCTGTAGGCGAGCATCGCTTCCCCCAGCAGCGGCACGAAGGGCGTCAGCACCAGCAGCGCCGCATTGAAGATATCCCCGAGGATTTTTTCCAGGTTGTCCCACCAGGCCCAGCGCGCGTGGCGGTCGGCGGTGGCGGTGGGCACGGCGATGTCCAGGGCATCGTTGACGATCTTGTTCAACTTGAGGCGGTACTGGTAATTCCACAGGTCATTTTCGGCGGCGAGCGTTGAGCGATTGACGTGATCGTCACCGATAGCCTGCACGCTGAATTGCAGGTTTGGCTGGGTGGTCGGGGTGTCGCGCCAGCTGGGACGCGGGTCGGTGTGGGCGGTTTGATGCCAGCGCACACGGCTCAAGCGTGTATTGAGCCCGGCAAAGAATTCACCGCGCCTGGCGTGGTCGATGAACTGGCTGAAGAAGGTCTGGTAGCGCTGGCTGTCCCGCAGTTTTTCCGTGAGGTGGCTGAGGAAGGCCGCAGGCGAAGGGTATTGCTTCAGAGGGTGTTCGGGGTCTGCGGGGATGTACACCAGCACCTTGCCGACGGGTCGGGTCGGCTGCGGGACAAACAGCAACAGGATTCCGGTCAATGCCGTGTTCATCAGGCTCAGGGTATGGCATCCAAGCGCCTGACCGTCCAGCAGCGCGACGCGGCCGGCGATCAGGTCGAGCACGGCGCCGTGGGCATCGGCGTCGATGTCCCGGTTGATCAAGGCCAGGTGCGCCGCCGTACCCAGGGCAGTCTTCTGAGTGGCAATCATCTGCAGGCGCACGGCCCGGGTCACCGCCGGGTCATAGAATCCCAAAGCCTGGCGCAGGCTTTTCTGGTAGCGGGCGCCCAGGTCCAGGGTGCGGCAGATGTGCTTGAACTGTTCAGCGGTCAATACCGCGCCGGTGATGGAGTGGCGCAAGGTCAGTGTATCCCGCTGCCCGCGTGGGTCTTCGGCGGACAGGAAGGCGTAGTCGACGAAGGTGTCCGAGGCGGCAAAGTTGGCCAGCGCGACGTCCAGCAGCGACAGGGTTTTGCTTTGCTCCCCACGATTGAAATCGTGCACCCACCAGGCAACTTTGGCGCTGGCATACAGCCGCAGGCAGGTGGTTCTGACGTCGATCTCGCCATAGGCCTTCAAGGCATTTTTCAGCAGCGGTTCGGCGAAGGCGTACACGTCGGTCAATGCCTGGAATCGCTGGTCCATCGCAGCCTGCTGCTGCCAGTGTGCGGCGATCGCGGGCTTGAGCGCTTGATGCTGGCTGGCGCTGGCATGGGGATAGTGGCGGATGCCTTGGTGGGCGACGTCGTTGAGTGCGCGCAGGCGGAGTGGCGAGGTGGTTTTCAGCCAGTGCGGCAGGGCGTTTTCGATAAACGCGTGGTGCAGGGACTGGTCGGGTATGTCGGCCATGGGGGCAACCTGTAGAGCTCAAAAAGAAGGCTTGAGTCTATGCACCGGCACGGCTGCGGATAAGTTTGAATAGTGGGTGGAAACCGCGGCGGATCCCTCAGTAATCCGCAAGTGAAAAGCGCAGGGATAGGCCCATCAGCGCACGCTGCATAAGCTGTTGTTGCCCGGTTGCAGATAGGGCGTAAGAATCGGCGCCATGCCCTTGAGTACCTGTACCGGCAACGCCGAAGTGAACTTGAAACCCTGGGCCGAAGCGCCGGGGACGAAGGCGGTCAGCGTGCCGAAATGATGCTCGCCGATGTAGAACACGAAGGTCGCCGTGCGGTTGATCGCCTTGGAGCTGAGGATCCGCCCACCGGCGCCGATGGCTTCGATCCGGTTGTCGCCGGTACCGGTCTTGCCGCCCATGGCCAAAGGCGTACCGTCCGCCAGTTTGAAACTGCCGGACACGCGTCGTGCAGTGCCCGCGTCCACCACCTGGGACAGCGCCCCCTTGAGTGCCGTGGCCACCTCGGAAGGCATCACGCGCTTGCCGCGATTGGGGTCGTTGACCAAGCGGGTTTCGTACGGGGTGTCGGCGGCAAAGCGCAGGCTGTCGATACGCAGGGTGGGCTGGCGCACGCCATCGTTGAGGATGATCCCCACCAGTTCCGCCAGGGCCGCCGGGCGGTCGCCGGAGCTGCCGATGGCCGTGGCAAGCGACGGCACCAGATGGTCGAAGGGGTAGCCGACTTTTTGCCAGCGCTGGTGAATATCGAGGAACGCTTCGATCTCCAGCATGGTGCGGATGCGGCTGTCGCGGGCACTCTTGTGGCGGCTCTTGAACAGCCAGCTGTAAACCTCCTGGCGCTCGTGTTCACTGGCGGCGGTGGCCTGGGTGAAGGTGGCGTCGGGGTTGTTCAGCAGGTAGCCCATCAGCCACAGGTCCAGCGGGTGAACCTTGGCGATATAGCCTTGGTCAGGCAGGTCGTAGGCGCCGGGGCCGTAATTCTGGTAGAGCTTTTCGAGGCGCTCGTCGGTGAGTTTTTCAGGGCTTTTGACGCTGCTCAAGTGCGAGCGGACGAAGCTGTTGAAACTCGCCTGGCTGGCGTTGGGCAGCAGGTAGCGGTGTACGGCGGCCAGGCGAATGGCGGTGGGGTGCATGCCATCGAGGAAAGTATCGAGGCGCGCCTGGGTATCTTTGTTGCGGTACTTTTTCCAGAACTTGAGCAGGAACGTAGTGCCCTCGCGGTCGGCAAACTGGGCCAGGTATTCCTGGCGGCGCGGGTCGTTGTCGTCCTTGAGCAACTCGGCGCTGTTGTTCGGGCCCTGGTAGGTGGTGTAGCGCACCAGGTCGCGCATCAAGCGAATGAACGGCAGGTTGATGGACTCGCGCAGGGCCTCGATCAAGGTGGGATTGCGGCCGTTGTCCTGGCTGCGGAAGTTGTGGAAGTGGTGCATGCCGCCGCCGGTGAAAAAACCTTCGCCGGTGTTGGCCGAGTATTGGCGATTGAGGGCGGCGTCGAGCATGGCCGGCAGGTTGCGGTCGCTGTTCTGGATCAGGTAATCGAGGGCCCAGCGGGTGATGCGGTCCTGGTCGTCCACCGGAATCTTGCGCAACTGGGCAGCCGGCATCGCGCCGTATTTGTCGTGCAGCTCGCTGACGATTTGCAGGTAGGTGGTCATCACCCGCAGCTTGGCGGTTGAACCCAGTTCCAGCTTGCTGCCTTCGTTGATGTCGAATGGCTGGTCGGTGCTGTCGGTTTGCACGCGCACGCGGGCACCGTCGGGTGTCATCTCGTAGAGGTTGAAACTGTAGCGAACCTGAGCGGTGCTGGCGGGCGTCAGCAGCGTGGGCCCGAGCAGGCCGATCTGCGCGGCGAAGGCGGGGTCGGCGAGTTGCTTGAGGTACGTGCTGGCCTGGCTTTGCAGGTCGGCTTGCAAGGTGCTCGTGGCAGAGAGATCGAGTCGGTCGAGGTCGTACAGCGGCTGGTTGAGCAGGGCGGCCAGGCGAGTGCGGGCGACGCTGATGCCCTTGTTGGTTTCGATTGGCTGGATCGTCGGTTGTTGCTGCCAGTCACGGTAGGTGACTTTGCTGGCGAGGGCTGCGCTGGCCAGCGCCGGGTCGATCACGTTGTTTTGTGCGAGCAGGCGGATGTGGCTGTCGGTGAGGTCCGCCAGTTCCTTGTGGCCCTTGGACAGATAGTGAGACGGGCGACGCTGGGCGATCATCAGCGACAGCACCTCGCGCAACGCCAGACCCTTTTGCGGCAGCTGTTTGGGGTCGGTGCCGATGAGCAGCGCGTTTGTCTGGTTGAAGTCGGCGCCGTACCACACGCGCAAGCCTTCGGCCATGCCGTGCACTTCGCCATGGCCGGGTACCGCCGACAGGGGCACGCTGTTGAGGTAGTCGCGCACGATGTCCTGGCGAGCGGCAAGGGTTTGCGGGCCGTCCTGATATGCGCGCACGCTGGCAGAAATCATCTGGCGGATTTTCTCGCCGCCGGACAGGGTCAGGCCGTCGGGCGAGTGGCGGTATTTTTCCAGCTGCGTGGCCAGGGTACTGCCGCCTGCCGTCTGGCCGGGCAGGTGCAAAAGCTTCGCCACCTGGGACCAGGCGGCCTTGGCAAAGCGCGGCCAATCCACGGCCGGGTTGAGTTGCGGGTTTTTCGGGTCCAGCAGGTCGCGGTCTTCGATAAACAGCAGGCTGCTGACCACCACCGGCGGGATCGCCGCAAAGCTTGGGTAGAACTGTTGTGGATACGTGAACTGATACAGCGGCGCGGCGCGGCAATCGGTGATGGTCAGGCCGGCCTGGATCTTTTCCGGGTAGGGCACGAACAGGCCGCGCTGGGCGTAGGCCATCAGGTCGGGGGAGAAGCGCGCTTGAGCCTGGATCAGGTAGTCACGCTTGATCAAGCGCGGCAGGAACTCGCCGAGGGCGCTGTAGCCCAGGCGCTTGTCAAAGGGCCCGGCGCCAGGGTAAACCCGCGCATCGCTGGGGCCCGAATGCATTTGGTAGGTGAGGGTTGAGGCAATGTCGGAGAAGGTTTTGGCCTGCAACCTTGAAGTGCGCATTTCCCGCAGGGCGGCAAAGCCCAGGGCGATCAGCGCAATCAGCAGCACCAGCCAGAACAGCCGCCACCACAACCGTCGGCGGGGAGGAGGGCTTTGTGGCAACGGCTGTTCATCCGGGCTATCGGTGGATACCGCAGCCTTGGTCGAAGCGTTTTGCCATAAAGCGCCCATAGTCGATTGATCCATTTACGTAGATTGATCGGACTTGGTTGAAGCTTAGACGGTGGTGGGCGAGTGGGGGGGATTTGTGAGTGTGATGCTGTTTGTGGCGAGGGGGCTTGTCCCCCGTTGGGCTGCGCAGCAGCCCCAAAACCTGCCATGAAGATCTTCCTGAAGAAATGCGGTGTGTTTACTGGGGCTGCTGCGCAGCCCAACGGGGGGCAAGCCCCCTCGCCACAGACAAGCCCTCTCCACACAGGAAAAATCAGAGCCAGGCTGCGTCCCATAGTGGGTAGTCACCAATATGTTCGACCAGGCCCGCTCGCAGAGGATTGGCGATGATGTAGCGGGCAATTTTGCGAAGGTCTTCATCGCTACGCACTGCTCGGTCATGGTAGCCAAGTTGCCAGAATCGTTCTTTGCTGCCGCGTGCGCGATTAATGGTGAGGGTGCTGCGGGATTTGGTACGTCCCACAGCCTGCGACAACGTTGTGCCTTGCAGCTCAAATAGCCAATGAAAGTGATCAGGCATGACGACCCATGCCAGAGAGTCGACCATTCCCAATTCATGGGTCTTCCTGAATTCTGCTACCAGTAGTCTTCCCAAATGGAAGTCTTTGAACAGGGGTTGCCGGTTGTGAACCACGGCGGTAATCAGATAAGGACGGCCAGATTCTGAATGTCGACCACGGCGTAACAGATGAGAGTTGGGTTGATGAAGCATTCCTTTGCTCCTTGAGGGGAAGTAGTCAATTGACGTTAGCAGCTGCTGTGGAGTGCTCTCTTGCAGTTCAGTGTCGGCGTGTTTCTCGAAGGTAGATTTGTGGCGAGCGGGCTTGTCTGTGGCGAGGGGGCTTGTCCCCCGTTGGGCTGCGCAGCAGCCCCAGTAAAGACACCGCATTTTCTGGATAGAACTTATGGCAGGTTTTGGGGCTGCTACGCAGCCCAACGGGGGACAAGCCCCCTCGCCACAGACAAGCCCGCTCGTCACAGATAACCCCGCCACATAACCCCAAACCGTCGAGCTAGAGCCTCCCCCACCCGTAAACCCGCCAAAGGTAGGGGCATGACGCTGCACCATTACCGTGCAATACTCGCCGCCGTTTGGTGGCGATGATTCCTACGCTAACCAGGTGATGCTCCTCCGCAAAAGGCGCCTTTACCGAGAGTTCCCGCTGAATCTTGCCGTTTATAGAGTGAAAACCCCTGGGTTTAGCTTTTTATACTGCACCCCCGCTGATCTGGCCCGGCCAGACCGTTTTACCCAAAAGGTGATCCGGCAACGGTACGCCATGGCAGACCCGCCATGACGCCCCGGACTCGGTGGCTCATATCCAATAACAAGACGAGGTTGTATCCCTATGCCAGCTGGCAATCATCTGCCCCACGGCGAGACCGCTCAGGGCGGTCCGCTGAAACGCGAACTCGGCGAACGGCATATTCGCCTGATGGCCCTCGGTGCATGCATCGGCGTCGGCCTGTTCCTAGGCTCGGCCAAGGCCATTGAAATGGCCGGCCCGGCGATCATGCTGTCGTACATCATCGGCGGCCTGGCGATCCTGGTGATCATGCGCGCCCTCGGCGAGATGGCCGTGCACAACCCGGTGGCCGGTTCGTTCAGCCGCTACGCCCAGGATTACCTCGGCCCGCTGGCGGGCTTTCTCACCGGCTGGAACTATTGGTTCCTGTGGCTGGTGACCTGCGTGGCAGAAATCACGGCCGTCGCCGTGTACATGGGCGTGTGGTTCCCCGATACACCCCGCTGGATCTGGGCCCTGGCAGCACTGATCAGCATGGGCACCATCAACCTGATCGCGGTCAAGGCCTTCGGTGAGTTCGAGTTCTGGTTCGCGCTGATCAAGATCGTCACCATCATCGCCATGGTGATCGGCGGCGTCGGCATCATCGCGTTCGGCTTTGGCAACGATGGCGTGGCCCTGGGCATTTCCAACCTGTGGACCCACGGCGGCTTTATGCCCAATGGCGTGCAGGGTGTGTTGATGTCCCTGCAGATGGTGATGTTCGCCTACCTGGGCGTGGAGATGATCGGCCTCACCGCCGGTGAAGCGAAGAACCCGCAGAAGACCATCCCGAGTGCCATCGGCTCGGTGTTCTGGCGCATCCTGCTGTTCTACGTCGGTGCGTTGTTCGTGATCCTGTCGATCTACCCGTGGAACGAAATCGGCACCCAGGGCAGCCCGTTCGTGATGACCTTCGAGCGCCTGGGTATCAAGACCGCCGCCGGCATCATCAACTTCGTGGTGATCACCGCAGCGTTGTCGTCGTGCAACGGCGGTATCTTCAGCACCGGGCGCATGCTCTACAGCCTGGCGCAGAACGGCCAGGCCCCGGCCACGTTCGGTACCACCTCAAGCAACGGCGTGCCGCGCAAGGCGCTGCTGCTGTCGATCTTCGTGCTGTTGCTGGGCGTGCTGCTCAACTACATGGTTCCGGAAAAAGTCTTCGTCTGGGTCACTTCCATCGCCACCTTCGGCGCGATCTGGACCTGGCTGATGATCCTCCTGGCCCAGCTCAAGTTCCGCAAGAACCTGACCCAGGCCGAACGTGACGGCCTTAAATACCGCATGTGGCTGTACCCGGTCAGCTCCTACCTGGCCTTGGCGTTCCTGGTGCTGGTGGTGGGCCTGATGGCGTACTTCCCGGACACCCGTGTGGCGCTCTACGTGGGGCCGGTGTTCCTGGTGCTGCTGACGGTGTTGTTCTACGTGTTCAAGTTGCAGCCGACTCAAGCGGCGGCACGCACCGCGAGCTGAGTTTCCTGCGCTCAACAAAAAGCCCCTTACGGGGCTTTTTGTTTTTCAGGCGGTGGCAACGCGCGCCGGTTGCGTGAGCCGCTTGTTCAAGTCCAGCCAGGCCCCCAGCAACGCCATCAACCCGGCGCCTACCAGTGCGGTGAAAATCTGCATGGCGAAGGCATCGCCGGTGATCGCATTGATCATGTCTGCCAGTGGCGCCAGCAGCACCCCCAGGCAGAACACTTCCAGGGAGTAGCGCCCCATACGGCAGGTTTGTCGGGCCAGCCAGTTCTGCGTCCATTCGCGGCCAGGCAGCAGCTTGGCGGTGACATAGGCCAGGGCCAGGAAGTGCAGCAAACGCACGGGCGACAGGTCGGTCTTGCTGATGGGGTACAGCAGGTCACTGAGCGCCGACGGCATCAGCGCGTCGTGGATTTCCGGCCAGCGCCACGAGAGCGTGAGAACCCCCGCCACCAGCGCATACACCGCCGCAGCGACGAACAATGGCTGACGCAACAGGCGCCGAGTCTCGACAGGGCGGGGTTGCCCGGCATGAATCGCCGCCGCGCCGCCCAGCACAAACAGCAACTGCCAGGTCACCGGGTTGAAGTACCACACGCCGTCGGCAATCGCCGCCAGGTTCCAGCCCAGGTGCGGGGCCAGCAAGTACACCGCCAGCGAAACAGCCACCACCGCCGAGGTCTTGCGCAACAGCAGCGGCAACACCAGCGGCAGGCAACCCAGCAGCACGATGTACAGCGGCAACGGGTCCATCAGGTTGGGTTTGAAGCGCAGCAACAGTTCATCCACCAGGGCTTGCTGGGGATGAGTGACGAAGTGCGTCAGGCCCATCTCTTCAACGAGGTCGCGGGTTTCCACATGGCTGTTGGCGAAGAACACGATGCCCATCAGCATCGCCAGCAGGAAGATGTGCACCACGTACAGCACCCAGGTGCGCCGCCAGATCTTCACGCAGGCGATCAGATAACCGTCGCGCTGCAGGATCTTGCCGTAGGCCAGCACGGCCGCATAACCGGCCAGGAACACGAAGACTTCCGCCGCGTCGCTGAAACCGAAGTTGCGCAAGGTTATCTGGCCCAGAGGGTTGTGGGGCACGTGATCCCAGAAAATAAAGATCAACGCCAGGCCCCGAAAAAAATCGATGCGCGGGTCGCGTCCGTTCAACATGGCAGCGGGCTCTTGAACAAGGGGTTTAGTAATGACAAGTGGACGACGGCTTCAGTCGAGCCGTACGTCGGGCGGGCGCAGGTTGGCGGTATTTGTAAGCAATTGCAAAGCTGAGTTTTTTGCTGAATGTCTCATCGCTTTGTTTAAACGTCGATGACCACCAGCGTGCCTTGGCTGCCGGCGAGTACCGCGTGGGCGATGCCGGCTTCAACCAGGTACATCTGACCGGCGCCGACGTCGATGGCCTCCTCGCCAATAGACAGGCGCAAAAGACCGTCGATCACCAACAGCCCTTCGTTGTAGTCGTGGGTTTCTTCTTCATAAGCCTGTGCATCCATGCGCAGCACCTTGATCCGCGCCGGGCCGACCTGGCCCACGCGGGTGGATTTCCAGGTGTCCGGCAGTTGGGCGGCAAGGGCGGTGAAGTCGAGTAACGGCATGGTGAAGCTCCTTGTTTCAACGATGCCGTTCGGTGGTCCGGTTCAGCGGGGTTGTTCAGTGCGGGCTCAGGCCGCGGCGATTTCATTCGGCTCAAAACTATCGGCCCGTGCCATCTGCCACATGCGCGAATAAAACTCGCCGTTCACTTCGCCGGTGAGCAATTCGCCAGGTTTCAGGAATACATGCAACTGCGAGAACAGCTTGATCTCGGTGGCCGACATGCGCCGCACCAGGTGCTTGGCCGACAGTTGTGAAGGGTGGTCGAGACCGGCGGCAGCGAGCATTTCTGCCAGGGCCTTCAACGTGTTGCGGTGGAAGTTGAACACGCGCTGGGCCTTGTCCGGCACCACCAGTGCGCGCTGGCGCAACGGGTCCTGGGTGGCTACCCCGGTGGGGCATTTGTTGGTGTGGCAGCTTTGCGACTGGATACAGCCGATGGCGAACATGAAGCCCCGCGCCGAGTTGGCCCAGTCGGCACCGATGGCCAGGACGCTGGCGATGTCGAACGCGCTGACGATCTTGCCGCTGGCGCCGAGCTTGATCTTGTCCCGCAGGTTCAAGCCCACCAGGGTGTTGTGCACGAACAACAAGCCTTCACGCAGCGGCACGCCGATGTGGTCGGTGAACTCCACCGGCGCGGCGCCGGTGCCGCCTTCCTTGCCGTCCACCACGATAAAGTCCGGGAGGATGCCGGTTTCGAGCATGGCCTTGGCGATGCCCATGAATTCCCACGGGTGGCCCAGGCAGAACTTGAAGCCCACCGGTTTGCCGCCCGACAGTTCACGCAGCTGGGCGATGAAGTGCATCATTTCGATGGGAGTGGAAAACGCGCTGTGGCGCGACGGCGAGATGCAGTCCTCGCCCATCATGATGCCGCGGGTGTCGGCGATTTCCTGGGTCACCTTGTGCTTGGGCAGGATCCCGCCGTGGCCCGGTTTGGCGCCCTGGCTCATCTTGATTTCGATCATCCGCACTTGCGGGTTCTGCGCCTGCACGGCGAAGCGTTCCGGGTCGAAAAGGCCGGCGCTGGTGCGGCAGCCGAAGTAGCCGCTGCCGAGCTCCCAGGTCAGGTCGCCGCCGTTTTCCCGGTGATAGGGGCTGATGCTGCCTTCACCGGTGTCATGGGCGAAGTTGCCGAGCTTGGCCCCCTGGTTGAGCGCGCGAATCGCGTTGGCGCTCAGCGAACCGAAGCTCATGGCCGAGATGTTGAACACCGAGGCCGAGTAGGGCTGCTTGCATTGCGGGCCGCCGACGATCACGCGAAACGCGCTGGGATCGCTCAGCGGCGCGGGGCGCATGGAGTGGCCGATAAACTCAAAGCCCGACTGGTAAACGTCGATCAGCGTGCCGAAGGGTTTGTCGGCACTTTCATTCTTGGCGCGGGAATAGACCAGCGAGCGCTGGGCCCGGGAGAAGGGCAGGGCGTCGCTGTCGGATTCCAGCAGGTACTGGCGGATTTCCGGACGGATGCCTTCCACCAGGTAACGGATATTGCCCAGAATCGGGTAGTTGCGGCGCACCGCGTGGGGGCTTTGCAGCAGGTCGAAAATGCCGATCAGGCTAAGGATGCCGGTGACCACGGCGATCGGCCACAGCCATTCGTGTTCGATAAACGGCATGCTGGCGAGGGTGAAAATGACGCAGACGGCAAAGAACGCGTAACGGCTTAACAAGGACAGGCTCATACAGGGTTCCTTAGTTTTTATCCTGTAGGAGCGAGCTTGCTCGCGAAGGTCGTTAACGATAGCGCGGTTGTCTGGATGACCGCGGTGCATTGACGTTTTTCGCGAGCAAGCTCGCTCCTACAGGGCTCGATCAGGCGTTTTGCGCCTGCAGAAAAATCGAGAACAGCTCCGACTGGGATTTGATCCCTAGCTTGCTGTACATGTGTTTCTTATGGACTTTCACGGTTTCAACAGAGATTTCCAGCTTACGAGCGATTTCCTTGCTGGAGCAACCACTGAGCATCAAACGGCCCACATCCAGCTCCCGCGCGGTGAGTTGCGCGCCCCAGCCATCGTTGTGGATCGGCTGCTCCGGAGCGCTCACCTGGTTGAGTTCATGGGGCAGGCGCTGGCGCAGCAAGCCCAGTACCCACGGTTGAATCAGCGACAGCAGGGCAATCTGCTGTGGGTCAAAGCGCTGTTTGGAGCCCAGGGACAGGCATAGCGTTCGCCCGTCCGGTTGCTGGCAATTGAACTGGATTTCATCGGCCACCACGTTCAACCGGAAGTAGCGCTGGTAATACTCGGTCAGCTCGAAATGCTCCGGGGCCACTTCGGCCAGGCGAAACAGTCCGGTGCGCGAGTGTTCGCGGCTGGCGATGTAGAAGGGATCGAGCAGGTATAGACCGTTGAGGTAATCCTGGAACAGATGGTCGGGTTCGCCGTCCTGGCCCGGGCATTCGGCGAACACCAGGGGTTTGTGCTCGCTGCTGAACAGCAACACCACCCAACTGTCGAACGGCACATATTGGTCCAGCAACCGGACCAGCTGCGTCCAGAAATTCGGCTGGTCCAGGGCGTCTATCATCTGCCCCACCGAACGGTGCCAGGCGATGTCTTCCAGCGACAATGTCATGCATCTACCCCCATAGGGTTAACCCGGCTGCGTGATTTCCCGAGTGTTCGCGGCTGCGCATACTGCGCCACAGATAAAGAACAAGGAATAACCATGAAGGTCGAATTTGCCCAGCTGGCAGGCCGCGATAACGGCACAGCTTACAACCTTGAGCGCGCGTTGGCGGCAATTGCTGCGTGTGCGGCGGATACCCAATTGGTCGTATTCCCGGAAACCCACCTGATGGGCTTCCCGACCGCCGGCACCGTGGCCGAGGTGGCCGAGCCGGTGGACGGCCCGACCGTGCAGGCGATTATCCAGGCCGCCCGTGCGCGCAATATCGCCGTGGTGATCGGCATGGCCGAGAGCGACGCGGGCCAATTCTATAACACCACCTTGATGATCACTCCGGACGGCATCGCCCTGCGCTATCGCAAGACCCACCTGTGGGCCTCGGACCGCGGCGTCTTCACCCCGGGTGACCGCTACGCCACCTGCGTGTGGAACGGCGTGCGCGTGGGCATGCTGATTTGCTACGACATCGAATTCCCGGAAACCGCCCGGGCCCTGGCGCAGTTGGGCGCTGAAGTGTTGATCGTCACCAACGGCAACATGGACCCGTACGGCCCCACCCACCGCACTGCGATCATGGCCCGCGCCCAGGAAAACCAGGCGTTCGCGCTGATGGTCAACCGAGTGGAAGAGGGCGATGACGGCCTGATGTTCGCCGGTGGCAGTGCGCTGGTCGACCCGTTCGGCAGCTTGCTGTTTGAAGCCGGGCGTGGGGAAGGGCAGTTCAGCGTTGAACTGGACCTGGGGCAACTGGCGGCGGCGCGACAGGACTATCGCTACCTGGATGACCAGCGCTTGAAATTGCCGGGGGAGGTGATTGAGCGCGAGGACGGGACGCGGGAATTGTTGATCCCCAAACCCTGACACGGGTCTCGTGGCAAGGATGCTGTTGTGGCGAGGGGGCTTGTCCCCCGTTGGAGTGCGAAGCGCTCCCGCTTTTTCTGGGGCCGCTTCGCAGCCCAACGGGGGACAAGCCCCCTCGCCACAGAAGCTGCATTTCACCAAAAAGCTGCTTCAACCATAAAAATTATTGCGTTCGCTGCACCGACTTCAGTTCTGCCATAAATCTAATAATTGCGCGGAGAATCGCTCATGGCTCGTTTGCAACGCACCCTGTCGTTAGGGTCGGTGGTGCTGTTTGGCATCGCCTATATGACACCGATCATTGTCCTGGGCACCTTCGGTATCCTGGCGCAATCCACCGCCGGCATGGTCCCGGCCGCTTACCTGGCCGCCCTGGTGGCGATGTTCTTCACCGCCATGAGCTACGGCCGCATGGCCTCGGCGTTTCCGGTGGCTGGGTCCGCCTACAGCTATGTGCGCAAGGCCATCAGCCCCAAGCTCGGGTTTATCGCCGGTTGGGCGGTGTTGCTCGACTACCTGTTCCTGCCCATGGCCATCTGGCTGATCGGCGCGGCCTACCTGCATTCGGCCTTCCCGGCCGTGCCGCAATGGGTCTGGGTACTGGCGTTTATCGGGGTCACCAGTGTGATCAACATCATCGGCCTGAAACTCGCCAACGGCATCAACGCCTTGCTGATGCTGGTGCAGTTCCTGGTGCTGGTCGCCTTCGTCGCGCTGTGCATCCACTACATCGGCGGTGATGCGAGCAAGCCGCTGTGGACCATCACCCCGTTCTTCAACGGCCAGATGCAAATGCCGTTGATCATGAGCGGCGCGGCGATCGCCTGCTATTCGTTCCTGGGCTTTGACGCGGTCAGCACCCTGACCGAAGAAACCCGCGACCCGCGCCGCACGATTCCCCGGGCGATCATGCTGATCACCCTGATCGGCGGGCTGATCTTCGTCGGTGTGTCGTACTTCGTGCAGATCGCCCACCCATCGTTCGAGTTCACCGACGTGGATTCTGCCGCCTACGAGATTGCCCGCAACATTGGCGGCGACCTGTTTGTGTCGATCTTCCTGATCGGCCTGATCGTCGGCCAGTTCGCCTCGGGGCTGTCGGCGCAGGCCAGTGGTTCGCGGTTGCTGTTTGCGATGGGGCGCGACGGGGTGTTGCCCAAGTCGTTCTTCGGTACCTTGCACGCGCGCTTCGGTACGCCGGTCAACAGCATCCTGCTGTGCGCGGTGGTTGCGTTACTGGCGTTGAGACTGGACGTCACCACCTCCACCTCGTTCATCAACTTCGGTGCGTTCCTGGCTTTCAGCCTGGTGAACCTGTCGGTGATCTTCCACTACTGGATCGGTGCCAAGCAGCGCGGTTTGCGGGAGTTGGTGCTGTTCCTGGTGTTCCCGACCATCGGCCTGATGGCGGATTTGTGGTTGATGGTCAGCCTTGATCACCTGGCGATTTACCTGGGCCTGAGCTGGTTGGCGATTGGCCTGCTGTACCTGGGTTTCCTGACGCGGGGCTTCTCCCGGCAGCCCCCGGAAATGGACTTCCAGGAAGCCGCATAGAAGCTCGGGGTCTATTCTTATTGCAATCGGTTCTCGTTTGGGTGCATCATTTGTGTTACTGTATAACACTTGATGTTCACCCAGACGCCCCGGAGGCCTTATGAAACCTGGTATCCACCCCGACTACCGCACCGTGTTGTTCCATGACACCGCCGCCGACGTTTTCTTCCTGATCGGTTCCACCGTGGAAACCGACCGTACGCAACAACACAGCGACGGCAACACTTACCCCTACGTACTCCTGGACGTGTCCAGTGCCTCGCACCCGGTGTACACCGGCCAACAGCGCAAGACCCAGTCCGAAGGCCGCATCGCCGGCTTCAACAAGCGATTTGCGTCGTTTGGTTCGGCCGGTAAAACCGCCGAGGCGTGATGCACCGCGCGTTACCTCAGGGCCGCTTCATTCAATGAAGTGGCCCTTTTTTATACCTATCTGACGAAGTGATATCGCAAGGCCATCACTGCAAAGAAAAACCGACTAAACTGCTGGGTAATGGCCAGGAGGCTGTTACCTTGACCGTAGGACACGCACATCGACGCTATACGAGGTGCCCCATGGGAGAGTCAGTGACCTTCGCAAATCCCGACCGCCCTGTAGTGCTGTTGATTGACGCACACCCGGACGTGCTGGACCGCCTGACGCAGTTGCTGCGCCTGGAACCCTTTGAATTATGCAGCGCCACCGACGCCGCTCACGCGCTGGCGATTCTGGCGCAGCAACCCGTCGACCTGGTGATGAGTGCCGCGCGCCTGCCGGACATGGACGGCGCCACCCTGCTTGCGCAGATCCACCATGATTACCCGCACACCGTGCGCATCCTGCTGACCGGTGAAACCGACCTGACGCTGATCATCAAGGCCATCAACGAAGGGCAGATCTACCGCTACCTGAGCAAACCCTGGAAAGACGAAGAACTGCTGCTGGCGTTGCGGCAATCCCTGGCCCATCAACACTCCGAGCGTGAGCGCCTGCGCCTGGAGCAATTGACCCGCCAGCAGAACGACGAACTCAAGCAACTCAACGCCAGCCTGGAAAAACGCGTGGCCTCACGCACCAGCGAGCTGCAGCAAACCGCCGACATGCTCGACCTGGCCTACGAAGAACTCAAACACAGCTACGCCACCGGCACCGAAGTGTTCTCGCTGCTGGCCAACCTGCGCTTGCCCCGAGCCAAGCAAACCAACCGGCAGATCATCGAGCTGGTGCGCACCTGGTGCCACGGCCGCGGCCTGGATGAGGCCAGTAATCGCGACCTGACCATGGCCGCCGCGCTCTACAACATCGGCAAGTTGAGTTGGAGCGACAACATGATGGTCTCTCCCAGCGACCTGCTGCACAGCACCTACCGTGAGCGGTACCGGGCGTATCCGGCCCAGAGCGAATCGTTGCTGATGACCCTGGAACCGATGAAAGACGCGGCACGCTTGATCCGCCATCACCAGGAACGCTGGGACGGCAGCGGCTTTCCCGACCACCTCAAGGGCGAAGCAATACCTGTGGGTTCGCGCCTGTTGAAACTGGCGGTGGACTTCATCGAACTGCAACGCGGCTTGATCCTCGAGCGGCAGATGAACAGCGACGAAGCGCTGCTCTACATCCGCAAATACGCCGGGCGCCTTTACGACCCGGACATGGTCGAGGACTTCGTCCAGGCGTGCGCCGCGTTCCTCAGCGACGTGACCCTGGGCGACCCGTCGGTGAAGGTCCTGACCACCCGCGAACTGGCCGAAGGCATGGTGCTGGCGCGCAACCTCAACGCCGACAACGGCATGCTGCTGCTCAACGCCGGCAAGGTGTTGAACCTGCCGCTGGTGGACAAGCTGATTGCGTTCGAGGCCATGGAAGGGGCGAAGTACAGCGTGTTCATCAAGGAGCCGGATGAGGCACTGCTTTCGGGGTGAGACCGGTTCATGGGATCCTTGCGCCTTTGTATTCAAGGCGACCTTTTCATGACCTCCACCATTCGCATCGCCGCCGCCCTGCTGATCGGCAGCGACGGCCAGACCCTGCTGGTACGCAAGCGCGGCACCCAGGCCTTCATGCAGCCGGGCGGCAAGATCGATGCCGGCGAGCAACCCGCAGAGGCTTTGGCCCGTGAGCTGCACGAAGAACTGGGCCTGCGAGTTGATCCGGCGGCGGCTGTGTACCTTGGGCAGTTCTCGGCGCCGGCGGCGAATGAGCCGGGGTTTGTGGTGCAGGCCGAATTGTTCCAGGTGCACATCGACGTGGCGGTGATGCCGGCTGCCGAGATTGAAGAGGTGTGCTGGATCGACCCGGCGGGCGACGGCGGTTTGCAGCTTGCGCCGCTGACCCGGGATTTGATTCTGCCGTTCTACCGCGCCTCTCTGATCCCTGCCTGATCTTGTGGCGAGGGAGCTTGCTCCCGCTGGGGCGCGAAGCGGCCCCAGGATTTTTGGGTCTGCTGCGCAGCCCGGCGGGAGCAAGCTCCCTCGCCACAGGTATCCGCTACAGGTCAGCGAACGGCGCTGACGCCGTCCAGGGTCGAAAACGAGGTGTCCTTGGCCGTCAGCAGAAAATCACGCATGTACGGCGCGTCCAGCATGTCGGCGCGAATCCCGGCGTACAGCGTGGCAAACAAACCTTTCTCCCCCAGCCGCTTGGCCTTCACATACCCCCGGGAGCTGTATTCATGCAGCGCCCAATGGGGCATGCCGCACACGCCGCGACCGCTGGCCACCAACTGCATCATCATCACCGTCAGTTCCGAGGTGCGCACCTGGGCCGGTTCTACATCCGCCGGTTCCAGGAAGCGGGTGAAGATGTCCAGGCGATCCCGTTCCACCGGGTAGGTGATCAGGGTTTCGCTGATCAGGTCTTCGGGCACGATGTACGGCTTGTTCGCCAGCGGGTGCTGGTTGGCCACGGCGAGCATGGCTTCGTAGGTGAACAGCGGTACATAGGTGATGCCCGGCAGCTCCAGCGGGTCCGAGGTCACCACCAGGTCCAGGTCGCCACGGGCCAAGGCCGGCAGCGGCGCGAAGGCGAAGCCGGAGGCCAGGTCCAGCTCGACTTCCGGCCAGGCATCGCGGAACTGGTCGATGGTCGGCATCAACCACTGGAAGCAACTGTGGCACTCGATGGCCATGTGCAAACGCCCGGCCGTGCCGCCGGCCAGGCGCGCGATGTCGCGTTCGGCACCGCGCAGCAAGGGCAGGGTGGCGTCCGCCAGTTGCAGCAGGCGCAGGCCGGCGCTGGTGAAGCGCAGCGGCTTGGTCTTGCGCACGAATAACTGCATGCCCATGCGCTCTTCCAGTTCCTTGAACTGGTGGGAGAGCGCTGATTGCGTCAGGTGCAGGCGCTCAGCGGCCTCCACCAGGCTGTCGGCTTCGCGCAAGGCGTGCAGGGTCTTGAGATGGCGGATTTCGAGCACGGGGTCTCCATGAATATAACTTGTGACAAATTCGGACCGGTTGAGTTTGTCTCATGTTGATAGGCCTGTCGACCGTCGTGCTCAAGTCCCGCCGCCTCACACCCCGGCAAAGTGCCGGGTGGCCAGCGCTCGCCCGATATTGCCGCGCCAGATAGGGTCCACCGCGGCCCCGGCTTGCGCCTGGGCGACTTGCCATTGCAGGCCCAGGTTGCGCTGCTCGGGAATCTTCAAGTGGGCCTTGGTGAACTCGTCGAACTGCGCCCCGGCCTTGTCGTAATGAAAGTGCGCGTACCACAGGGTGGCGGGCGGCGTTTGTGTCAGGTCCTGAACCACGTATTCCTGAAGATAATCCGCCCGTCCTTTCTTGCCTTCATTGAGGTTGCGGGCCGGTTCGCCCTTGCGAATCTCCACCACCCGTTGTTCGCGAAGGTAGTCCAGATAGCCTTCGGTAGGGGTTTTGCTGGCGAGGGTCTGGCGGATTCGCAGGTTGCGGCCCTTGATGGTCAGCTCCGCGGCCTTGGCCCGCAACTGGCGCACGAGGTCTTCGGTGGGGTCCAGGCGTTCCAGGCGATTGGCCCGCAGGTTCAACTCGGCCGCTTCGCTGACCAGCAGGTGTTCGAGGTCCACCGGCAGCATTTTTTGCTCGGTGTAGGCGATGGCGCGGCTTTCGTACTGCGCGACGTTGTCGAGGCGAGCCCTGGCTTCGCTTACCACGAACGGCTTGACGTTGGACTCCGGCGGCGCGGGTTCCGAGGCAGCACTGTCCTTGAGTCGGGATTTGCCGCCGGGGCCCTTCACCCAGGTCTCGACGCGCCCGCTGGCGCTCTCAACCTGGTAAGTGGTGGCTTGGGTTTGTGGGTCGATGCTCTCGGTGCCCACCAGGGAAATATTGTCCTCGGTGTCGAATACCCGCCGCACGGGTTGCCCGGCCGGTGGGCGGCTTGCCGGCGACTCCTTGATGGCCCGGCGGGCGAGTTCGATCATCTGGTCAATGTCGACGAAAAACGCACTGAGTTGCGCCTGGTCGAAATGCTGCGGGTAACCGAGGTTCCAGGTGCGGATGGTCAGCCGGAATTGTTCATAGGCCTGTATGCAGTCTTCCAGCACCTTGCGCCGCTGTGTGATGTTGGCGCTGGCGTTGGGCAGTTCAAAATGCGAAGCCCATGCGCGGTTGACTTTGGCGTAGCTGTCCCGGGCCTGGGCCCGCAAGTAGAACCAAGACAGCTCGGCAACTTCGGGGTAAGTCTCAAGGGTATCGAAGCGGTGTAAAAATTTCAGGTGCGTGCGGTAGCTGTCATTGAGCGTACGTCGGAATTGCTCCAGCATCGGGCTTAGCCGGGTACGGTGGGCGGCATCGGTAACCTGATCGAACCAGCGGTTGAACTGGGAAAAGTCGGCATCGATCCGGTCCAGGTCACGCAGAATCTCGCTGCTGATCCTTTTACGCTGCCGCAGGATCTCCAGCATGGCGGGAACGATTGCCAAGGTGTCGAAAACCTCGGGGGAGATAGCGGTCATGTTATGGGTTCCAAGCTCCAGGATCCGTGCCTCGATCTGCTTGAAGTGATAGCGCGCCCGGTTCAGGGTGGTGAGGGTCAGGCGCGCCGCATTGCGGCTCATGTCCTCTCTGATCGCGCGCTGGCGGTTGCCGCTGGTAAAGGGCACGAACTCCGTCAGTTCCTGATGCTGGCGGCTGTACAGTTCGATGTCCTGCTCGAAGGATCTGCGGATCGCCGGGCCTGCGCTGTCGGTGCGGGCCATCAGTTCTTCGGTTCGGTTAATGGAGAGCGCAATCAGGTCTTCGCGGCTGTTGATACTGTTGGCCAGCGCCTGTTGGCGGCGCAGGGCGCGGTCGGTCCACCAGCGTGGCAAGTAATCACGGATCGACTGGGGCCAGATCGGATCAAGCACTTCGGCCATATGCCCGAGCACGCTGCCGCCACCCGCCAGGCCACCCTTGAATGCGCTGCCGTAGACGCCGTAGTGAGTGTCCCATTCGCCGTTTTCATCCAGGGCAATCGGCTGCTTGTAGGTTTTGCTGCGGGTCGGGCTCAGGCGCCAGTCCAGGGGATCGCCGGCCAGCTCAACCTGATAGATGCGCCCGCGCCGCATGATGAAGTCGCCTTCGGTATGCCGGTACACATTGCGATAAAAACCGTGGGTCTGCGGTTGCAGCCCGGCCAGCGAGATCACTCCTTCATATTCATAACCGGCGAAACGCTGTGCCGCCCGCCGAGCCTGGGTGACCGAGGGCAGGTGCAGGCTGGCGGCGCTGCTGGCCAGATGGCGCAATTGACGCTGGCGCGTGGCGGCGCGGGCGTTGACCGGCAGGACGAGGCTGCCCGGCAGAATGTCCATGGCGCAGTCGATCAGCGACAACAGCACCGCCTCGACCTCGGCCAGGCCATGGCCGACGTTCCCGCGCAGGAACGCAGCAGTGGCCAGGTTGGCACTGGACCAGGCGTCATACAACGCGACGACCGAACCCACGAAAGGCACCAGCCCCAGGGCGATTTTCAGGTAGTTGAAGATCAGCCCGGCGCGCAGCGCATTCTGCTCCAGCAACAAGGCCGCGTTGGAGCGTGAGGTCGCGCGATGCGCTTCTATGACGCGGCCCATATGGGCGTTCAGCAAATGGGCGGCCAGCGATGTGGTGGCCGGCCACGGGGTTCCGACGGCAAAGACCGGATCAAAATTCCGTTGCTGGGCCTGAGCGATCCGGGCGAGGTGGGCGGCGGTGTCGCCCTTGATGGCCAGGCCGGCCAGGTAGGCGCTCATGCCGCTGACCAGGCTGAGGTCGTAGAGCGCCTTGCGGGCCAGTTCCAGGCTCGCGTAGCGCCGCAGGTCCTGGTTGTCCGGGCTGTTTGGCAGGTACAGCAGGGTTGTGCCGGAGATTTGTTCCTGGATGAAGGTGACCCCTGACAGGGTGGTCGGACCGAAGTCGGTATCTTCACCGCCCGCACTCAGGGTGGCCGGCAGCAGCACGATTTTCTTGTCTTCCACCTGCCAGGCATCCGCGTTGTCGGCGTCGATGGCTATGCTCAGCAGCCGCAGATCGTTGTCGTCGACTCGCCCCAGGGCCCGCGCGCGTTTGCCTTGCAGCATGAGCATCAGGCGCAGGGGCTCGGTCAGGCATTCGCGACGGTGCTGCGTGGTGAAAGGCGCCGCCGCGGGATCACCGAGGAAGGTGCGGGTGATCAAGCTTTCGTAGGCCCCGGCGAGGTCCAGCTCCTTGACCAGGGTCTTCAGGTATTCCAGGGACAGGCCGGTGGTCAGCCGGGTGGTTTCAGGGGCATTGGGGCCGGAGACATCGAGCTTCATGTAGGTCAGGCGCTGGGCCAGCGTCGGGTCGATGTTTTGCTGGGCCAGTTGCAACAATGACAGGGTGCTGCGGCGGGCACTGGGCACCGTCACATACTTGAACGGTGTACCCGGGCCCGCGTATTCGGACAGGTATTCGCGCTCCTGGCTGACCGTATCGGGCAGGTCCAGTTGCACCGACCAGGTGTGTTCAAGCTGGAAGTCTTCGCGCAGGCGTTGGTCCAGGCGGCGCTGGCCGAAGTCGTCGAAGGGTTCCAGCTCGCGCTCGAGCAGTTGCTGCGAGCGATGCAGGGCGCTGATCTGCGCGTGTATCAGGTGCTTGAGCGCCAGGCGTTCATCTGCCGGCAACTGACTCAACTCCCCAGGCAGTGCCCCGGCCAGGGTGCTGCTGCGTTGTTGCTCGAGCAGTTGTCCATACGCCAGTTCCCGCGCCGGGCACACCGGGGTTTGCAGGGTAAACAGGGTTTGCTCTTTGAGTCTGTCCAGGCCTTCGGTTCGCTCCTGGCCGAACGGAGGCACCGGGAAGAGGGAGATCAGCGCATACGCCTGTTGTTCGCTGGCGTACAGCTGCTGTTGCAACGAGTATTCAATCGGGTCGCCGGTGAGCAGCGACAATTGCAGGGTGACGTCCTGCGCTTCGCTCGACAGCTTGAACAGCGAGTGTTCCAGGGCTTGGCGGGATTCGAAACGCTGCAGGCCCCCTGCATTGCCGGGCCAGTACAGCAACAGGCTGTGGGGCGCCGAAGAGGTCAGCGCGCTGGTCTGGGTGATGAGCAACAGGCCTGTCAGCTCCTCGGAACCTTCCCTTGGGTCACGGCTGGAGAGGATCAGGCGGGTCACCGCGACAGCCGGGCGAAGTTCCGGGGCCGCGGGGTGTTCCGTGACGGCCAGGAGCAGGCCGTGTTCTTCATCGCTGATCTGCTGGAGCGCATGCTGGATGGCGCCCTCGGCGCGCAGGGCGGCGAGCCGCGCCTGGTAGAGCGCGTCATAGTCCGGATTGGGTTTTTGCCGCAGCTCAAGTTGATCGAAGGCGGCTTTTTTTGCCAGCAGGCCGCTGGCGGCATCATTGCCGGCCTGCTCTGCGTCTTTCAGCGCCTGCATCAAACCCTTCAACTGCGCCAGTCGGGCGGTTTGCTCAGGGCCATCGCCCAGGAAGCGCTCCAGTGCGCTGCGTTGCAGCCTGATCGCGGCCCAGCGTTGGCCCAGGGCAATGTCGGCGCTGAGGTGGCCGAAGGGCAGGGCAGGAGGCAGGTCGTCAGCGTCCGGGCCGGGCGTAGCTGCCTGTTGATGCGGTGCGATAAGCATCGGGATTTCCCGGCGCTGGCTGTCCAGGCGGTCGGCATCATCCAGGGCATGGTTGGCGTAACGGGCCAGGTCACTGCCATTGCGATGACGGTTGCGCAGGCTTTCCAGCTGAGCCGCGTGCAGGTGCGACAGCAGGTCCAGAATGCCGTGCTCCAGGGGTTCGGTGCGCGAGCTGTATTCGACGGTGACAGCGTCAGCCGCGACGTCCGGCGGGATCAGTTGCTGATGCGCTGCGACCAGCCACTGCTCCATGTCGCGGCGTTGGCTGAAGACCATCACGCCGGGTTGCCGGCAGGGCAGGTACAGGGTTTGTGTCAACAGCGGCTCCTGGCCCACGGAGATGACCCAGGCGCCAGCCAATTTGACCTTGCTCTGGTCGGGCAGCAGCAACGCCAGCTGGCAGGTCTCGACGGGGCGTACGCCATTGGGGGTGGTGACCGGGTTGAGCACTGTCTGCAACGAGATCAGTTGTTGGGCACCCAGCCTTCCCTGGGCATAGGCCGATTGCCCGCAGGCCTCGAAATGCTGGCAGTACAGTTGTGCCGCCCGCTCGCGACGGGACAACGGCGTACCCGGCGCCCGGGTACTCCAATAGTTTTCCCAGCGGGCGCTGAGCAGTTTCCCCAGGCCCAGTGCCTGGAGCCGCTTGAGCAATTGCACGGGCGTGAGGGCTGACAGGCGGTGGGACGCCAGGCCGACCACGGTGCTGCGGGCATCCAGGGTGGGGGAGATGTCTGGAAACTGGCAGATAAATCCCCAGGCATCCGCCAGGCTGACGAAGTGCTCGTCGTGATCTTCGGTCTTGAGAAATCCCAGGCCGACCGGTGCGGCGCCCAGTTGCCAATGCTCTGTGAGCAGTTGTTCGATGGAGTCGCGCACGCCGGGTGCCTGGGCAATCAGTTGATGCAGCTCCTGTTGGCTTTCGCGCCAGCGCGCTGAGGCTTGCAGGGACAGGCTCTGGTCCTGGAGGCGGGCCTGGCCTGGAAGCGACGGTGAGGCGAAGTCGCTCAGGGTGGCAGACGGGGGAAGTAGGGTGAGGTCACTCATGATGGTGTGTTCATGCTCTGGTGAGACCGGGCTTGCCGGTGAATGCACCATTAAAAAGGCGGGGCCAGGGCGTGAGGTGATAGATAGATACGCGGATGACCGTTGGGCGCCCTTCATCAAACTGTCACTGAACTGTGGCAGCGCGCTTGTACAAAGTTCATCAGACTCGCGCTCTACTGGGGTTCTGCGTTTCGGTGTTTTTCATGCGCGTGTTGTTTTTCATGGCCGCTCTGTTATTCGGCCTGCCGTCCTTTGCGGCTTCTCGATGTGATGTGAATGTCCCGACTGAACGGGTTGATCTGGAACAGGTGAGCCTGGCCTACCAGAGCATTGGTCGTGCCTCCGACCCGGCCTTGCTGCTGGTGATGGGCCTGGGCGGTCAGTTGATCCACTGGCCGGACGAAGTGGTGGTGGCCCTGTGTGAGCAGGGCTTTCGGGTGATTCGTTATGACAACCGTGATGTCGGGCTGTCCACCTGGCGCCAGGCACCGGCCAGCGCCAACCTGACCTTTGAAGTGCTGCGCTACAAGCTCGGTCTGCCGGTGGCGGCGCCCTACACCCTGACCGACATGGCGAATGACGCACTGGGCTTGATGGACGGCTTGCACATTCAGCAGTTCCACGTGCTGGGCGCGAGCATGGGCGGCATGATCGCCCAGCACCTGGCGGCCATGGCGCCGCAACGGGTGGAAAGCCTCACGCTGATCATGACCAGCTCCGGCGCCGAAGGCCTGCCGGCACCGAGTGCGGCGCTGGTGCAGCTGTTGTCGCGCCGCAGCGCGCCCAATCGTGAAGTGGCCCTGGAACAACAGGCCGACCTGCTGGCGGCGCTGGGCAGTCCTTATGTGAAGGATGATCGCAAGGTGCTGTTGCAGCAGGCGGCGCAGTCGTACGACCGGGCGTTCAACCCTGACGGTGTGAAGCGCCAGATCATGGCGATCCTTGCCGAACCGAGCCGGGTGCCGTTGCTCAATCAACTGCGGGTGCCGACGCTGGTGGTGCATGGCACGGCCGATCCGTTGTTGCCGGTGATGCATGGTGTGCACCTGGCGGCGCATATCCAGGGCAGCCAGTTGCGGCTGATTCCGGGGCTGGCCCATCGTTTCCAGGAGGCGTTCAAGGCGCCGTTGCTGGCGGCGGTCTTGCCCTACTTGCAAGCGCATCGGCAGGATGCGGCGCATTGGGCGCAGATCGACCCGGTGGTGCCTGCGAAGGTTTTGTAAGGGCTTGACGGGGTGTATCGTGGGACCTTTCCGGCGTTTAATGCCAGCGAGGTTGCCTAGTCATGAGTACTCCCCTGAAAATCGATTTCGTCAGCGACGTGTCGTGTCCCTGGTGCATCATTGGCCTGCGTGGCTTGACCGAGGCCCTGGACCAACTGGGTCCGGAGGTGCAGGCCGAGATTCATTTCCAGCCGTTTGAGCTGAACCCCAACATGGCTGCCGAAGGGCAGAACATTACCGAGCACATCACTGAAAAGTACGGTTCCACGGCTGAGCAGTCCCAGGCTAACCGGGCGCGGATTCGTGATATGGGTGCGGAGTTGGGGTTTGCGTTTCGTACTGACGGGCAGAGTCGTATCTACAACACGTTTGATGCGCATCGTCTGTTGCATTGGGCGGGGATTGAGGGGTTGCAGTACAACCTCAAGGAAGCATTGTTCAAGGCGTATTTCACTGACCAGCAGGATCCGTCTGATCACGGGACGTTGGCGGGGATTGCCGAGGGTGTTGGGCTGGATCGTGTGCGGGCAGAGGAAATTCTGGCTTCGGACGAATATGCCGCCGAGGTGCGGGAGCAGGAGCAGTTGTGGGTATCTCGCGGGGTGACTTCTGTGCCTACCATCGTGTTCAACGATCAGTACGCGGTGAGTGGTGGGCAGCCGGCTGAGGCGTTTGTCGGGGCGATTCGGCAGATTATCAGTGAGGCCAAGGGCTGAATGGGGCTGTCAGATAAAAATCAAAAGCAGCCGACCTGAGTGTTAGAAGCAAAAGCAGAGCCGCTTTATGTGGGAGCGGGCTTGCTCGCGAAAAACCTGAGAGCGCCGCGTTGAATCAGGATGCCCACGTCATCGTTAACGACCTTCGCGAGCAAGCCCGCTCCCACATTTGGACCGTGCCCGCCTTTGATTTTGCTGTTGCTTCAATCAAACTTATAGCTGATGGCAGTCTGCACCTGCCCCTGATTCACATCCCCGGTCTCCTTGACGATGCTGCTATTGGCCGCTGACCCCACCAGGTGTATCCAACTGGCACTGGTCAACAGCGACCACTTCGCATCCAAAGGAAACTCAAAACTCTGCGTCAACGTCAGGTTCTGAAACCCGGCACTGGCGTTATACGGCCGAAACCCGGAGGCCGCAGCCTCATTGGCATCCACCCCGAAAAACGTCTGCGCCTGGCGGGCATCGGCAAAGTGCGCCATCAGGCCGGTGCTGCCGATAATGCCGCTCCCCAACGGATAACCCAACTCGCCGCCGAGCTTGCCCACCACGCCGCTTTGATCACGCGCCCCGCCCACGGCCTGACCCACCTGCGCATACACCCGCCAGAACTCAGCCGGAGCGTATTGGATGAAGCCGCCGATCTCGGCCATATCCGAAACATCACGCAAGCCCCGCAGCGACCCATTGGCCGTCCGCCCCGGCAAGTAGTTGATGTAAGGCCCGGCAGTAAAGCCATGGGTATTCAGGGCACTCCAGGTCAGCCCATCGTCGGTACCCAGGCTGACACTCCCCCAATCCAGGTCGAAATACGGGATCGGCCGCGTTTCGTAGCGGCTGCCCGTCGGATCGTGGGGCTGATAGCTGACGCCTGCGCCGGCTTCACCGGTAATTCCGTCCGCCAGCGCAGCGCCGCAAACGCCCCACAGCCCCAGCAAGCCGGTGAATACAGCAAAAGTAACCCTGAACATGGAGCCATTTCCTTTTGTGAACATGCGCGCATGAACGCGCAAACGCCCTGCCTTAGGCAAGCACTCATCTAGGTTGTAGCGAGCTACAAAAATTGTAGCAAGTTCCGACACAACCACACGCCGATACCCGCCAAACCCTTTGAAAACAGGGGTTGGTGGCACTTGGCACACTCCATGCTCTATCCCCTGCAAGCGCAACAGCGCGTTCCTACTTCATAGGTAAATGCAGATGATCCACTGGCATATCGTGTGTGACTTCGACGGGACTATCACTCCTACCGACGTCATCGACAACGTCCTCCAACGCTTCGCCGGCCCCGAGTGGGAAACCATCGAGCAGGAATGGCTGGATGGGCACATCGGTTCGCGCGAATGCCTGAGCCGTCAACTGGCGCTGATCAAGGCGACCCCGGCCGAGTTGCTGGCGTATTTCGACAGCGTCGAGATCGATCCGGACTTCCCGGACTTCGTCGACCACGTCATGGGCCTGGGCGCTTCCATTGAAGTGGTCAGCGATGGCATCGAACAAGGCATCGCGCGGATTCTGTCGCGCAACTACGTGACCTTGCTGCCGATCCTCGCCAACCGCCTGCGCCAGGTCGACCAGAACAGCTGGCGCATCGACTTCCCGTATGCCAGCGACGCCTGCCGTGCCGCCTCCGGCAACTGCAAGTGCAAGTCCACGCCGCGCAACAAGCGCGTGCTGGTGATCGGCGACGGCAAGTCCGACATGTGCGTGGCCTCCACCGCCGACTTCGTCTTCGCCAAGGCCAGCCTGGCCGACTACTGCGAAACCAACAACATCCCTTACGCGCGGTTCGACACCTTCGCCGAACTGCCGGCATTGCTGGCCAAGCTGCCTCAGGGCATCGCCGCCAACGCCACCTCCTTCAGCACCTCTTCCGACAATCAGGAACTCTTCCACCATGTCTGATATCCGCATCGCTACCGCAGAAGACCAGGTTCTTCTGGATAAAGAAGCCAAGTACTGCTCCTACGGCGACACCGTTCACTACATCGACCCGCCGCGCATTTTCAGCCGCTGCGAAGGCTCCTACGTGTGGGACACCGAAGACCAGGCTTACCTCGACCTGCAAATGTGGTACTCGGCCGTTAACTTCGGTTACGCCAACCCGCGCCTGAACAACGCGCTGAAACAGCAGATCGACACCCTGCCGCAAATCGCCAGCCAGTACCTGCACAAAGGCAAGATCGAGCTGTCGGAAATGATTGCAGTCGACGCCAAGAAAAAATTCGGCCTCGACGGTCGTGTGCACTTCAACGTGGGCGGTTCGCAGTCCATCGAAGACTCCCTGAAAGTGGTGCGTAACGCCACCAACGGCAAGAGCCTGATGTTCGCCTTCGAAGGCGGCTACCACGGCCGTACCCTTGGCGCTTCGTCGATCACTTCGAGCTACCGCTACCGTCGTCGCTATGGCCACTTCGGCGAGCGCGCCAACTTCATCCCGTTCCCGTACCACTTCCGCGGCCCTAAAGGCATGACCAAGGAAGAATACGGAAGCCACTGTGTGCAGCAGTTCGCCCGTCTGTTCGAAACCGAATACAACGGTGTGTGGGACCCGAAAGTCGGCCAGAGCGAATACGCCGCCTTCTACGTCGAGCCGATCCAGGGCACCGGCGGCTACGTGATCCCGCCGATGAACTTCTACAGCGAGCTCAAGCAGGTCCTCGACCAGCACGGCATCCTGATGGTCGTCGACGAAATCCAGATGGGCTTCTGGCGTACCGGCAAGCTGTGGTCGATCGAACACTTCGACGTCAAGCCGGACGTGATCGTCTTCGGCAAGGCGCTGACCAACGGCCTGAACCCGCTGGGCGGCATCTGGGCCAAGGAAGAGTTGATCAACCCTAAGATCTTCCCGCCAGGCTCCACTCACTCCACCTTCGCGTCCAACCCGTTGGGCACCGCGGTAGGCCTGGAAATGTTCAAGATGACCAGCGAAGTCGATTACGGCGCAATGGTCATGGCCAAGGGCAAATACTTCCTGGCCGGCCTGCAAGAGCTGCAAAAGCGCTTCCCGATCATCGGCGACGTCGATGGCCTGGGCCTGGCCCTGCGCTGCGAAATCTGCGGCCCGGACGGCTTCACTCCGGACAAGGCGACCCTGGACTACATGGTCGAGGAAGGCATGAAGGGCGACATGGTGGTTGACGGTCAGAAACTCGGCCTGATCCTCGACGTGGGCGGCTACTACAAGAACGTGATCACCCTGGCACCGTCCCTGGAAATCAGCTACCCGGAAATCGACCTGGGCCTGAAGCTGCTCGAGCAACTGCTTGTGCGAGCGACCAAACGGTGAGCAGCCACGAGATCGACCTCGGTGAAGGTGATGCCGGCTTCGTTCTCGGTAGCGGTCCGATTGGGATCTTGTTGATCCACGGCCTGACGGGCACCCCGACGGAACTCCGTCGGGTGGCCCAGGGGTTGGCCAAGGTCGGTAACTGCACGGTGTACGTGCCGACCCTGGCCGGCCACTGCGGGGACAACAGCGACCTGCAAGCCACCGGCTGGCAGGACTGGTACGAAGGCGTGCGCAAGACCTTCGTCGCGGTGAAACAGCGTCACGAGCAGGTATTCGTCGGCGGCTTGTCGATGGGCGCGGTGATGTCGATGTACGTGGCGTCGCAGTTCCCCGGCCAGGTTGCCGGCTTGCTGATGTACTCCACGACGTTGAAGTACGACGGCTGGAGCATCAACAAGATGGCGTTCATCACGCCCTTGCTGATCCGTATTCCCTTCGGTGTGCGCCTGTTCCGCTTTACTGAAAAGCCGCCCTACGGCATCAAGAACGAGCGCCTGCGGGCGATCGTCGAGCGGCAGATGAAGGAAGGGGAGAGCAGCGAGGCGGGTCTCTTGACCATGGAGGGCGT
Organism: Pseudomonas sp. E6002; assembly: GCF_013385565.1. Classification (NCBI taxonomy): domain Bacteria; kingdom Pseudomonadati; phylum Pseudomonadota; class Gammaproteobacteria; order Pseudomonadales; family Pseudomonadaceae; genus Pseudomonas; species Pseudomonas sp. E6002. The sequence goes on along the minus strand of NZ_JACAPT010000002.1, from coordinate 4,819 downwards.
CACGGTGCGCGAGTTGCACTGGATGAATGCCGTGGTGAAGAAGCTCATGCCATCGATCAAGACCCCGGCCCTGGTGCTGCATTCCATCGAGGATGACATCACCAGCCGTTGGAACGCCGATTACGTGGAACGCCATCTCGGCGGCCCCGTGACCAAGATCCTGCTGGACAACTGCTACCACATGATCACCGTCGACCTGCAATACCGTCGGGTGATCGAGTTGAGTGCCGAGTTTGTCGGGCAGCACGCACACGCCACAGAGGCACCTGAAGATTATCGACAGCTGGCTTGAACCCTAAGGATTTGACGTGATCACCGCCCAAGCCTTTTCGACCATTCGGGCCATCGAACGCAGTGCCTGGAACGACTGTTTTCCCGATGCCCTGGAGGATTGGGACTATTACGTGGCCGTGGAAAACGCCGCTATTGATGATTTCCAGTGGCGCTACCTCGCGGTGTTTGACGAGGCAACGCTGGTAGCGGTCGCGCCGGCGTTCATTACGCGGTATCGCCTGGACACCACCGTGTCAGGCGTAGGCAAGCGCTTTACCGAGCGCCTGGAGCGACTGTGGCCGGGTGTTTTGAAGCTGGGCCTGTATGCCATCGGCTCGCCGGTGGCGGAACAGTGCAATGCGGGTGTCGCCAGTCATGTTGTCGAATCCGGGCGCGAGGCGTTGCTTGCGCAGTTACTCGCCGCCGCACGCCAGGATGCCGATACGTTCGGCGTCGGGCTGGTGGCGGTCAAGGATGCACCGACCAGGGACGAAGGCTGGTCAAACAGCTGCCTTGGCGCGGGTTTCCAGAGCATGCCCAGCCTGCCAACGGCCTTGTTGCCGATCCCTTTTGGTTCAGTTGACGCCTACCTCGGTTCCCTGGACAAAGCCACCCGCAAGGACCTGCGCCGCAAACTGCGTGCGCCGGGGCCGCGTGTCGAGTGGCGACGCAACATCGACGACGTACTGCCGCGCATCATGGCGCTGTATGAGGCCACCCTGGAACGCTCCGACCTGCAGTTCGAGCGACTGCCGGCAGGCTATTTCACCGGTATCCTTGAACAGCTGCAGGAACGTGCGGTCTGTGTGCTTTATTGGGTGGACGAGCAACTGGTGGCGTTCAACCTGATCCTGCTTAACCGGGATCGCCTGATTGACAAGTTTTTCGGCGAAGACAGTAACTACAGTCGCGAATACAGCCTGGCGGTGCGCAGTTGGTTAACCAACATCGACTACTGTATTCGCAACGATATTGCGTTATATGAATGTGGTCAGGCCGGCTATGCCAGCAAGTTGCTGCTGGGCTGCGAGTTCCAGGGCAACAGCATGTTTTTCCGCCACCGTAACTGGCTGGTCAACCGTGCGCTGTTCGTTGCAAAAGTGTTTCTCCGACCGGATCGATCCGACCCTGCCATGGCTGCTGCGATAAGCGAAACCTGATGATCAACAAGACCCGCCAAAAAGCCCGCCCCTTTGCCATTTCGCGTTGGAGCGTCCAGCGCAAGCTGGTGTTGGCGTTCTGGCTGGTGACGGTGATCCCGACGATGATCGCGGCGGAGCTGGCCGCGACGACGCTGTCGCAGATCTTCGACAGTAACGTGCGTATCTGGCTGCAGGAGTCGACCAAGATCGTCAAGGACGAGATCGGCGACATCCTCCACGACAACGCCCGGGTCGCCCAACTGTTCCTGCGCTACACCAAGCCGCCGTCGTCGCGCCAGGCCGAGAAACACGACAAGCTGACCGCCGATATTGCCGCCGCCACCGACATCGACGTGGTCGCGCTGATCCGCAGCAGTGACCACAAAATCGTGTTTACCACCGCCGCCGACGACATCGTCAAGCAAATCAACCTGGCCAGTAATGCGGTGTTGCAGACGGTCGAAGTGGGTGGCGTGACCACCGGGGTTGTGGTGTCCACCTTCGAGACCAGCGAGGACGGCGTCGATTATCAACTGCTGGTGGCCACTTATCTGGACAGCAGTTTCCTGACCAGCGTGGCCGATGTGCATTCCCTCGACCTGCGCTTGTACCTGGCCAACCCCACCGGGTTTTCGGAGATTTTCTCCACCCAGCGCTTCGTCGATCACCCCACGCGGATTCCTTCGAGTATCGAATCCGCGCTGCGCAGCACCAAGCAACCCAGCGAACAATTCACCAACAACTACAGCGGTTTGTACTGGCCGATCTTCAACGATGCCGGCGAGCTGCAAGGGGTGATCTTCAGTGGCTTGCTGCGCCATACCAGCCTGGTGGGCCTGGTGAACCAGAGCAATCTGTTCGTGTTGATCTTCCTGCTCAGTTCGGCATTGTCCCTTGGTGCGGGCATGCTGGTGTCCCAGCGCCTGACCCGGCCATTGCGGGATCTGTCCGAAGGCGTCAGCGCGGTGATCTCGGGTAACTATCAGCACCGTGTGGCGGTCAGCGGCGGCGACGAGCTGGCGCAACTGAGCAGCACCTTCAACCACATGACCGAGCGCCTCGGTGAGTTGCATCACCTGGAAGCGCAACTGCGCCGCCGCGACCGCCTGCATGCACTGGGCGAAGTCGCGATGGGCCTGGCCCACGAAATTCGCAACCCGCTGGGCATTATCAAGACGGCCACCCAGTTGCTGCACCGCCGCGCCGATTTGCCGGAAACCGACAAGCGTCACCTCGAATACGTGATCAGCGAAGTCAGCCGGATCAACGACCTGATCACCGAATTCCTCGACTTCGCCAAACCCAGTGCACCGCTGCGCACTGTGCAGGCGGCACGCCCGGTGGTGGAGGAGATCCTCGGCTTCTGCGGGCCTGAGCTTGCGACCCATAACATCGACGCGCAAATTGATGATGCGGCTCCCGGCGCGACGATTTATGCCGATGCCAAGCAGCTCAAGCAGGCGTGCCTGAACCTGATTCTCAACGCCATCGACGCCATGCCCGGAGGCGGGCGCCTGACCCTGGGCATCCACAGCGTGGGCGGCAACACGGTGATCAGCATCGGCGATACCGGCGAGGGCATTGCGCCGGACATGATCGAGCGGATCTTCACACCATTCGTCACCACCAAGGCCTCGGGCACGGGCTTGGGTCTGGCCAAAGTGTTCTCGATCATGGAAAGTCATGACGGCAGCATCGAATGTGTCAGCGAGACAGATGCCGGCGCCACCTTCAGCCTGTACATTCCGGCCCAGGGTGCAGACGACGGCGATGATGAGGATGGTGATGACGCATAACGTATTGGTAGTTGACGACGAACCCAAGCTCTGTGACTTGCTTTCGTCGGCCTTGAGCCAGAGCGGGATCCAGGTGTTTACCGCCGGCAACGGCCTGCACGCGCTCAAGGTGCTGGAGCAGGAAGACATCGACCTGGTGATCAGCGACTGGCGCATGCCCGGCATGGACGGGCCGGCGCTGCTGGCGGAAATCAAGGTGCGCTACCCGCAACTGCCGGTGATCGTGATGACCGCCTACAGCACCGTGAAGAACGCGGTGCAGTCGATGCGCAACGGCGCCTACGACTACATCGCCAAGCCCTTCGATATCGACGAGCTGGACATCACGGTGGCGAAGGCCCTGCAGTTTCGCGACATCATGCGCGACAACGCGCGCATGCGTGCCGAGTTGGATGAACATGCGCAGTTCGACAGCCTGGTGGGTGACAGCCCGGCGTTCCGCCGCGTGCTGCACGCCGTGGACTCGGTGCGCGACAGCAACGCTACGGTGCTGCTGACGGGCGAAAGCGGCACCGGCAAGGAGATGGTCGCCCGTGCCATCCACAAACACGGCAACCGCGCCGACAAGCCGTTTGTGGCGGTCAACTGCGCGGCAATCCCCGAAGGCTTGCTGGAAAGCGAGATGTTCGGCCACCGCAAGGGCGCCTTCACTGGCGCCGTGGCGGATCGGGTCGGGCGCTTCATGCAGGCCGACAAGGGCACGTTGTTTCTCGATGAAGTGGGTGACATGCCGTTGGCGTTGCAGGCGAAAATCCTGCGGGCCTTGCAGGAGCGGGTGATCGAGCCGGTGGGTGACCCGCGCGAGCGCAAGGTGGATGTGCGAGTGATCGCTGCCACCAACAAGAATTTGCTGGATGCGGTGGCGAACAAAGAGTTTCGTGAAGACCTTTACTACCGCTTGAACGTATTTCCGATTCCGCTGCCGGCCTTGCGTGAGCGGGTGGAAGATATCGCGCCGCTGGCCCGGCACTTTGCCCAGACCTTGAGTGCCACGGCGGGCAAACGCATCACCGGTTTCAGCCCCGAGGCGTTGCAGGCCATGGCGGCGTATTCCTGGCCGGGCAATATTCGTGAGCTGCAGAACTGTGTGGAGCGGGCGACCATTGTCGCGGCGACGCCGGTGATCGAGGATATTGATTTGCCGGCGTATCTGTTTGCTTCGACGCCGGCTGAGGATGGGGTGGGCGCAATACTCAGCAACGGGCCGGGTGTGCCGCAGGATCTGGATGCGGCGCTGGCTGAGGTAGAGAAGGCTTACATCATGGCTGCGTTGCAGGAGAGCAACGGGGTGCAGGCTGCAGCGGCGCAGAAGATCGGGATTTCCGAGCGCAGTTTTTGGTATCGGTTGAAGAAGCTGGGGATTCAGGTGGACAAGATTGTTCGCTAGGGGGCGCTGAGCGGTTGCTTGGGGGCATATCCGTTATTTAGGTAACGGCGACTTATGGTTCCGCTCTTACAGCGAGTCACTTTTGGCAAACGCCCGGAATGCCGGCCCAGCCAAAAGTAAAAGGTCTTTGCCCCACCACTCGGTGCCTCGCTTAGGCTCGGCATGCCCGCACTCCGGCCATCGTGGTTGACGGGGTGCCTAAGATCAAAAGCAAAAGCACA
>NZ_JACAPT010000019.1:52831-57333 GCF_013385565.1 Pseudomonas sp. E6002 | reverse complement strand
GAGCGTTTTGCTTACTTTTGCGCTGTTCAAAAGTGAGCCGCTGTAAGAGCGGAACCGATATAAGCCATCACCCAAATAATGGATATGCCCCCGATCCAAATCCCCCCCTCAACTGTTAAGCCTCTCCTGCCGCACGCCGCGCATCGGCCTCACCTCATCCCCCAAACAACGCCGACAACTATAAACCCCCAACACCACCGGCTTTTTCTGCGCCCCACGCTCAACCCAGGTCGGCGCAACAAACCGATACCCCTGGCCCGTCGCCGTCGCGATATACACCGAATCATCATCCCCCAACGCCCGCCGGATCGCCTTGATCTGCGCCCGCAGGTTGCACTCTTCCACCACCAACCGTGGCCAGGCGATGTCCAGCAATTGGGTCTTCTCCAACAGCTCACCAGGCCGCGAAGCGAGGGCAATCAGCAACGTCAGGGCCCGACTGCCCAGGCTCACCGGCTCACCGTTTTTCAGCAGCAGATGACGTCGGGGCAGCAGTTGATAAGGGCCAAAGTGGATTTCAATAGCGCTGTCTTCAAGGTGGCCGCGGTGTGAATACGTCATGTGATTAACCTTTGTGCATGTTCAAAAACACAACCCCGCGCGGCTCCCTTCGCGCAAGGCTGCAAGGGAAGGTCAGGTGTTGATCGCCGGGATCGGGTCTTCAGGATAATCACCCGGCTCCGTAGGCCCGCCAGTCAAGCCGTATTGCTTGAGCACCGGCGCAAGCTGGCCATAGAACGCGTCCTGCGCCTTGCCATGGGCATCAGCCAGGGCGAAGGGCAGGAACGCGCTGCCGATCCCGCCAAGGATCGCCGTAGCCCCGCCGAGGATCCCGCTGATGGTCCCGGCCACCGCGCCGATTTCCGTGGCCCCGTACAACCCGGCCCCGGCTTCCACCAACCCGGCCACCGCCGCACCCGTACCCAGCACGCCGGTGGCCACCGAGAAACTGCCGCTCAGGTAGTCGCCTTTTTTCAACGAGTCGACACCGCCAATCACCCCGATGACACCGCCGATAATCCCGCCCGCCGAGCCGATAATCTTGCCGGCCGCGCCGAGGTTGGCGATTTGCTGCGGGCTCAGCGGGCCCTTGCCCACCGGTACCTTGCCGGGGAAATCACCAATGGTGCCGCCATCCGGGCGGTTGACCCAGGTGATACCGTAACCCGCTTCCTTGGCGTATTTGGTGCCGCCCTCCATCAACAGCCCGGCAAATTGCAGCCCGGCGGATACCCGGTTCGCGTCCGCCACCGGCGTGTTGCTGCCGCTGGCCGAACGGGCCATCAGCACGCCGCTCATCAACACCGCACTGCCGATGTGCAGCAGGCCTTGCTTGAATGCCGGGCTGACGTCGCCGAACTTCATGCCTTCGATGGCCTTGGGCAGTGCGTCGGCGATCTTGTTGCCCTGGCGTCCGATGTCCCATACCGAACGCAGCATCGACACCACTTGCGCCGGGTCGATCTTGCCGCCATCCGAGGTGACGAACATCTCTGGGTCTTTTTGCTGGGCGTCGTTGATCGCGGCAGTGACCTTGGCTTCGTCGAAGTTGCCCTTGCCGTCCCCCAAGGTGATGTTCAGGGTGTCGGTGGTGGCGCCGCCGAGCAGGGCGTCGCCAAGGTCTTCGTTGAAATTCACCTGCAAGGTGGCGGCGTCATCCGCCGAGGCCTTGTCACCGAGGAAGGCCTGGGCCGAGGCCGTGCTGGCGGCGAAGCTGCTGGCCGCCACGGTCGGGTCCATGCCGCCGGCCACCGCGTCGGTAAAGGCCTTGCCGGTCACCAGTTGGTTTTTGTAGTACTGCTGGATGTTGTCGCTTTGCCCGGCCTTGTCGGCGATGCCGGTCAGGTCCACATGGCCGTTGCCCCCCAGCGCCAGGTTGGCGATGGTCGTATCGTTGGCCGCGTTTTGCAGGCCCATGCCCATGTCGATCTGCTTGCCGTTCTGGTCCTTGGCGTTGAGGTTGTCGTTAAGGTTTTTGCCGGTCTCGATGTCGTCGGTGTAGTAGTTCTGCATCGCGACTTTCATCGCCGGGTTGCTGTCGACGATGTCGGCCAGTGCCGGGCCGCGATTGTTTTGCAGGAAGCCTTGCACGTCCGGGTCGGCCGAGAGGGTTTCGATGCCGCTTTGCAGCTGTGCCTTGATTTTGTCTTCGTTGGGGTTCAGGCCGTAGTGGGGCGAGGTGTACTTGTCCATCAACCCGGCGTGGGGCACGTAGTCGCTGACCAGCAGGCGGGTTTGTGCATCGGTCAACTGCACCAGCACCGCGGCTTTCTGTTCGCCGCTGTAGTTCTGCGGGTTGGCCAGGATGTCGGCGGTCAGGCCCGAGGTGTCGACGCCTGCGACCGCATCGCGGGTGGCGGCACCGTCGAGGAAGGTCAGGGTGTCGCTGTCGGTTTTCGGCGCCTGTTTTTCGAGCCAGGCGCCGATGTTGTCGCGGGTGCCGATGCCGTCCGACTTGCCGGTGGCGGGGTTGTCGCCGCCGGTTTCCAGGGCGTGGAACATCCCGGGTCTGGACCACATGGCCGCCGCGCCGGTCAGCTCGGTGCTCAGGGCCGAATCGCTGCCCAAGGCTTGCAGGTTGTCGCTGCGCAGCATGCCGTCGTTGCTGCGCTGGTTGGCGTCACCGGGGCGCATCGCCGGACCTGCGCCAGCGGCCAGGCTCTCGTTGGCCATCAGGATTGCCGCCGACTTGGCATTCGCCTTGGCCAGGTCACCGGGTTTGCTGCCGAGGAAACTGCCATAGGATTTCGACGCGGCGCCGAGGTCCTTGCCGGCGTTGTCGATGAAATGGTCGACATCGGAATGGGTGATCACATTGTCGGCCTTGCCACGCCCGCCGGTATCCAGCGCGGCCATCAGGCTCGGGCTGCTGGCCACGTACTTGAGTACGGCCTGAGCCTCGGGGGGGAGTGTCGTGGGTGGGTTGGCGAAGTCGATCGGCGCGCCATGCAGGCCCCAGGCGTCCCAGTTTTGCGAGAGCAATTGCGCGGCCGCCTTGGGCCGGTTCAGGTCGAGTTCTTCCTTGGTCGGCGTGCCGCTGGTGTTGCCGGTGATGGTGTCCCAGTCCTTGGCACCCGACACGCCAAACGATGAGGTGTCGATCCAGGACGTGTCCGAGGCGCCCGCCGCGCCGGTGCTGCCGGCATACAGTTTGGCGACCTGGTCGTACAGCGCGGGGGTGATGTCCTGGGACACGATCACCTTGTCGCCCGACGCCGTGGTATAGCGAATCAGGCCCGGGCCGACTTCTTCGGGCGGGCCGATATTCGCTGCCGGGTCCATGGTTTCCATGGGGCCGGCCAGGCGGTAGCCCTCGGCCTGGCTGGCATTGATCGCAAAGAGCTTGGCCGAGTCGCCGCTGACCTGGGCGAACAGCGCGGGTGTTTCCTTCTGGCTGACCACGATTTTGTCGCCGGCACTGGTCTCGTAGCGGATCAGTCCGGGGCCCAATTCGGTGGTACTGCCGATCGCCTTGTAGTTGCCCAGGCCAGGCGCCACGGTGCTGGCGTCTGCCTCCTTGTAGCCGGCGCCTTTGCTGTCGGCCAGATTCTTCTCAAGGGTCGCGTCGCTTCGCTGTGCGTTGTACTGGTTGACCAATTGCTCAAACAGCCTGGGGTTGTCGATCTGCTTGAGGGTCACCGGTTTGTCGCTGCCCAGCGGGGTGTAGGTGATGCTGTTGTTCACCGGTGCCTGCACGTTCTGGTACGGCAGCGGAATGGACGGCCCGCGGATTTTCGAGGGGTCGAATACCGGCTTGTCGACGGCGGTGAACAGGGCTTTTTCGAACGTGCTCCGGGAGCCATCCGGGCCTTTGTTGTCGGCAGGGTCAAGGCCATTCGGGATCGCAGTCATAGATCACCTGGAAGTTGTTTTATATCAGTCGATATTTAGTGCAAGTGCACTAACTGGGGCGGGCGAAAGTTGCGAAGTGTTATTGGGTTAACCCGCGCCGAGCTATCAAACGCGATGATCAAGTCGGTTTTGTTACAAATTGAAATATCTGCAAAGTTGGGCAAATGGCTATTAGTTAAAAGTGTGAAGTTGTCGGATTTATTTTCTGGAATTGTTGAGTGATCAACGTTTTTACCCAGGGGTAACGGGCTCGTAAATTGTTCGAGTTGGTTCGTTTTTCAGGTTGTGCCCCCGTAAACATTGGGTCTCGTCGTGTATTGGTTTTTTAACAAAAGTTCCACGCCCGCGCGGCGATGAGATTTTCTCAACGGCACGTTGAGCCGGATTTTTCACAGCACCTGCCATGAACGTTTCACAAGCTTTCACAGCGAAGGCGTTTTGTTCGTGAGTAGTATGGTTCCCATGCAAACCGACGGCTGCATGGCCAACTCACTGTCTGACGCTGGGAGTTTGTTTCGGTTTGCATGCGGCTTAACTTCCCTATCGATGCAAGGAGATTGAACATGGCTACTACTCCACCAGTAAGTGCAGGCGGCGCCGACGACGCTATCGCGAAGATGGAAGCAACTTTCAACATGGCCATCGAGAAG
>NZ_JACAPT010000019.1:47226-52790 GCF_013385565.1 Pseudomonas sp. E6002 | reverse complement strand
GGGCAGCGCCGGCGCTGCCCGTATACCTGCCTTACCCCGTTGCACCGTTGTTGATCGGCACAGGCGTCGTTGCGGCCTGTGATTCTCAAGGGGGCAAACCCAACCATGACAGCCTTGATTTCCCTGGGCCTGCCCGCCGCGAACGGCGCGCCGACCCTGCTTGTGACCCACGGTTTGCACCAGGGCAGTTCCCTGATGCTCGACCAGCCGGTCTACACCCTTGGCGCCGCCCTGGCGGCCGACCTCCAGCTCAGCGATCCCGGGATTGCCGAGTTGCACCTGCGCCTGCGTTTTGAAGGGGCCCAGGTGGCCGTCGAGGCCCTCGGCGGCGATGTACTGATCACCGGCACTGCCGGCGATATCCGTATTCCCCAAGGCAGCGGCCATCGCGCGCGGCTGCCGCTGCAACTGCGTATCGGCACGGCGGGTGTGAGCCTGGCGCTGCCGGGCAGCCCTGAAAAAATCCCTGCGACGACACGCACGTTAACGCCCTGGATCATCGCCACCGCGTTGCTCTTTATGTGCGCTGGCGCCCTGGCATTTCGCAATGATCCACCGCAAGCGCAAACCGTAATGCCGGTTGCCGAAACAACCGCAGCCAAGCCTTCCCGTGCCGAGGCCAAGGCCTGGTTCGAAGGGCAATTGCAGGCCGCCCACCTGGACGCCGTGAAGGTCAACGACATCGATGGCCAACTCAACGCCGTCGGCTCCTTTGAGCGCGCGCAAAAGCCTCAATGGGTCGCCCTGCAACAAGCCTTCGACCAGCGTTACGGCCAGCAGATCGTGCTCAACCCGCGGGTCGCCGTGCGTGCAGATGCGGCCCGGCCAAGGGTGCGCTTTCAAGCCGTGTGGTTCGGCGCCAACCCCTACGTGATCAATGACAGCGGCAAGCGCCTGTACCCCGGCGCGGCCCTGGCGGACAACTGGGTACTGGAGCGCATCGAGAACAACCAGGTGATCCTCGCCCGTGGCGAAGAACGCTTCACCTTCACCCTATGACGCTGCTTTTTTCAGCTAAGGCCCCGGGATGAAAGTCGAACCCCGTCCGTTGATTCCCAGTGACGTGCGCAGCGCGCCGGTCGAGGCGATCCGCCCGGTCAACTCGCGCCAGGCCACGGCTTTCGAAGCGTTGCTGAAAACCCGCAAGGTCCAGTCCCGCCGCTCCCTGCGCAGTGACCTGGAAGAACTCACCAGCGCCGCTGGCGTCGACTCGCTGCTGTTCGGCAGCGCACGTTCCCTGGAACTGCTGGAACACGTGATGCAGCACCTGTTGCCGAACCTCGACGCCGAGCCGCAGATCAAGGCGCTGGCCCATGACCTGATCAGCGAGGAAATCGAGATGCGCCGCACCCTCGAACAACAACGCTCGGAGGTCCAGGCCTGATGCCCCGGGACAACGACGACGCGGTGCAATTGCTCAAGGGCATTGGCGAGCTGTACCGGCGCAACGGCCAGTCCCAGCGCGCGCTGGTGATGTTGCTGATTGCCGTGAGTGTCGCGCCCGACGATGGCCTGCTGCTGCGCTCGCTGGTGCTGGCGTTCACCGACAGCGGCGACTTCACCCGCGCACTCGCGGCCCTGGATCGGCTGGTCGCGCTGGAGGGTGAGTCTGCCAGCCTGTTGCTGCTGCGTGCCCGGGCGCTGTGGTACGGCGAACGCAAGGACGAAGCGCGCCAGTGCTTCAAACGCTACCTCGCTGCACGGAGAGCCGCGCCATGAACCTGCTCAATCGCCTGAACGGCATCGCGCGCATGGCCGCCCAGCGTACCGACGTGATCATCGTCGCGTTCATGCTGATGGCGATCGTGATGATGATCATCCCGCTGCCTACCTACCTGGTGGACATGCTGATCGGCTTGAACATCGCCCTGAGCATCCTGATCCTGATCGTGGCGTTCTACATCGGCCACTCGGTGGAATTCTCCGCGCTGCCGCCGCTGATCCTGCTCAGCACCTTGTTTCGCCTGTCGCTTTCGATCACCACCACCCGCTTGATTCTGCTGCACGGCGACGCCGGCCATATCGTCAAGGCCTTCGGTGACTTCGTGATTGCCGGCCAGGTGGTGGTGGGCATGGTGGTGTTCCTGATCATCACCGTGGCGCAGTTCGTGGTGATCACCAAGGGCGCCGAGCGGGTCGCGGAAGTGGCGGCGCGCTTCACCCTGGATGCGATGCCCGGCAAACAGATGAGCATCGACAACGACCTGCGCAACGGCGATATCGACCAGGCCGAAGCCCGCCGCCGGCGCTCACGCCTGGAGCGCGAGAGCCAGATGTTCGGCGCGATGGACGGGGCGATGAAGTTCGTCAAGGGCGATGCGATTGCCGGGTTGGTGATCCTCGCGGTCAACCTGCTGGGCGGCATGCTGATCGGCATGATCGAGCGCGACATGGCCTTCGGCGCGGCGGTGCACACCTATTCGCTGCTGACCGTGGGCGACGGTTTGATCGCACAGATCCCGGCGCTGCTTATCTCGGTAGCGGCGGGCACCGTGGTGACGCGGGTCAACAGCGACGGCGAAGCGGGTGACCTCGGCAGCGAGATTCTCAAGCAGTTGGGTGCCAGCTACCGCGCCCTCGGTTTGACCGCACTGATCATGGTCGGCGTCAGCGTGATACCGGGCTTTCCGACCTGGGTGTTCCTCGGGTTGTCGCTGGTGTTCGGTGGTGCGGCCTTCGTGATGTACCGCCGTCATACCCGTGAAAACCAGGTAGAGCCTGAAGCGCTGGTCGAGACCCTGGAACCGGTGGTTGAAGTGCAGGCCGAGCAGGATTATGGCGTGGCCCCCGACACTCGGGTATTGCTGACCCTCGGCAGTGCGTTGGCCCTCAGCGCCCCGCGCCAACTACTGAGCCAACGCATCGAAGCGCTGTGTCACGACATTCGCAGCGACCTCGGCGTCGATATGCCGGTGCCGGGCATTCACATGGACGCCAAGGCCACGCCGGGCAGCTACCGCGTGTCACTGGAAGGCGTACCCGTCAGCGAAGGCGAGATGCCGATCAACTGCCTGCTGTTGCAGGACGATCCGGTGCATGTGCAGTTGCTGGACATCGCCACCCTGCAAGCCGATTCGCCCCTCAACGGTCGTGCCGCGCACTGGATCGAGCGTCAGCACGAAGACGCACTGCGCAGCGCCGGCATCGGTTTCCTGCTGCCGGACGAAGTCTTGCGTGGCGTGCTGGAACGCAGCCTGCGCCGCTATGCCGCGGACTTCCTCGGCATCCAGGAAACCCGCCTGCTGCTCGAACGCACCGAAGCCACCTACGGCGAACTGGTCAAGGAAGCCCTGCGCCTGGTGCCGTTGCAGCGGGTGGCCGAGACCCTGCGCCTGCTGGTGGGAGAGGGCGTGTCGATCCGCAATCAGCGGGCCTTGCTCGAAGCCATGGTGGAGTGGGGCGCCCGGGAAACCGATGCCGGCCGCCTGGCCGAACACCTGCGTGCAGGGTTGGCGCGGCAGATCAGCCATCAGTACGCCGACCGCAATCGGGTGATTGGCGCCCTGGTGCTGGCGCCGGGATTGGAAGACCAGTTGCGTGCATCCCTGCGTCGCCAGGAGCCCAGCCGTGAAGTGATCCCCGAGGAAGTCAACCGCGCGTTGCTCGCCCAACTGCGCCAGGCCTGCGACAAAACCACTGAAGCCAACAGTGCGGTATTGCTGGTGCACCCGGAACTGCGCCGCAGCCTGCGGCGCCTGGTGCTGCGCGGTGAACTGGAGCTGGCGGTGTTGTCGTTTCGCGAACTGGCCACCGAATACAACCTGCAAGCGCTGGTGACCATCAGCCTTACCGATATCTCCAACCGCCGTGCACCTGCTGCGGCTTCCGTCACTTCCCTGGCGTCTGCCTCATGATCCGTTTTTGTCTGCTATTGCTGACGTTGACCTCGTTTTTCTGCAGTGCCCAGGACATCGCCAACGGTGCCCAGGGGTCTATCAACCTGGCCTCCGGTGAAGGCCGGATCCTGCATTTTGTGGCCCCGGTGGAGTCGGTACTGGTGGCCGAGCCGGGGATTGCCGACCTGCAAGTGGTGTCGCCCGGGGTGATCTATATCTTCGGCAAGGCGCCGGGCAATACCAGCCTGATTGCCCTTGGCAGCGACGGCAAACAGCTTGCCAGCCTGAGCCTGGCGGTCAGTAGCGCGACCCAGGCAGTGACTGCGCCGATGCAGGAATTGCATCCCGGCAATGGCGCGCAGATCAGCGGTGCCGGTAACCGATTGATCGCCAAGGGCACGGTGCGTTCGGTTGGAGAAGCGACGGATTTGAATGCCTTGCTCAACCCACAGGGCCAGGGCTTTCAGAGCGCGGTCAACACCACTGAGTACGCCGGTGCAGCCCAGGTCAACTTGCGTGTGCGCTTCGCTGAAGTGTCCCGCTCGGAACTGCTGCATTACGGGGTTAACTGGAACGCCATGTTCAGCAACGGCACGTTCTCCTTTGGCCTGATCACCGGCGGACCGCTGGCAGCCGCCACCGCCGGTGGCCTGGCGGCGGCGGGCAGCGGCTCGGGCAATACCAATATCGACGGCATGCTCGACGCGTTGCAGGCCAACGGGATCCTGCAAATCCTGGCCGAGCCGAACATCACCGCCATGACCGGGCAAACCGCGAGCTTCCTGGCGGGCGGCGAAGTGGCGATCCCGGTGCCGGTGAATCGGGACCTGGTGGGGATCGAATACAAGTCGTTCGGCGTGTCGCTGCTGTTCAACCCGACGCTGTTGCCCAACGGCCGGATCGCCCTGCAAGTGCGCCCGGAGGTCAGCAGTGTGGTGAGTGGCGGCACGGTGGATTTTGGCAATTTCCATGTGCCGTCGTTCAGCGTGCGCCGCGCCGATACGCGGGTGGAAGTGGGCAGCGGGCAGACGTTTGCGATTGCCGGTTTGTTCCAGCGTGAGAGCAGCCAGGACATCGAGAAGCTGCCGTTGCTGGGGGACTTGCCGATCCTGGGCAACCTGTTTCGCTCCAAGCGTTTTCAGCGCAATGAAACCGAGTTGGTGATTTTGATTACGCCGTACCTGGTGGAGCCGGTGCGCAGTCGCACCCTGGCCACGCCGCTGGATGCACAGCCTGCGACCGCCGCAGCGGCGGGGCCGCGCAGTGGTGGGGCGTTTGGTTTCTACATGAATTGATGAGGGGGCATGGCATGAAAGTTTCGCGTTTGTTGATGTGTTTGCCCCTGTTGGTGGTGGGCTGCAAGACGCATCTGGCGCCGGTGTATTACTCGCCGCAGTATCAGGCCGACGGGGTGCCAAGCCAGTGCCAGCAGCCGCCGGCCAAGGACGAGATTGGACTGGACGAGGATTTCAAGGCGACCTTGCCGCTGGGCTGTGCCAACAATTTGAATTTGATGCAGATGGTGGAGCAGCGGCAGGATTTGAATCAGGGGCGGGCCACCGGGCCAGCGATGGCGGCGCCGGTTGGGCGGGCGGCGCAGGTGTATATCGAGGGGTTTGATCGGGAGCAGTTGCAGCGGCGTCAGGCTCAGCAAGAGGCCAAGGCGGGCGCTCCGGGAGCGGAGCAATGAACCTGCGTTCACATGTCCTCTGTGGGAGCTGGCTTGCC
>NZ_JACAPT010000019.1:9295-47162 GCF_013385565.1 Pseudomonas sp. E6002 | reverse complement strand
GTGTGCCCTCACTCCGGCTTTGGACCGTGGGCCGCCGTCATGGGCCATCCTTGGCCCAGGACGGCTAACCCGGCGTCCTGCCGGGTTACCCACGCTCCAAAGCCTGCGTTCGGCCAGCGTGGTTTAACGGGGCGCCTAAGATCAAAAGCAACATCAAAAGCAGGGCAACAGCAAGATCAAAAGCAGTTGGATTTAGTGCGTATCCACCAGCCCCAATTCCCGCGCTTGCGCAATCGGATCGCTGATGGCTTTGATGCGGTTGGCTTCCGTGATCAGGCGTGCTTGCTCAGCCGCCGGTATATCGTCCAGCGGCAAGCTGGCCACCCGTTGTTCGTAACCCGCCAATACCAGCACCAGCAGCTCATTACGCTGATGCCGTGGCAACGCGCGGGGCGATTGGGTGACGGGGGCGATGGTGTCCAAGGCCTGCTGCGCCTGGCCGCCAAGGGCGTAGGCCAGGGCCAGGTTGCAGCGGCTGTCGAGGTCGTCGGGTTGCAGGCCCAGGCTTTTGGCGAACGCGGTTTGTGCCGCGACGGCCTGGCCGTTCAACACCTGGGCAATGCCCAGTCGGGTGTAGGCGACCGGCGACTGGCTGGCCTCGGCGGCCTGGCCCAGGGCGGTCACGGCGCGTTGGCTTTTGCCAAGGCGCAGTTGCGCGGTGCCCAGTCCCAGCAGGGCGTCGGCGTTGTGGGCTTGAAGGCCGAGGGCCTGTTGGAAGGCGCGCTCGGCACCGACCGCGTCGTTGCCGTCGAGCCGTGCCTGGCCGAGTTTGAGCCACAAGTCGATGCTTGCGCCCGGTTGCTGGGCCGCACGTTCGTACAGCGCCGCCGCGCTGGCGTAGTCGCCGCGTTTGTTCAGGTCGTCGGCCAGCTTCAGCGAGCGGTCGGAATCGCTCGGCGCAGTATTGGAACAGGCAGCCAGCAACAGGCTGCCGGCAAGCAAAAAGTGTTTGGTCATCGTCACAACTCGTTGGGCGAAGGCGGACGTCATGTAAGCATATTTTCCATGGCGCTCCTATGTCTGTCGGTGCTGTTGGGTGCCTCGATCGCCCACGCCGACGAAGAGCCCGAATGGTTCGCCAAACCCTACGCCTATGTGCTGGTGGACCAGGACGTGCGCGCCGCCCTCGAAGAGTTCGGCCACAACCTCGATATCCCGCTGGTGCTCTCCGACAAGGTCCGCGGCAAGGCCCGCAGCACCGTGCGTGCAGCCACCGCCGGGGAGTTTTTGCAGACGTTGTGCAGCACCAACGGCCTGACCTGGTACTTCGACGGCAACCTGCTGTACCTCAATGCCAGCGATGAAATCACCACCAGGCTGTTCAAGGCCAACGCCCTGAACCTGGATCAGTTGCAGGCCTATCTGAACAACCTCGATGTGTTCGGCCAGCAGTTATCGATGCGTAACGGCCCCGAGGGCGATGAAGTCTTCGTCTCCGGGCCGCCGCCGTACCTGGCGCTGGTCCAGCAGCATGTGGATCACCTGCAGCCCAAGGCCGCCGCGCCTGTTGTGGCGCGCGAGCACGGCGTGCGGGTGTTTCGCGGCGCCCAGGTGAGCACTGAAACCCCTTGATTCACCCCAACCCCAGTAAAGGAGCATGACCATGTCCGTAACCGCCGTAGACAGCAACCTCGCCCCCGGTGGCGCCAGCCCTGAAGCCAAGTTCAACGCCGCGGTGGACAACGCCAAGAGCGCCGATAAACCGGAGATGACCGACGCCGAATTCACCGATGCCCTGATCACCCAGGCGGTCACCATCGGCGGCCAATTCATCATCATGCCCAAGGCCCAGGAAATGCTGAATGACGCCATGTCCGATGACGACGAAGAGTAGGGCGCACCCATGACCATCAGTCTCGCTGCCAGCGCCACGGCCTTGCCGCCGTCCGCCGGCGCGGGGCCCGCCGGGGCCTCGCAGAATCTGTTCGAGCACATGGCCAATACGGCCAAGGGCATGCCCGAGGGCGCCAGCCCCCATCAGATCGGCTCGGGGCTGATGGAGCGCCTGAACAGTTTTATCGACCGCTCCCGGACTTTTTCCGAGCGGGCCGATTTGCTCACCAATAACCCCTCGGCGCCGCCGCAAGTGGCCGCTGCGGATATCCGCACCTCGGGTGCCTCGCCCACCGCAGAACCGGGCAAGAAAGTCGCCGAGCAGCAGGTCGACCAGATCGTCCATTCACTGGGCAAGATGTTCGACTACTCCATCGAAACCCAGATGGTGGTGCGCGGTGCGACGCAGATTTCCGGTTCCGCCAACACGCTGCTCAAGGGTCAATAACGCCATGCCAAGCCCGAATCGTGCCCTGCGCCTGCTGCTGATCGGCGTGCTCGCCAGCCTCTTGCAGGCCTGCGACATGGACCTCTACACCAACCTCAGCGAGCGCGACGCCAACGCCATGGTCGCGGTGCTGCTGCGCGACGGCATCCCGGCGACGCGCAAGGTGCAGGACAACGGCCAGTTGAAAGTGGTGGTCGACGAACAGCGCTTCGCCGAGGCCATGACCCTGCTGGACAACGCCGGCCTGCCGCAGCAGAGCTTTTCCAACATGGGCGAGGTGTTCAAGGGCAATGGCCTGGTGTCGTCGCCGGTGCAGGAGCGGGCGCAGATGATCTATGCCTTGAGCGAAGAACTGTCCCACTCGGTGTCGCAGATCGACGGCATCGTCTCGGCGCGGGTGCACGTGGTGCTGCCGGACAATGACCTGCTCAAGCGGGTGATTTCGCCGTCGTCGGCCTCGGTGCTGGTGCGCTACGACCCGGGCACCGACATCAACACGCTGATTCCGCAGATCAAGACCCTGGTTGCCAACGGCATTTCCGGCCTGAGCTATGACGGTGTGTCGGTGACCGCGATCAAGGCCGCGGTGTCCATCAGCCAGAACCCGGCGCAACCGCGACTCGCGCGTTTCATGGGCCTGTGGCTGTTGGAAGACAACCTCAACCAGGCGCGGTTGCTGTTCGGTGGCTTGCTGCTGCTCGCCCTCGGCGCGGGTGGTGTGTTGGCCCGCCAGCAATGGGCGCGGCGCCAGGCCCAGGCGTTGTATGTGCTCAAGGAGGGTGAATGAGCCTGGTTGAGCGTTGGCAGGGGCTGATCGCCCAGCCGTTGCAGTTTGTGCGCGAGCAAAGCCTTGGCGAGTGTTTTGGCGAAGGCCTGCCGGTCGAGGTGCTGCAAGCCCTGCATGGGCAGCCGCGTTTTCGCTCGCGGCTGGAGCAACTGCTGGCCAGCCATTATCAGCTGGCGCCGCTGGCGCATCTGGTCACGCCGCCCGCCGCTGATTTGCCGGTGCTGCTGCTGAGCCCGGCGCAATTTGCGCGTCTGCCCAGGCTGTGTGGTGCGATCTGGCATGGCTC
This sequence comes from Pseudomonas sp. E6002, assembly GCF_013385565.1. Lineage (NCBI taxonomy): Bacteria > Pseudomonadati > Pseudomonadota > Gammaproteobacteria > Pseudomonadales > Pseudomonadaceae > Pseudomonas > Pseudomonas sp. E6002. The sequence continues at coordinate 43,808 of NZ_JACAPT010000019.1, read as the reverse complement.
GACCCTGAGCCGGGAGATCCGCCGCGAAGTGGTCAATGAATTGCGCGAGGGCCTTGGCCAGGAAGCCTTTGCCCTGGCCCTCGCGCACCGGCAGTTGGGCGGCGCGGCCGACCTGCTGCGCGAGCCCGCCGAGTTGATCGACGCCATCGACCGCGATGGCCTCACCTGTGTCGCCGCCTGGCTGCAAGCCCAGCCTGCCGAGTTGCAAGGCTGGCTGCCCCTGCGGTTTGTCGCACCCAAGGGCTACAGCGGGCGCTTGCCCCGCGACCTGGAGATCGTCCAGACCGTCGCCGCCCGGTTACTCGCCGAGGAGCTTGCCCATGAGTGAATTACCCAGCCGTCCGGCCGCGCGGATTTTGCGCGCCGATGAAGCGGCGTTATGGACCGATGGCTTTGCCTTTGTGCAAGCCGCCAGGGCGCACGCCGAGCAGATCAAGGCCGACAGCGACCAATGGCTGCACGCCGCCCGCGCCGAGGGTTTTGAAAGTGCGCGCCGCGAAGGTGCCGAACAGGTTGCACAGTTGCTGCTGGAAACCCAGGCCCAGGTCCAGCATTACCTGGCCGGGCTTGAGGCGTCGCTGGCGGACCTGGCCCTGGGCATCGTGCGTGAAGTACTCGGCGAACTGGATGACACCGACCGCGTGGTGCGTTGTACACGCCAGGCCCTGAGCGCGTTTCGCCAGGGCCAGGCCTTGACGTTGTGGGTGCCGCCCGCCGAAGTGAATGCCCTGCGCCCACAGTTGCTCAAGGACGGCATCGCCGTGGAGGCCGATGCGCAACTGGGCGCCGGCCAGGCCCGCCTGAGCAGCCCGGCGGGTTCGGTTGAGCTGGGACTGGAGGCGCAACTGCAAAGCCTGCGCCGCAGCCTGTTGCCCTTTGCCGAAGAGGGCGTGGCATGAACCTCGATCAACTGCTGCCGCGCCTGACCGAGCGGCTGTCCCAGGCCCGCTTGCGTCCGATGCAGGGCACGGTGCTGAGCATTCGCGGGGTGTTGCTGCGGGCCAGCGTGGCGGGCGCGAGCATCGGTGAGCTGTGCCACCTGCGCGACCCGGTCAGTGGTCGCAGCCTCAGCGCCGAAGTGATCGGTTTTGATGGCGACGAAGCGATCCTGTCGCCCATCGGTTCCATGGAAGGCCTGTCGACCCGCACGCAAATCACTGCCACCGGCGAAAGCCTGGGTGTGGCCGTGGGCGATGCGCAATTGGGGCGAGTGATCAGCCCCATGGGCGAGTTTCTCGACGGTGACGGTGTACCGCCAACCCTGAACCTGCAGACCTACCCCTTGCATGCCGAGCCACCGGCCCCGTTCTCCCGGCAATTGATCGTGCGCTCCATGGCGTTGGGCATCCGCTCCATCGACGGCTTGCTGACCCTCGCCCAGGGCCAGCGCATGGGCATCTTCGGCGAGCCCGGTGTGGGTAAATCCTCCTTGTTGGCGAGCATCATCCGCAACAGCGAGGCCGAGGTGATTGTCATCGGTTTGATCGGCGAGCGGGGCAGGGAAGTGCGCGAACTGCTGGACGTGCAACTGGACGCCACGGCCCGCGCACGCACCGTTGCTGTCGTCGCCACCTCCGACCGCCCGGCCGCCGAGCGGGTGCGCGCGGCATTTGTCGCCACCACCCTGGCCGAGTACCACCGCGACCAGGGCCGCAATGTACTGCTGTTGATGGACAGCCTCACGCGGTTCGCCCGCGCCCAGCGCGAAATCGGCCTGGCCGTGGGTGAACCGCCGACCCGCCGCGGTTATCCGCCGTCGTTTTTTGCCACCTTGCCCAAGTTGCTCGAGCGCGCCGGTCCGGGCCCTGCCGGCAGCATCACCGCGCTGTACACCGTGCTCACCGAAGGCGACGCCGCCAGCGATCCGGTGGCGGAGGAAGCGCGTTCGATCCTCGACGGGCATATCGCCCTCAGCGCCGAACTGGCGCAGCGCAACTATTTCCCGGCGGTGGACGTGCTGCGCAGCCGCAGCCGCTTGATGGAGCAGGTCGCCGGTGACGAACACAAGCGCCTGGCGATGCGCATCCGTGAATTGATGGCGCGCTACGGCGAGATCGAAATGCTGATCCGCGTCGGCGAGTACTCCGCCGGCAGCGACCCCCTGGCCGACGAAGCGATCACCCGCCATGGGGCAATTGAAGCCTTCCTGCGCCAGAGCGCCGACGAACCCAGCAGCCCCGAACAGACCTTGATCCGCATGCGCCAGGTGCTGGCATGAGCCCGAAAACGCAGCAAGCTCCAGTGTGGGAGCTGTCGAGCTTCAGCGAGGCTGCGATGGCGTCAGCACAGCCAACATCAATGTTGCCTGACCCACCGCTATCGCAGCCTCGCCGGGGCTCGACAGCTCCCACATTCGATCTTCATGCACTCAGTGAGTGCGCTGTTGGTATGACGATGGAGAAAAGAACCGATGAAGACTGAACAACTGCGCACCCTGCAAACCCTGCGGGTGCTGCGCGAACAGCGGGCGGCGAGCCAGTTGGCGGCGCAACAGCAACGCTGCGCGCAAACCCGCGGCGCCTTGACCGACGCCAAGGAACAACTGCGCCTGCACCGTGAGGCCGTTGCCCATGAAGCCGGCGAGATTTACGCCTCGCTGACCGAAGGCCTGTCGGTGGCCAGTTGGCAGGCCGCCCAGGATCGCCTGCGGGGCTTGGCCGACGATGAGCAGGTGCTTGAAGGCGACGTCAGCCACGTGTCCAGTACCCTGCAAACCCAGGAGCGCGAGCGTGAGCTGTTTCGCCAGGAGCGCCTGAGCCGCCAGCGCCAGTCCGATGCCTGGCAAAGCCTGCTGGACGGGCGTGAAAGCAGCGAACGGGTGGCCGGCGAGCTGCGTGAAGAACAAGGACTCGGCACATGATCGTGGCCCTTGCCGACCCGTTGGCGCCCTGGCTTGAGCACTACGACCCGGCGCTGCTCACGCTGCATAACCAATTGCACCGCCGGCGGCATGCGTGGCAGGGCCGCTGCGCCGGGCAGGATCTGAGCGTCGCCTGGGCCGCCGATCCCCAGCCGCTGAAAACACCCCGGGATGTGTTGCTGTTGCTCGGCCAGTCACCGGTGCGCTTGCGACTCTCGGCTGCCGCCCTGGAACAAGTACTGGTGCCGCTGGCGTTGCAGTTCGACGCGCAAGTGCTGCCGGCATTACCGCGTTCGCTGCTGCTGGAACTGGCCGTGCTGGACCTGATCGAGCGCCTCGAACCGTTGCTCGGCCACCCCGTGCAACTGCTCGAAACCAGTGACGACCTGCGGCCTTATGCAGTGCATCTGGCGCTGACATTGACCTTCGGCAACAACCCGCCAATGGCCGCCCAACTGGACTTGAGTGAAAGCGCTGCAGTGCTGGTGGGCCAGTTGCTGGAGCAGCACGGCCAGATCGACGCCGACCCGTTGCCGGCGCTGCGCCACACGCTGTCGGTAGTGGCCGGGCGGCAATGGTTGAGCCTCGGCGAGCTGCGCAGCCTGCAGCCCGGCGATGTGCTGATGCTCGAACCCGGCAGCGGCTGGCTGCTGGACCTTGAGGGCCGCCTGCAAGCCCGCTGCCAGCGCGACGGCTCGTCGCTGCAGGTGCAGGAACCTCTGAACACGCCCCTTTTGGACATGGAGAACACAATGACTGACGTCGATGCCGCCGCGGCCCTGGACGATTTGCCCCTCAAGCTGGTGTGCCAGGTCGGCAGCCTGGAACTGACCCTGGCGCAACTGCGGGAACTGGGGGCGGGCAGCCTGCTGCAACTGAATACGCCGACCGTGGATGGCGTCGACCTGATGGTCAACGGCCGTCGCGTCGGCCAGGGCCAACTGGTGAAAATCGGTGACGGCCTGGGCGTGCGCCTGCTGAGTTTCGCCACCCCATGACCGGTTATCAGCCGAACCTGATCGAGATCATCCTGGTGGTTGCCACCATCGGGTTGATCCCGTTGGCGGTGGTGACCCTCACCGGCTTCATGAAAATCTCGGTGGTGCTGTTCCTGATCCGCAACGCCCTGGGCGTGCAGCAGACGCCGCCGAACCTGGTGCTGTACGGCATCGCGCTGATTCTCTCGGTGTACGTCACCACGCCGTTGATTGGCGACATGTACCGCCAGGTAGAGGGCCGCGACCTGAATATCGAGCACGTCGAGCAACTCAAGGACCTCGGCGACGCCCTGCGCCCGCCGCTACAGGCGCACCTGGCACGGTTTGCCAACGAGTCCGAGCGCGGCTTTTTTGTGCAGGCCACCGAGACCATCTGGTCGCCGGAAGCCCGTGCCGACCTGCGGGATGACGACCTCGTGGTGCTGATCCCGGCGTTTGTCAGTTCGGAGCTGACCCGGGCCTTCGAGATCGGGTTCCTGCTGTACATCCCGTTCCTGGTGGTGGACTTGCTGGTGTCCAACGTGCTGATGGCGATGGGCATGTCGATGGTCTCGCCGAACCTGATTTCGATCCCACTGAAAATCTTCCTGTTCGTGTCATTGAGCGGCTGGTCGCGCCTGATGCACGGTTTGATTCTGAGTTACGGCTGAGGCACGACCCATGGGCCAGGACGTTTTCCTGTCATTGATGAAACAGGCACTGATGACCGTGCTGATGCTCTCCGCGCCTGCGCTGGGGGTGGCGATCATCGTGGGTTTGAGCGTGGGCCTGTTCCAGGCGCTGACCCAGATCCAGGACCAGACCCTGCCCCAGGTGGTGAAGCTGGTAGCGGTGTTGTTGACTATCGTGTTTCTCGGCCCGGTGCTGGCCGGGCAAGTGGCGGAACTCGGCAGCCAGGTGCTGGACAATTTCCCCTTGTGGACGCGCTGACCGCCCATGGATGCCAGCCTTACCGCACAGTTTCTCGAAGTCGCCTACCCGGTGATCAGCTCGGCCTCGCTGGCGGCCTGCCGGGCCATGGGCGTGGTGGTGATCACCCCGGCGTTCAACCGCCTCGGGCTCACCGGGATGATTCGCGGCTGCGTGGCCGTGGCGATTTCGATCCCGATGTTCATGCCGGTGTTCGACGCCATGACCTCGATGCCCAACCACGGCAGCCTGTTTATCGCCGGGTTGCTGATCAAGGAATTCCTGATCGGCATCCTGATCGGCCTGTTGTTCGGCATTCCGTTCTGGGCGGCGGAAGTGGCGGGGGAGTTGATCGACCTGCAGCGCGGTTCGACCATGGCGCAACTGGTGGACCCGTTGTCCACCGGGGAGTCGAGTGTGATGTCCACCTTGCTGACGGTGATGTTGATCACGCTGTTCTTCATGTCCGGCGGTTTTATCCTGATGGTCGACGGTTATTATCACAGCTACCAGCTGTGGCCGGTGACCGCGTTTACCCCGGTGTTTGCCAGCTCGGCGTTGCTGGCAGTGTTGTCGATTCTCGACCAGATCATGCGCGTCGGGGTGCTGATGGTGTCGCCGCTGATCATCTCGCTGCTGGTCACTGATTTGATGCTGGCGTACCTGTCGCGGATGGCGCCGAACCTGCATATTTTCGACCTGTCGTTGCCGGTGAAAAACCTGTTTTTCTCGATCCTGATGGTGATCTACATCGGCTTCCTGATTCCGTTGATGCTGGACCAGTTGGCGGAATTTCGCGGCACGGTGGAGCTGCTGAAAACCCTCGCGGGCATGGAGTAGCGCATGGGCGATACCAGCGAAGAGAAGTCCCAGCCGGCCACGGATAAAAAACTCAAGGACGCGCGAAAGAAAGGCCAGGTCGCCAAGAGCCAGGACTTGGTCTCGGGCATGGTCATCCTGTTCTGCACCCTGTGCATTTCCATCCTCGCGCCCCGGGCCCAGGCCCAGGTCACGGCGCTGATCGACCTGACTGCGCAGATCTACATCGAACCCTTCGCCACGGTTTGGCCACGGGTGCTGGACCATGCCGAGCAACTGGTGATCGGCATTACCCTGCCGGTGATGGCGGTGACCACCGGGGTGGTGATCCTGACCAATATCATCACCATGCGTGGCTTTGTGTTTTCCGTGGAGCCGATCAAGCCGGAGTTCAAGCGTATCAACCCGGCGGAAGGCTTCAAGAAGCTGTTTGCCCTGCGCAACTTTGTGGAATTCATCAAGGGCCTGATCAAGGTGCATGTGTTGGCCGTGGCGTTCTACGTGGTGGGGCGGCATGCGTTGCAGGCGTTGATGGAGTCGTCGCGGTGTGGCGCGGGGTGTATCGAGTCGACGTTTTTCCTGGTGCTCAAGCCGCTGGTGTTTACCGTACTCGCGGCCTTCATCCTGGTGGGCGGGGTGGATGTGTTGATGCAACGCTGGCTGTTCGGCCGCGACATGAAAATGACCCGCAGCGAGACCAAGCGCGAGCGCAAGGACATTGACGGCGACCCGTTGATCAAGAGCGAACGGCGACGCCAGCGCCAGGAGATGCAGGCGCTGGCCACCAAGCTGGGGTTGGGCCGGGCGTCGATGATGATCGGCACCACCGATGGCTGGGTGATAGGCGTGCGTTATGTGCGTGGTGAAACGCCGGTGCCGGTGGTGGTGTGCCGCGCTTCGCCGGAGGAAGCGTTGGGGATGTTGCAGGAGGCGTTTGATTTAGGGATACCGCAAGCGCCGGACAAGGGCTTGGCGGAAGCGATTGCGCGCAAGACGGTGCCGGGGGATCCGGTGCCGGATGCTTCGTTCCAGGCGGTGGCGGACTGGTTGGTGGCGGCGCGGTTGATCTGACGATCTTGAGCCGAACACCGATCAAAATGTGGGAGCGGGCTTGCTCGCGAAGGCGGTGTTTCAGTCACTGAAAATGTTGACTGACCCACCGCCTTCGCGAGCAAGCCCGCTCCCACATGGGTTCTGCCGGGTGTCAGTACGTTCAGTTATGGCTTGTCCACATCATGGTACTCACCCCCATACCCATCCCCCACCCGCCAGATAATGTCGTGGTTCTCATTGGTCCATTCCGACGGTTTCAGCGAGTACTTGTAGTCCTCTGAGTTACGGTTATTCCCGTCACCGATAAAGTCCGGGTGGTCCCGCCGATGGTCGCCCCCGCGGATACTCGACCGCGCATCCCACTCTTCCTTGCGGAAATCAAAAATGCTCTGGTCCTGCGGCGCATCCCGCTGGCCCCAGTCGGAGAGGTACGTCTGCAACCACACGTACGCTTCATCTCCGTTGGGCTTGAGCAGCCCGTCCTGCTTGAAATCCTGGATCTGGTCCCAGTTCTGCATCGAGATCTTGTGCAGCTTGTGGGACTGCACCGTGCTCAAGATCGCCCCGACAAACGACAACGCGCCGGAGATCAAGAAACCCACCGGTCCCAGGAACGGAATGATCCGCCCGGTCACCCCCAGCGTGCCCAGCACGCCGCCGGCCGCGCCCACCAGGCTGCTGACACCACCGGCCATCGACAGTGAGCCCGAGGCGATTTTCACCGGGTCTTTCTCGCGCACACCATCACGCAAGGTAAACGCCGCCTGCACCACACTGATCACGCCGCCTGCCACGTCGGTGGCCATGCCGATCACCTTGATCGCGCTGCTGGCGAACTTCGCGCCAAACCCGGCCCCGGCCACGCCGCCGCGGCTGGCAATGCCTTTTTCAATGCCTTCCTGGATCTTCGCCGCGCCTTCGTCGCTCCAGCCGCCGCTGTTGAGGGCCTTGCCCACGTCCTTGCCGTCGTCCATGGCCTGGTCGACGATGTCGAAGTACTTCTTCTGCACCGCCTCGGCGTCCTTGGGCAGCGCGTGGTACCCCTCGCCGGGCTTGGCCCACAGGTCGGGCAGGGAACGGTCGAAGCCCATCAGCTTGTACGCGTTGGTGCCGCGCAACTTGTCGTAGACCTTCAAGCCCAGCGTGGCGAAGTGCGAGCCGGTGCCAAGGAAGCCAAGGAAGTCGTTGGCGATGCCCAGGCGTTTCATCGGCGTATCCGCCAGCTTGCCGCCTTGTCCGGCGAGTTGGTAGACGATACGGCCCATGCCGATCGCGCCGCCCACTGAGCCGAGTACGCCGTTGTCCTTGAGGAAGTTGAGGTTCTTCACGAACGAACTGCGGTTCTCTTCGCTGAGGCCCGGCATGATCTCCTTGCTCACGGCCTTGTCGATGTCGCTGAAGCTGATCACGCCGTTTTTCTGCCAGGTGTCGCCGAGGGAAATCATCGCCTTGCCGAAATCGGCGGCGGCGTTTTTGTCCTTGAGCAGTTGGTCGACGAACTTCGAATACACACCCAGCGCCTGGCGCGGCAGGCCGTCGGCACTGCCCTTGAGCATCGACAGGATTGCCATGGTGTTGTCGGTGGTGGCCAGGGCGGTGTTGTCGTCTGAGATCTTGGTGGGATCGTCCATCAGCTTTTCAACGGCATCGGTGTAGCCGTCGATCTGCAGGTTTTGCAGGAAGTTGTCGGCCTTGGCCGGGTCGATATCGGCCAGGGCGGTGTAGGCGGTCTGGATTTCCTGGGTGGCCAGTTCGGTCTTGCCGCTGTCCTGCAGGGACTTGATGTACTGGGTGAAGTTCTCCGAGGAGATGCTGTCGATCAGGCGCTGCCTGGTCTCATCGACCTTCGCCTGGCCGCCGTCGACCTTGCCCAGGGCTGCGTCGTGGTTGGCCTTGATGTCGTGCTGGATGGTCGAGTCGCCGAGCAGGTCGTTGATGGTCTGGTCGATGGCCTTGGTGTCGAAGATGTTGTCGCGTACGTCCCGCGAGGTCACGTCGATGGGCGTGGTGGCGATGCCCTGGTTGCCGAAGCCGTGCTCGGGAATGATCGACATGCCATTGTCGGCCATGCTCCTGGCTTCCACCGCCCGCAGGAACTTGGCGCGCGGGTCGTCCTTGCCGATGCTGCCGTCCTTGACCCCGGCGCGGTAGCTGTCCACCAGGGTTTTCATCGACAGGTCCTGCACCGACAGCGGGTTGCCGCTGTCATCTTTCTCGGTGGTGGTCAGGTTGTCGACGGAGACGTCCTTGAGGGGCGGCAGGCCGTTGTCGGTGCGCAGCTTGTCGACGTCGGTGGTTTGCGCGGCGATGTCGCTGCGGTAGCTGGAAATCTGCTCGAACATCTGTGGATTGCTGTCTTCCGACACCACGATTTTCTCTTCGCTGCCCCCCGGCTTGTGCTGGGTGAAGGCGATCAGGCCCGGGCCATAATCACCGGCGCCGCCGACGCTCATGATGTCTTCGGTGGAGGCCAGGTAAGCGTCCGGGGCGGCGAGGGTGTAGCCGTCGCCCTTGGCCTTTTCGATGCCAGCCAGGGTTTGGCCCTTGCTGGTGTAGGCGGCGAAGGCTTCGGGGGTGATGTCCTTGGACACCACCAGCAGTTTACCGTCGGCCTGGTTGACCACCAGGATGCCGTCCATGGGCGCATCGACCTTGCTGATGTCGCCCAGCTTCAGGCTGGCCTCGTCCTTGCGCAGCAGTTCCTGGCCGGGCAGGGACTGGGCGTTCTTGATGTAGTCGAAGGCCTGCGAGCCTTCGCTGGCGTGCACGGCGTGGAGGAAGTTGTAGAAGGTGCCGCCCGCGTTGGGGTTGGGGTTGCCGAGGTCGGCGCCGGGCTGCGGCAGGTCGGCTTCGGACTTGCTGATCGCGTACTTGTGGCCCTGGTGTTCGAACAGGATCACTCCGGCGCTGCTGTCTTCGGACACCACTTTCAACTGGCTGAAATCGAGGTCGCCCGGCAGGCTGGTGACTTCTTCATAACCTTTGGATTTGCCGTCATTGAGGGCTTCCTTGGTCACCCCGGCCTGGGTGTAGGTGCTGAACGCCTGGGGCGTGAGCAATTCGGAAATGACCAGAGTCTTGCCGTTTTCAAGGCTGACCTTGAGGATGCCGTCTTCAGCCTTGCCCACGGATTTGATGTTGGCCAGGCGCACGCCGTCGCCGTCTTCGCGCAGCAGTTGCTGGTCGGGGTTCTTCAGGCTTTCGACGATGGCCTTGCCGGCCGGGGTGCCCTGGGTTTCGGCCAGGGTCTGGAGGAAGGTGTACAGCGGGGTACCTTCGTCGGGCCCGCCCTGGTTGACCGGGGCTACGGCATGGCCGAAGCGCAGGTTCTTCAATACGTCGAAGCCGTCCTGGGCGTTGGCCGCACCCTCGGCGCTGATCTTGTATTTGGCGCCGTCCTGTTCGAAGTAGATCACCCCGGCGTCCTTGTCTTCGGAAATGACCTTGAGCTTGTCGATGTCGAGTTTGGCCGGGAGGGCGGTGACTTCCTTGTAGTCCTCGGGCTTGACGGTTTTGTCGCCCGGCCCGGTGCTGGCAAGGATTTTGGCTTTGTTCAGGACGGCGTCGAAAACCCGCTCGGGAGCGTTGGGTTGATCGACGCGGGGCGACGCGGATTTTTCGGGGCGGGTGATCATCGGTTCAGTCCATGTGAGGGGCGCACGAGGACTCGATAGTAGGGGCTGCAAGCGAGTGAAAACGGGTTCGTTGGCAACAAGTCACAAGCTTTCACAGGTGTGAAATTCACGTCCCGGGGTAGCGCGTCTCCATCACGACGGACAATGCATCCGGACGCCAGAATTCCTGGTCGAACTCCACCGGCTGGTCATCCTCGCCGAAGTTCAAGCGTTCCAGATACACGCTGGTGGAACCGGTGGACAATTGCAGCAACTCGGCCTGTTCTTCATTCACCGTGCCAATGTGCATCTCCAGCTCACACCGCGACAGCACCCGGGAAAACCGCTCCCGCAGCAGTTGGGTCAGCGAGGTATTCAGGTCAGCCTCCAGCAGCCCAGGGCACCAGCTGGCCAGCAGCGCGTTGAACTCCAGCAACACCGGCCGTCGGTCGATCCAGCGCCGCCGTTGCAGGAAAAACATCGGCTCATCCGCCGACGCGAGGCCCATCCGCCTGGCCAGCCAGTCGCCCGCGGGGCGCAGCTCTGCGTGCAGGCATTCGGTGCGCGGCGTACGGCCTTGGGCACTTACGTAATCCATGAAGCCGCTGATGCGCGTCGGGTCATAGCGGATGCGCCGGGGGCTGACAAACCAGCCGCGACGGTTTTCCCGGTACACCAGGCCCTCGGCTTCCAGTTGCTGCAAGGCCTGGCGCAAGGTGACCCGGGTGCAGCCGAAGCGCTCGATCATCTCCCGTTCGGACGGGAATTTCTCATCCGCCTGCGGCACACCCGCCGCGATATCGTGGGCGATCTGTTCGCGAATGCGCTGGTAGTGCGGTGAAATCGGGTCGAAAGGCATCCTGGGGTTCCGTGTGCAGGCCTGGCGTGGGCGTGACTCTACCGTTCCTGTTGGCGCAGGTCACGCTGCCACGACACCAACCCATACGCCGCCAACAGCACAAACCCGGCATACAGCGCAGCGGTCAGTTGCAGGTCCTTGTACACAAACAGCCCCACGTAGACCGTATCCAGCACGATCCACAGCCACCAGCTCACCACATACTTGCGCGCCGCCCACAGGCTGGCCACCAGGCTGAAAGCGGTGAGCAGCGAGTCGAGCCACGGCAGTGCGGCATCGGTGAAGTGGTGCATGGCGGCGCCCAGCAGCAGCGCGCCGATCACCCCGGCGAGCAGGTGCCGCCATGCTTCCTGGACCGGCAGCCGTTCCACCCGCACCTTGCCCGCGTCGATGCGCCCGGTGCTCCAGCGCCACCAGCCGTAGCCCTGCAACACAGCGAAGACCAGTTGCAGGAGCATGTCGGAATACAGCTTCACGTCGAAGAAGATCCAGCCGTACAGCAACACCGCGACCACGCTGACCGGCCAGCACCAGCGCACCCGTCGGGCGGTGAGCCACACCCCGGCAATATTGAAGATCACAGCGACTATTTCCAGCGGCGTCATACGGTCCCCTCAGGGTCAGTTTTGCAGGTGCAGCGCCTGTTGCTTGAGCTGGCGCTTGCGTTCAAAGGGCAGTTTTTCCTGGTCGCCATACGGCGCGCTGTACCAGTTGCCGTAAGTCGGGTTGGGCAGCACGAACCAGCGCTGGCCGAGCCAGCCCAGGTAGGGTTCGGCGGCCTTGCGCTGGGCGTCCAGGGTGTTGTGTTCGGCCTGCACGAAATCCCCCAGGGAATCACCCGCCAGGATCAGCACGCGGGCGTGTTGGGCGACCCATTGGCGTCGGCAGTTCTTGCCGTAGCCGGCGTGTTCGCAGCCGCCAATGGGCGTGCCGGCAGCCAGTACCTGCTGCTCGCTGTCCACCGGAAAGCCCCGCAGGCGCAGGTTGTTGACGGTGGCCTGGACCTGGCTTTGCTCGCGGTTGGTGATGTAGTACACCGTGATGCCTTTGTGTTTGGCGGCCTGCAGGAACGCCACGGCGCCCGGCAGCGCCTGGGCCTTGGCCTGGTCGACCCAGGTGTTCCAGCGGTCGTAGGAGTAGACCTGGTTGTTGACGACGTCCCGGGCATTCAGCGGGATGTTGTCGAGCACGGTCTCGTCGATGTCGACGATCACCGCTGGCGGCAGCCCGGCCAGATTGCGCGGTGGCAAGGGCAGGGCGTCCCAGTCCGGGGTCTTGAGGGCCACGTCCAGTTGGCGAGTGGCGTTGGCGAACACCTGGCGGTAGATCAGCTCGTGCTCGATGGAGGTCTGGGTCCACAGCACCGCATCCAACTGGTCGTTGGCGGGCGGTTGCTGCTGGCAGCCGACGAGGGCGGTGGAGAGCAGGCACACACTGGCAAAAATCAGATTACGCATGAACAGTCAGCCTCAAAAATTGACGGTGGCGGATAACCGCGCGGTGCGTGGCGCGCCGAGGAACAGGTAGCCATCGCCCGCCGATTCACCCACATCGCGCCAGTAGCGTTTGTCGAACAGGTTGTCGACGGTCAGGCGCAGCACAGTATCGTAATCACCGACTTTGGTGCTGTAGCGTCCGCCGACATCGAACACCGCGTAGTCGTCGACCTTCACGCTGGCCTCGCGGTTCGCGTACTTGCTGCCGCTGTATTGCACGCCGCCGAGCAGGGCCAGGCCCTTGATCCCGGGAATGCTGTAGTCGCCGTGCAGGCTGGCGCGCAGCTTGGGCACGTTGATCGCCTGGTGGCCGTCGTAGTCGTCGGTGCCGCTGCCGCTCACCCGGGCGCGAATCGCCGCCACGCTGGCGGACACTTGCAGGTTGTCGGTCACCCGACCATTGGCCGAAAGCTCCAGGCCGACGTTCTTCTGCTGGCCCTGCTGTACGAAGGTGATGCTGCCGTCATCGTTGGGCCGGTTGTATTGCAGGTCCTGGGTGATCTGGAACAGCGCGGCGGTCAGGCTCAGGCGCTGGAAGTCACGCTTGATCCCCACTTCCAGCTGGCGCGAGGTGGTCGGCGGCAATACCTCATCGGCGTTGCTGCTGAACCATGCCGCGGTGCCGCCCAGGGACAGGCCCTTGCTGTAGCTGGCGTACAGGGTGGTGTCCGGGCGCGGCTTGTAGATCAGCGCCACCTGGGGCAGGAATACGCTGCGCTGGGTATGGCGGGTGGTGTCGCCGGCCTGGTCGTAGGTTTCTTCGTCGAGGCGCACCTGGCGCCCGCCGAGAATGGTTTGCCACTGCTCGTTGAAGCTGATGCGGTCGCTGGCGAACAGCCCGTATTGGCGGCTGTCCAGGCGCCGATAGGTATGGCCCAGCGGCCCCTCGTAGGGGTCAAGCACCGGCGGCTTTTCGTAGATATTGCCCTCGCCGATGTATTCGTTGACCGATTCACGCCGGTCCACCAGGCGGCGGAAGGCAGTGGTGCCGAAGGTCAGGTCATGCTTGAGAAAACCGGTGTCGAACTGGCCGTTGAGGGCGGCCTGGGCTTCTTCGTTGCTGCGGGTGTCATCGGGGCTGCGGTAGTCCGAGATGTCGTAGTCGCCCTCGGCGCTGAAGTGGTTGGGCACTGCGGTGTTGGCGCAACTGGCGGCGCCGTAGCAACCCCAGGCGAAGGTGCTGTAGTCGTCGATCACCACGCGGCTGCGGGAGGCGCTGAAGCTGGCTTTCCAGGCCTCGTTGAAGCGGTATTCGAACAGGCCGTCGAGGTTCAGCGACTTGATGCCCACCGGGTTCGACCAGCTCTGGTAGCCCAGCAGATCCCGTGGCGACACGTTGTGGGGCACGGTGGTGCCGCCGAGCAATTGGTATCCGGGCACCGAGCGTTGCTCGCGGTTCTGGTATTCGGCGTTCAGTTGCAGCAGGGCGTTGGGGCTGATGTTCCAGTCGAGGGCCAGGGAGGCAAAATCCCGCTGGCCGTCGGCGTGGTCGACGTAGGAACGGATGTCTTCGTGGGCCAGGTTGACCCGCACCCCCACCTGCTGCTCGGCACCGAGCCAGCCGCCGACGTCGGTGGCCAGGTAGCGCTCGCCGTGTTCGTTGGTGGAGACAGTCACCGAGCGCACGTTCTCCGGGCGCTTGCTTACGTAGTTGATCAAGCCGCCGGGTTCGGACACGCCGCTTTGCAGCCCGGACAGGCCCTTGAGCACTTCCACTTGCTGCTTGTTTTCCAGTGCGACGTTCTGTTCGCCGGTGATGGTGCGACCGTTGATCTTGTAGCTGCTGGCCGGGTTCAACGAGAAACCGCGCACCACGAAATTCTCGTAGTAACCCACCGGCGCATAGCTGTCGCCGACCGAGGCGTCGTTCTTCAATACTTCACTGAGCAGGCGGGCTTGCTGGTCTTTCAGGCGAGCCTCGGTGATCACCGCCACCGAGGCCGGGGTGTCCAGCAGCGTGGCGTTATCGAAGCCGGCGACAGCGGCCTTTTTCGCCTGGTAGTCGGTGGCCTGTTCACCGACTACGGTGACGGTGTCCAGGGTCGCGTCCTGGGCGTGGGCGGCCGTGGCGGCGAGGGTGATGCTCAGGGCGAGCAGGGTGTGACGGTACGGTGTTGCCATAAAAGGAGCGCTCCAAGGGCCTGCCCGCTGGCGCCTCGCGCTTTATTGGGCGCAAAGGGGCCCTGCGCTGCGCAACGGACGGGTTGCCAGTACGAAATTAAAAAGCCGGGGTCGCCGCAAAGGGCGTCAGGCCGGAGCTGCTCCGGTAGTCATTGGTAAGCGTGCGTCGGCGGCCCATTCCTGCAGCGAGCCGTCGTAGAGTGCGAGGTCCTGGCGACCCAGCAGGGTCAGGGCCAGGGCGTTGGCCGCCGCGGAAATTCCGCCGCCGCAGTACAGAATCAATGGACCGTCGCTGTGCAGCAGCGTGGGTCCGATAGCCACGGCCAGGACGTCCTTGGGCAGGTAGCGACCCTGTGCATCAAACAGCGTGCGTGCCGGCAGGTTGTGGCTGCCGGGTATGTGCCCGCGCCGGGCGTAGCGGGTGGCTGCGGTGCCGTCGAACAAGGCGCTGCCCAACGCGCAGACGAGTACGCCGGGTGCTTGTCCTGCGGCCACCGCCTCAACGCCTGCGCGGTCGATCCACAGTGGTGCGTAGGTGCTGATCGGCCAGGGTTCGACGACGGGTGTGTTTGCAGGCTGCCCGCTGTGCTGCGGTAACCCCGCCCGTTGCCAGGCGTTGAAACCACCGTCCAGCACGCCGGCGTGAATGCCCAGCCCGCGCAGCATCCACCACAGGCGTGCGGCCCAGAAACCGTCGGCGCGATCGTAGATCACCACGTTGCTGCCGGCGCCTGCACCCAGATTCGCCAGTGCCTGAATCAGGCCTTGTGGTGTTGGCAGGGCGAAGCTGTAGCTCGCTTGAACGTCGGCCAGATCGGTCAGCAAGTCGGCATGCCGTGCGCCGGGGATATGTGCGTGCAGCCAACCGGCATGACCGCTGGCGACCCGGTAATCACCGTCAAAACGCGGGGATGGCAGGACGACGGTGGCGTCCAGTATCACCAGCCCGGGCTCCCCGAGGTGGGCATGCAGCCAATCGGTATCGACCAGGATACTCATACGGATTTTCGCCGCAGGTGGTTGAGCAATCGTTGCCCCTGGGCACCGGTAAACCACTGCAGATGGCCCAGCAGGTAGGCGTGATAGGCCACGTCGGCACTGCGGGTGGAACCCACTACGCCTTGGTAGTACGCGATTTCGGACAGGGCAAAATCCACATGCACCAACGGCAGCAGGGCGCTCAGGGTGTGCAGGTCCTGGGCGCTCAATGGCCGGCCCCGGTGATAGCCGGTGAGCAATGCGTCGACGCTGTCGAGGTCCGCTGCTGCCAGGCCACCGCTGTCCAGGTCCAGCCAGGGCACGGCGTTGCGTTCGATGGCGGTCGCCAGGTCGTAGAGGGCGAAGGTGCGGTCGGCGAGGCCGAAGTCCAGCACGCTGGCGACGTTGCCGTCTGCATGCCACAGCAGGTTCGAGGCGTGCCAGTCGTTATGGGTCCAGAGCGCCGGTTGTTGGTGCAGCAAGGGTTGCAGGGGCGCGTGCCAGGGCAACAGCAGCTCGGTCAGCCGTGCGTGCCAATCCTTGTCGGCGAGGTACTCGGTCAGCGCGGGGGTGTTGGCGATCGCGGCCATTGGCGCGGGTTGTTCGATCACCCGGGCGTTGGCCAGCAGCACTTCTGTTTGACGGCGGGGTGCGCTGTAGTGCTCGGCTGCGAGGTGCAATCGAGCCAGCGCCACACCCGCCGCCTGCGCATGTTGAGTGCTTTGGAAGGGCGACCACGACAGCGCATCGCGGTACAGGTCAAGGCCCTCGGCGACATGGTGAATCTCGTAGGTCCATTCACCTTGCGTCGTGGCCGTTGCACTGTGGCGGTTCGACACCACTGCGGCAACCGGTGCGCCGTGGCGATGCAGGTGGGCGATCAGGCGGTGTTCTTCTTCCAGCCATGCGGCTTGGCGCACGTGCCGGTGATGCCGTTTGACGAACAGGGTGGCGCTGCCGGTATTGATCAGCCCGGCTGCGGAGAACGGTCGCGGGCTGTGCCAATGCAAACTGCGCAGTTGACCCAGTTGCGGGTACTCGTGCAGCAGCTGTTGGATATCTGCTTCGTGCAGCGCTGGCCAGTCGGCAGCTACCGGATCAAGCCCCAGGCCATGGGCGGTGCGTTGTGGATTCATGCCGTCGCCCCGGGCAGATAGGCGTTGCTGGTTGCCCCTTGCCACACCTGCGGATTGTCGAGCACCGCGTGCTCGTGCAGCCACTCGGCATAAGGTTTCAGCAGCGCCTGGCGTTGCTCGCCCCAACGACCGTCATGCAGCCAGGTCGGAGCGATTTTGTGCAGGGATGCGCTGAGCAATTCCGCCGGGAAATACGGTGTAGTGTGCTCATAGGCCGCCAGCGCGATGGCTGGCTCTTCGGCCACGGCGAGATAGCCACGGGCAGTGGCCGCGAGGAAATCACGCACCAACCCGGGCTGCTCGGCGAGGGTTTGTTCGTGGGCGCCCAACAGGTAGCTGTGATACGCCGGTGCGCCAATCTGATCCACCGGCAACACCACCCGGCGTTCTGCTTCGATGGGGCTGTGCATCAACGCTTCCCAGGCCCAGTAGCCGCCGAAACTGGCATCGGCGATGCCTTCGGCCAACTGTTCGGGCCGCAACTCACGTACGCCGCTGTCCACCAGGATCACGCCATCAGGGTCGCCACCGTCGTTGCTCACAAGGTGACGCACCATCGCCAAACCCCGTGGCGTGGGGTTGAGCGCCAGGCGCTTGCCCACCAGGTCTCGTGGGCGGCGGATGCCGGAGTCGGTCAGGGTTTGAATCGACTCAAGGCCCGCATGATTGATCGCCGCGATGCCTTGTAGGGCTTGCCCCTGGCCGCGCCGGACCAGCAGGCGGTTGCTGGGGAAAATGCCGAAGTCCGCCGCGCCGGTCAGCAGGTGTTCAAGGGTGTCGCCACGGTAGGGGTCGTGCACCACCAACTCCACATCCAGGCCCAGCTCGGCGTACCAGCCGCGTTCCCGCGCCAGGTACAAACCCGCCGAATTCGGCCAGGGATGAAAGTACTCCAGCATTACCTTTACCGACACCATCGCTTGCTTCTCCAGCCTGCAGTCTTTTGATGGGGGCGATTTATAAGGGAGCAATCTGGTATATACCAATATCGTTTATTGCTATGGATATAACCGGGACCAAAAAAAAACGCGGCCCAAGCCGCGGTTTTTTACTCATCGCCTGGGTCAATCGGCAACGATGGCGTACGTTTCGATTTCGACTTTCTGCCAGGGGCGCAGCATCGAATCCACCTGAATCAGGCTGCTGGCCGGGCGAATGGCGTCGAACACCTCGCTGTGTGCCTTGGCGACGGAGGCGGCATCGTTGATATCCCGCAGGTAGACCACGGTGCGCACTACGTCTTCAGGGCCCATGCCCGCCTCGGCCAACACCTTGTTGACGGTGACGAGAATGGCCTGGGCCTGTTCGTAAGCATTGCTGTGTTCGTAATCGGGTGAGGCGCAGGTGCCGGAGATGTGCAGGTGGTTGCCCACGCGAACGGCGCGGGAATAACCGAACACGTTTTCGTACTGACCGCCCGAGGAAATAGTTTGCCGCGCTGTGGTTTTACTGGTCATGGTGGTTCTCATGTTGGGAGGGGTTTACCGGTGGAGTCCTTGACGAACAGGATCGAAATCAGGCCGACCACGGCACCGCCGATCAGGTACCAGGCGGGAATCATCTGGTTGCCGGTGATCGATATCAGCCAGGTATTGATCAGCGGGGCCGTGCCTCCGAACAGCGAGACCGCGACGTTGTAGCTCAAGGCGAGGGCGCTGTAGCGCACGCGGGCCTTGAACAGCGAAGTCATGGTGGCCGGCATCGCTCCTTCAAAAAACAACTGGGCGAGGGTCAGGATCAGCAGGGCGGCCAGCAGCAACCCGACACTCTGGGTATGCAGCAGCATGAAGCAGGGGAACGCCATGACGATCAGCAGCACGCAGCCGGTAATGATCATCCGGTTCCGGCCCAGTCGGTCGGCCAGCAAGCCTGAAACCGGGATCAACACCAGCATGAACAGCGTCGCGGCCATCCCCAGGTTCCTGGCGAACGTATTGCTGTACCCGAGTACGTTTTCCAGATAACCCGGGATGTACCCGAGGATGATGTAGTAGGTCACGTTGAACACGGTGACCAGGCCCATGCATTGCAGGATTTTCGGCCATTCGTTGACCAGTAAGCTGAACAGGCTGGGTTCGGCGCCCGTCGCCTTTCGCAGTTTTTCGTTGGCCTGGATTTCCTTGAACACTGGTGTTTCTTCCAGGCCAAGGCGCAAGTAGAGGGCGATCAGGCCGAGCAGGCCGCCAATCGCAAAGGGCACGCGCCAGCCCCAGTCCTGCATGGCTTGTTCGCCCAGGCCCAGGGTAAACAGGCTGACCACTGCACCGCCCAGCAGGAACCCGGAGATATTGCCGAATTCCAGCCAACTGGTGAAAAAGCTGCGTCGCTCGTCCGGCGAATGCTCGGCGATGAACGTGCAGGAGCCGCCGTACTCGCCACCCGCCGACAGGCCCTGGAGCAGACGCATGAGAATCAACAGGACGGGCGCAAACAGGCCGATGCTCGCGTAACTCGGGATCAAGGCAATGGCGAAGGTTGCGACGGCCATCAGCGTGATGCTCAGCGACAGCGCCGTGCGCCGGCCAAACTTGTCGCCAATGGGACCGAACACCAGGCTGCCCAGTGGCCGAATCAGGAAGCCCGCCGCGAAGGTGGCGTAGATCGCCATCAACTGGGTGGTCGGGTTGTCGTTGTGGAAGAACGTCTTGCCGATGATGCCGGCGAGAGAGGAGTAGAGCGCAAAGTCGAACCATTCGACCATATTGCCCAGTGTCACGCCGACGACCGCTTTGGTCAGCCGTTTGCGTGAGGGTTCAGCCGATGCACGGTCGGCGGGAAACCCTTGATGAATCGAGGAAGCGTGAACTTCGCCCATGATATTGCCCTCTGGAATAATTGTAGTGAGGCAGCAGTCAATAGGGAGTGGCAGGCCCACGTCTGATGCGCGGGGCCTGCGGAGGCTGGGGTCATCGCATATACACGCCCCCGGCGATGCACAATGATTCGCCTGTTATGTAGGAGGGTTTGGCGCTCAGTTGCCAGACCCAGTCGGCGATTTCTTCGACCCGCGCGGCGCGTTTCAAGGGGATCGATTCGATGGCGGCCTCGATGCGCCCGCCGGCACGGGTGCCTTCGGTGTCCACCCAGCCCGGGGCCAGTGCGTTGACCACAATATTGTCGCCGGCCAGTTCGATGGCCAGGGAGCGGGTCATCGACACCACAGCAGCCTTGGAGGCGCTGTAGAGCAACTGGTTTTTCGACACGGTGAACGCATCCACCGAGGCGAAGAACACGATAGCGCCTCCGCCGGCGGCTTTCAGGTGACGGGTGCCGATACGTGCGATGTTCAGTGAGCCCAGCACGTTGATGTCGAATATCTTGCGGTACAGCGCTTCGCTGAAGCTATCCAGGGATGACGTGGGAAAGATCCCCGCCGCATTCACTACGGCTCGCAGCGGTGCCTTGCCGTCCAGGGCGGCATCGAGGGTACGGGCCAGTGTGGCCTCCTGGGTGATGTCGCCGACCACTGGCGAAAACAAGGGGCTCGCCGGCTGTGTGCTGGGTGTTACGTCCACAGCGACGACGTGCCAGCCTTCGGCCTGAAAGCGCTGTGCGACGGCCTGGCCCATGCCCGAGGACGTCCCGGTGACGATAACGCTGGAGTGCGGTGCAGTGTTCATAAGGGCTATCCGATCAGGCGTATTGAGGAAGAGGGGTGCCGGGTTGCAGAGCCAGTTCCAGCACATCCAGTTGGCGCTGGGTCTCCTGGTAGTTGCTCAGCCATTCGCGCTTGACGATATCGATGCGTGAGTCGGCCGGCTGCAACTGGGCAAACTTCGCCGCCAGGCCTTGCATGCCACGCTCGCGCAGGGTGAGAAAGCGCATCACTAGCCGGGTCTGCTCGCAATACACCGGCCATTGCGGGCCACGTGGGGCGCCCAGGCCGATGTAGAACAGGCCTTCCAGGTTGGTCGGCAAGGTCATCGCGGCGGTACGCAGCGGAACACCGTCGCGCCATTGCAGCAGGCGTTCATCGAGGAACGGCAGGCGCGTGTTGAAACCGGTAGCCCAGACGATGGTGTCGTAATCGACCTGGCTGCCATCGGTGAACGTGACAGTCTTGCCCTGGATGCTCTCGATACCCGGTGCGACCTTGATTCGGCCGTGCTGGATCCAGTACAGCAGCAAGGTGTTGACCACCGGCGGTTGCGCATCCAGGTCGTAGGTATCCGGCGCCGGTAGCCCGGGGTAATTCTTGTGGGTGCCGACGCTGGCCATGATCAGTATGTTCATGAGCATGTTCTGCTGTTCTGGCGGCAATTGCCCCAGCAGCGGCAGCTCGCCCCGGGGCAGGCCGAACAGGGTCTTGGGCTGGAACAGCTGGCCGCGTCGGATCGCAATGGTGGTGTCCAGGCGAGCCTGGGCGGCATCTACTGCGAGGTCGCATCCGGAGTTGCCAAACCCCACCACCAGCACCTTGCCTTGCACCTGCTGCACATTGCGGTATTCGCCGGAGTGAATCGACACGCCGGTGAACCCCTTGCTTACTTGCGGGATCTTGCAATCCCACAGGTGACCGTTGGCCACCAGCACGCCGCTGTAGTGTTTGTGGGTGCCGTCTGCCAGGGTCACCTGCCAGCCCGCTTCGCCGTTCTCGTCCAGGGGCTTCAGGCTGCGCACTTCGGTGTTGAAGGTGATCTTTTCGCGCAGGCCGAAGGTGTCGGTGTAGGCGTTCATGTACGCCTTGACCTGATCGCGGCTCGGGTACACCGGATAGTCAGCGGGCATCGGGAACCCGTCAAAGAAGGAACTGCTCTTGGGGGTGATCAGGTGCAAGGCATCGTAGTCGCTGTTCCAGTGACCGCCGATGTTCGCGGACTTTTCGAAGCAGTCCACCTCGAAACCGGCATCGGTCATGGTCTTCAGCGCCGCCAGCCCTGCGGCCCCGGCACCAATGATGCAGTAGTGATTGGACATGCTGGCTCCCCATTCAAGCGCCTGTTGTGGCGTCGGTGGCTGGAGTATCCCGCTCGGCAAGAGGTGGATGAATGGGCTAAGTCATGTGTTTCCTATAGGTGATCCCTATGGCTAGAGCGTCTCCAGGTGCGCATACAGGTTCTGGATGCGGCTCAAGTGGCTGCGCATCAGGTTGATCAGCACCCGGGTGGGCGGCGAAATAGGCGTGTCGTGGCGATGGATAAAGCCGAATACCTCGAAGATCGCCGGGCTGATCGGCACCCAGCCCAAGCGATCATTGAAGCCCAGCTGATGCAGGATCGGGCGCGTGGCAATCACATCGCCGAGCCCGCGCGCAGCCAGCTCGAAGCCGGTGATCTGGTGCTCCACTTCGATGATCGGGTCCAGCACCTCGCCGCCCTTGGACGCCAATTGCCCCAACAACCGGCGAATCGGGTCGGCGGTGCGCCAGCGCGCCTCGGTGAGAATCAACGGTGCCACCGCCAGGTCGCTGATGGTTTTCGGGCCCTTGAGTCGCTCCGGGTCGGCACTGATATAGCCGACCTGGGCCGACCAGACCGGCTCGCTGACGGTCAGGTTCTGCTGCTTGATCGGCAGCATCACCAGCCCCGCTTCAATTTCGCCCTGGCTCACCAGCTCGGCGATTTCCGAGGAGTTGTAGCCGACGATCTTGATCCGCATATCCGGGTGCTGGGTGCGGAACTGCTCGATCAGGTCTGTGAGGAAATAGTGGTGGGCGGTGCCGAAGGTGCCAAAACTGGCCACGCCACCGGACAGTTCACGCACAGCCTGCACCGCTTCATAGCCCTGGCGTGCTGACGTCACCATGCCTTGTGCAAACGGCTGCAGGCGGCGTCCGGCTTCGGTGAGCATCAGTCGGCGATTGGTGCGGATGAACACGTGGGTACCCAGGTGTTCCTCAAGCCGCAGGATCTGCTCGGACAATGAGGGTTGGGAAATATGCAGGCTTTCCGCCGCCTTGGAGAACGTACCGTGCTCGATGGCGGCGAGAAAGTAGTTGAGCTGTTGTAAGGTCATCGCGCTGAACCGTTACCTGTTTGGCTCAACATGACACAGATCAAAGCTGTCGCGAAGAATCAATCACGCCACACGGGCATGCCGTATTCGTCAATTGTCCAGTGCGGGTGGCGCGGTCGCAGGCAGACGCCACCTACCCAGCGTTCTTCCGTTGCATGATCCGGCCAGTAGGCTGCGCCGTTCAGAACCTGGCGACCCAGCGCAGTCAGCGCCAACACCCGCTGCGGCCATTGCAATTGGGCCCCGGACTCGATCAACAGGGGATTCTCGCCATCGATCAACGGCCGCATCAGCGCATGAAACATCATGTCTCCCAGGTACGGCAGCGGTTCACGCTTGCCCATCAGCTCGGCGAACACCCGGCCAAACGGCACCGGCCCGGCCTCATCCACGTAGTGCAGGGACAGGCGCTCGGTCAGTGACAAACCGTCCCGCACACCCGGTAACTCCTGCAACTGCCGACGCAACGCCGGGGCCAGCAAGGGCAGGGCTGTATGGTTGCTCTGGGCCAGTTCCGCCAGCTTGACCGGCGAACTGTCGCAGTACGCCAGCCAGGCCTGCCGCGCCAGCTTCAGCATGTCCTCATCGACCCGCCGACGCTGCGGCCACAGCCACGCCAATACTTCAGGCGCCAGTTGGCCGATGCCGATAAAACGCTGCACGCCGGGGATACGATCGACTTCGATCAACTCCAGTTTTTCAGGCAGATGCTCAAGCCCAGCCAGCGCGCGAATCAGGAACAACTGATCGTACGCATCCGCCTCACACCACAACACGCTGTGGCCGGCGCTGCCCAGTTGTTCAAGATGGTGATATTCGTCCGCATGCCGGCGTGCCACTTCGGCCTCATCCATGGCAAACACCTGGCTGATATAGCGGCTGCGAACGGCCTGGTATTGCTCGGCAGGCAGGTCCTGCACCGGGCCCATGCACAATGGGTCAATCAGCATCCGGAAGCGGCCCTTGAACCCCGCCACGCCCAGGCTGTGGGCGATATCGTTGCCGCAGCGCCAGTGGGTGGTGCGGGCTTCATCGCTGGCGTCGAAACCTGGATGGCGGGCGGCAAAATCCACCGCATCGACGTGGGCCTTGAGCTTGGGCCAGCTGGGAAAACCGAGTTCCTTGGCGATCGACCATTGGGCATCGGATAAGGTCGGGGTTGCGGCGGCATCGGCGCTTTTCAGGCGCTGCAAAAGTTCCTTGGCGCGCTTGCGCTGCTGCTCAAGGTTGATACGGCCGTTAGTGGACGAGAATGATTGCGACATACGATCTCCTTGTACAAACCTTGTCCGCTTTAAGGTTGGGAGTCGTAGAAATGTGATATTCAGTCAAGGTCTTGGGCGCAGCCCTTTCCGCGGATGGTGGCGTAGATGGCGCCAGGCGGGAAATATAGGCAGTGCAATGATTGATTGCAAGCCGCCCGGTGGATCGCGCCGGGGTTTTGCACAGGAGACGTTCATGAAAGTTGGTGTGATTTCCGATACCCACGGCTTGCTCCGCGCCGAGGCCTTGGCGGCCCTGGAAGGGTGCGAGCAGATTGTTCACGCAGGGGACATCGGTAGCCCGGAGATCCTTGAGTTGCTGGCCTCGATTGCGCCATTGCATGTGGTGCGCGGCAATAACGACCTCGACGCCGCGTGGGCAGAGCATTTGGCTGATCGGCTGGATTTTGACCTGAACGGCTGGCGGGCGTTGCTGGTGCATGACATTGCCGATGTGCCGAAGGAGCTTGATCCGGGCATCCGGCTGGTGATCACTGGCCACTCTCACAAACCATTGATCGAGTGGCACGGCGAGCGGCTGTTTCTCAACCCTGGCAGTGCAGGGCGGCGACGTTTCAAGTTGCCGGTGACCCTGGCGTTGCTTGAGGTGCGCGAGAAATCCATCAAGCCGCGCCTGGTGTCGCTGGAGCCCAAGCGCTGAAGAACGCTGAGGCGAGGGGGCTTGCTGTGGCGAGGGAGCTTGCTCCCGCTGGGCTGCGCAGCAGCCCCAAGAAATTAACGGTGTTTTTTCAGGTGTATCGCAGTGGCTTTATTGGGGCCGCTTCGCAGCCCAGCGGGAGCAAGCTCCCTCGCCACGGGGGACGTGCCCTGTCTTACCATTTGCGTCTGAATCAGGAACAAGGATCATCAACGCCATGAGCGTATTAGTCGAAACCCGGGCGCTCACGCGGATGGACGAGCGCCGCCAGCTGCAACTGCTGCAGCCCACGAACTTCCTGTTGCACCGCGCCGACCGCATCTCCATCACCGGCTCGTCCGGCTCCGGCAAAAGTGTATTCCTTCGGGCACTCGCCTTGCTCGACGCGCCGACCTCAGGGGATATCCTCTGGAACGGGCAGCCCATCGCCAACGCGCAAGTCCCGCAGTATCGCAGCCGCATCAGCTACCTCTCCCAACGCCCGGCGCTGATCGAAGGCACGGTGGAAGACAACTTGCGTTTCCCCTACAGCCTCAAGGCCTTGCATCACCTGAGTTTCGACCCGCAGGCGGTCAAGGCGCTGCTGGCCCACGCGGGCAAGGAGTCGGGCTTTCTGGCAAAAAATGCCGGGGATTTATCCGGTGGTGAGTCCCAGGTGGTGTCACTGATCCGTACCCTGCAACTCAATCCCGATGTGCTGTTGCTGGACGAACCTACCGCCGCTCTCGACCCGGCATCGTCCGGGGAGGTCGAGGCGTTGATCAGTGCCTGGGCCGAAGCGGATAGCGCTCACGCCTATATCTGGGTGTCCCACGACCTTGAGCAGGCGCAACGCATGAGCACCACCCATTTGCATATGGACGCCGGCGTGCTGACGGGGGCCGTGCAGCCATGAATTATCACGACCTCACGGCACTGGACATGGCCATCGCCGCCTCGCTGATCCTGATCAACGGTGCGCTGTCGCTGTTGTTGCGGCTGGGGCTGGAGCGTCAGCTGTTCTGGGCGGCTGTGCGCACGGTGGTGCAGTTGTTGGCGATCGGTTACCTGCTGGGCTGGGTCTTTGAATTTGCCTACTGGTATGTGGTGCTGCCGCTGATGTGCCTGATGACTCTGATCGCCGGGCTCTCGGCTGCCGGGCGTGGGAAGCGGACCTATGCGGGGCAGCGGGCCGACAGCATTGTGTCGGTGTGGGGCAGTTCCTGGTTGGTGACGGCTGTTGGCCTGTTCGCGATTATCCGGATTCACCCGTGGTACGAGCCGCAGTATGCGATTCCGATCCTTGGGATGATTCTGGGTAATACGCTTACCGGGGTGTCTCTGGGGATTGAGCGTATGACTCAGGAGCTGACCTCCGGTCGCAATACCATCGAGATGATTCTGGCCCTCGGTGGTTCACGCTGGGAGGCGGCGCAGGATGCGATTCGCCAGGCTGTGCGGGCCGGGATGATTCCGACGCTGAACCAGATGACGGTGGTGGGGATTGTGAGCTTGCCGGGGATGATGACTGGCCAGGTGCTGGCCGGGGAAAGTCCGGTGGACGCGGTGCGTTATCAGATTGTGATTATGTTTTTGATCGCTGCGTCGTCGGCGTTGGGCACGGTAGGTGCAGTGTTGCTGACCTACCGTCGACTGTTTTCAGCCAGCCATCGTTTCCTGCGGTTCAGGCTCGAAGAGCGGGTGTAGCGCAGGCGCTATCGGATCCCCAAAATGCACCGCAACCCTGTGGGAGCTGTCGAGGTCCGGTTCAATCACCCACACCAAAATCCAGCAACACCTTCATCGCCTGGCTCTTGTCCGCCGCCAGTTCAAACGCCTGCACCGCCTCGCTGAACGGCACGGTGTGGGAGATCACCGGACGCACATCAATCACCTGGCGATTGAGCAAATCCACCGCCTGGGCAAACTCCGAATGGAAGCGGAAGGTGCCCCGCAAGTCGATCTCTCTGCTCACCAGCATATTCAACGGCAGCGAGACCTCGCCACCCAGACCGACCGTCACCAGCACGCTGCGCGGGGCCATGCACTCCAGGCCGTTGCGCAGGGCCTGGGCGCTGCCGGAGACTTCGAACATCACGTCGAAGTAGCCTTTTTCGGCGGTATACCGCTTCAACGCGTCGGCGTCTTCCGCCAGGTTATGAGTACGGCTGGCGCCCATTTTTTCGGCGCAGGCCAAGGGCCCGGCAGCCAGGTCCACCGCAACAATTTCCCTCGCGCCCGCTGTCCGCAGGCTGCCGATCAACAGGTTGCCGATGGGCCCGCACCCGGTGACCAATACCCGTTTGCCGGACACCACCCCGGCGCGCTGGATGGCATGCAAACCCACAGACAACGGTTCAGCCATTGCACCCTCGGCAAGGCTCACATGATCGGCCAGCAGATGCGCCTGGTGCGTTTCGATCACCAGGCTTTGTTGAAACGCACCCTGCACGTGAGGGAAGGGCATCGCGCTGCCGTAGAAACGCATGTTCAGGCAATGGTTCGGCAGCCCTTGATGGCAATAACGGCAACGCCCGCAAGGCCGCGACGGCGAGACCGACAAGCGTTGGCCAATCTTGAACGGCCCGTCTTCACGGCCCACCGCCTCGATCACCGCCGACACTTCGTGGCCGAGCACCATCGGCTCGCGCAACCGCACGGTGCCGAAGCCGCCGTGCTGGTAGTAATGAAGGTCCGAGCCGCAGATCCCGCCCCGGGCAATGCGCACCCGCAGTTGGTCGGGCGTCAGTGCCTGGGGTTCGGTTTGCGGTTCTACCCGCAGGTCTTTCGAGGCATGGCAGACAATCGCGTGCACGAAATTCTCCAGGTTACAGCGAGGCGGTGATGCCACCGTCCACGTACAGGATATGACCGTTGACGAAACTTGCCGCGTCGCTGGCAAGGAATACCGCAGCGCCCGCCAGTTCGGCGACGTCACCCCAGCGCCGGCTCGGTGTGCGCTGCACCAGCCAGTCGCTGAATTCGGGGTTGGCCACCAGGTTGGCGTTCAGTTCGGTCTTGAAATAGCCGGGGCCGATGCCATTGACCGTCAGCCCGTGGGGGCCCCAGTCGATGGCCATGCCTTTGGTGAGCATTTTCAGCGCACCTTTGCTGGCGGCATACGGGGCGATGCCCGGGCGCCCCAGTTCGCTTTGCACCGAGCAGATATTGATGATGCGCCCCCGCTTGCGCGGGATCATCGCCCGGGCCACGGCCTGGCCGACCAGGAAGGCGCTGTCCAGGTTGGTGCTCATCAACTCGCGCCAGTGGGTTTCGCTGTAGTCCTCCAGCGGCCCGCGACGTTGCATGCCCGCGTTGTTGACGAGGATGTCCAGCGGGCCCAGGCGCTCTTCGATCTCCGCCACGGCGGCCAACACCGCCGCGCCGTCGGTGACATCGAACGCCTGGGTGTGCACCTCCAGGCCTTCCGCCGCCAGCAACGCGGCACTGTCACGCAAGGTGCTGCGGTTGCGCCCGTTGAGCACTACCCGTGCGCCAGCCTGGGCCAGGCCACGGGCGATGGCCAGGCCGATGCCGGCGCTGGAGCCGGTGATCAAGGCCAGGCGGCCATCGAGGCGGAAACTGTCTAAAACACGCTGCATGGGGCGATCTCCGAAGACTGAGACAGGTGATCAACACTATCAATCCGAGTGCGGGGCGCCGCTCTCATTGTTATACGTCAAACCCTGTCATATCGTGCATCACGGGCCTTACTTCAGCGCAGCCAGGGCCCGGCGTCCAATTTTCATTTGTGATGGGGTGATCAATAACCGTGATAACCGGAGCCAACCTGATGGAACTCAAGCACCTGCGCGCCTTTGTCGTGCTCGCCCAGGAACTGCATTTCGGCCGGGCGGCCGCGCAGTTGTCGATCGTGCAACCGGCGCTGAGCATGCAGATCAAACTGCTCGAAAGCGGCCTGGGCGTGCGCCTGCTCGACCGCAACCGGCACTCGGTCACACTGACGGAAGCCGGGCGGGTGTTTCTGCCGGAAGCCCGCGCCACCCTGCACCAGGCTGCCCGCGCCGCCGATGCCGCCCGGGCTTCGAACCGCGGGGAGATCGGCCGGGTGCGCCTGGGATTTGTCTCGTCGGTATTGCCGCAATTGCTGCCCGGGTTGATTCGTGCGGTGCACCAGCGCTACCCGCGAATTGAACTGGAGCTCAAGGACATGCCCGGCCCGGATCAGGCGGCTGCGTTGAAAAACGGCCAGCTGGATTTCGGCCTGATGCGTTTGCCGGCGGCCTATCCCGGCGTGCAGACCCTTGAGGTGCTGCAGGAAAGCTGGCGACCCAGGAAACCATTCAGCCGACGGACTTGCTCAAGGTGCCGGTGTTCATCCTGGCCCGGCGTTATGCACCGGGTTTCTACGATGAATTCGTGCAGGCGATGGGCGTGCCGCTGGAGATCGCCTCCGAACTCGGCGAGTTCACCACCATGCTGGCGCTGGTCTCGGCCGGGCTGGGTGTGGGTGTGTTGCCGCTGCAGGCGGCCCGGGCGCTGCCGGCCAATTGCGTGTCCAGGCACCTGGCGTTGGGGGCGTTCCGGGCCAGGACCGGCCTGGCGTGGACCGAGCTCGACAGCCCGGTGAAAACCACCCTGTTCAACCTGATCGACGGGTTGTTTGGCGATTGATTGTTTCATCCGGTGAAATGCTGGATTGTAAAAACTGGCTATTCTGCTGTGTGCCGTAGCGGTGGAACATAAGCGTCATCGACCCGATCACCGGGTCGAGTCCCTGGCACATCGCGGAGCCCGTCATGATCAAACTGTACCGTTACCCCTTGTCTGGCCATTCCCACCGGGTTGAGTTGATGCTGTCGCTGCTGGGCGTGCCCGCTGAGCGGGTGCACGTCGATCTGAAGCAAGGCGCGCACAAAACCCCTGAGTTCCTGGCCACCCTCAACAGCTTCGGCCAGGTGCCGGTGATCGATGATAACGGCGTGGTGCTGGCGGACTCCAACGCGATCCTGGTGTACCTCGCCGGCCAATATGGCACCGCCCAGTGGCTGCCGACCGAGCCTTTGGCCCAGGCCCGTGTGCAGCGTTGGCTCTCGGCTGCGGCAGGACCACTGCACACCGGGCCGGCTGCGGCGCGATTGATCACTGTGTTCGGTGCCGCGCTGGATGCCGAGGCGACCATCAGCCGCTCCCACGCATTCCTCAAAGTGGTAGAGCACCAGTTGGAGCAGGGCCGTTTTCTCACCGGTGACCTGCCGACGATTGCCGATATCGCGCACTACACCTACATCGCCCATGCGCCGGAGGGGAATGTCGCGCTGGACGACTATCCGCAGGTTCGCGCCTGGCTGGGCAGTATCGAGGCGCTGCAGGGGTTTGTGGGTATGCAACGCACCGCTGTGGGCCTGGCGAAGGTTTGAAGATTTTGTGGCGAGGGAGCTTGCTCCCGCTGGACCGGGCTGGCGCTCCAGTGCGCAGCGCTCCCAGGATTTTGGGGCCGCTACGCTGCCCAGCGGGAGCAAGCTCCCTCGCCACAACCGCTCCCAAGCCACTGGTTTGGTGGACCACATTCGATTAAGGGGACCCATGGACCGTTTCCAGGAAATGCAGATTTTCCTCGCCGTCGCCGAAGAACAGGGCTTTGCCGCGGCGGCCCGGCGCCTGAACATCTCGCCCCCCAGCGTGACCCGCGCGATTGCCGCGATGGAGGCGCGTATTGGCACCCAGTTGCTTTCGCGCACCACCCGCAGCCTGCACCTGAGCGAGGCCGGCCAGCGTTACCTGGACGATTGCCGGCGCATCCTCGCGGAGTTGACTGAGGCCGAAGAAGCGGCAGCAGGCAGCTTCTCGATCCCGTGGGGGCACCTGACGGTCACCGCGCCGGTGTTGTTCGGCGAGTTGTTCGTCGCGCCAATCCTGGGGGAGTACCTGGACCTGTTTGCCCAGGTCAGCATCAACGCCTTGCTGGTGGACCGTGTGGTCAACATGACCGATGAAGGCGTCGATGTGGCCGTGCGCATCGGGCATTTGCAGGAACCCGGCCAGCAGGCGATCAAGGTCGGCGAGGTGCGTCGCGTAGTGTGCGCGGCGCCGGCTTACCTTGAGCGGCACCGGCCACTGCACCCCGGGCAACTGCGTGAGGCGAAGATTGTCACGTCGTCTTCCAGCCAGTTGGTCAGCGAATGGCAGTTCAGGGAAGGCGGCCAGCCGTTGAGCGTGGCCGTTGAGCCGCGCCTGGTAGTCACCGCCAACAACGCGGCGATCAACCTCGCGCGCCTGGGCTGGGGCGTCACACGGGTGTTGTCTTATCAGGTGGCCAGCGATGTGCGTGCAGGCGCACTGGAGATCATCCTGCAAGACTTCGAACCGCCGGCCTTGCCGATCCATGTGGTGTTCCAGAACAACGCCCGGGTACCGGCGAAGGTCAACACGTTCGTGGATTTTCTGGTCAGCCGGCTGGGGCAGGATGCTGCGCTCAACCCATCGATGCAGCGGCCGGCCTGATGGACCGTTATCGCGACATGCAGATCTTCCAGGCGCTGTCCCGGCAGCCGAGCCTGGCCGCGGCTGCCCGCTCCCTGGGCATCTCGGGGCCCACTGTGATCCGCGCGATTGACCGGCTGGAGACGCGCTTGCGGGTGCCATTGGTACAGCGCAGCACCCGGGGCATTCGCCTCACCGAAGCCGGGGCGACGTTCATGGCCGACTGTTCGCGGATCCTTGACGGCGTGAGCGCCGCCGAAGCGTCTGCCCAAGGCTCGCATGCGCAGGCCGAGGGAAACCTGCGGGTGTTTTTTCCGTTGCTGTTCAGCCGTTATGTGATGGCGCCGCTGTTGGCCGGCTACCTGGAGCGCTATCCCGGAGTCCGCCTGTTTGCCCATTACCACGATCATTATCCGAACCTGAATGAAGACGGCCTGGACGTGGCAGTCCTGGTGGGGGAACTGCCCGGTTCATCCCTGATTGCCCGGCCCGTGGGCCATGTGCGCAACATCGTCTGCGCCAGCCCCGGCTATCTGCAAAGCCATGGCGAACCGGTGCAACCGGAGGCGCTCAAGGAGCATCGGCTGGTCGCCAGCCAGGCGTATTCGAATTGGGTGCAGTGGGATTTCCAGGGCGCCAGCATCAAGGCCCGGGCGCGTCTCGGTTGCACCACGGTGCAGGGCGCGATCAATGCGGCGGTGCAGGGCGCAGGGTTGATCCGGTGCTTGAGCTACCCGGTCCACGAGCACCTGGCGAGCGGGCAACTGTGTCGAGTATTGCAGGCCCATGAACCGCCGCCGCTGCCGGTGCATGTGGTCTACCGCGAAGGGCGCAACGCTTCGATGCGGGTGCGCAGTTTTGTCGATTTCAGCGTGGCGGCATTGCGTGAACATCCGGCGTTTCATTCACCGAGGGCTTGATCATGAATCACCAGGACGCGTCCCCCGTTTCGCCATGGCATGCCGGCGAGCGGCAGTTGCAGCAAAGTGCCGGCGTGGCCGAGCGCATGGAGGTGATCGGCGCGAAGGTGATACGGGATCACTTGCCGGAGCAGCATCGGGCTTTTTATGAGTTGTTGCCCTATCTGGTCGTGGGGGCCGTGGATGAGCAGGGGCTGCCCTGGGCCACGCTGCTGGAGGGCACGCCGGGGTTTGCGTATTCGCCGGACCCCTACAGCTTGCGTATCGACAGCCTGCCTGCGGAGAGTGACCCCGCCGGGAGCGGGCTGAAACAAGGCGCGTCGGTCGGGCTGTTGGGCATTGACCTGAATACGCGGCGGCGTAATCGCATGAACGGGGTTATCGGGGCTGCCGGCGTCGACGGATTTACCGTGGCGGTGGTGCACACGTTTGGAAATTGCCCGAAGTACATCCAGTTGCGTGCGGTGGATCCGGGTGCCCGGGGGCAGCGCGCTGCTAAAGGTATTGTGCGGCGCGCGAACTCGCTCGATGACGCTGACCGGGCGCTGATTCGCAGCGCTGATACGTTTTTCGTCGCCAGCTATGTGGACCTGGAAGGAGATGCGGCCAAGCGTTCGGTGGACGTTTCACACCGAGGCGGCAACAGTGGGTTTGTGCGGTTGGAGGGAGAGGTGCTGACGATTCCCGATTTTACCGGCAACTCGTTTTTCAACACCTTGGGCAATGTGCAGGTCAACCCGGTTGCGGGCTTGCTGTTTGTGGATTTTGCTACGGGTGATGTGTTGCAGGTGGTCGGGCGGGCCGAGGTGATTCTTGAAGGAGATGAACTGGCCACGTTCGAGGGGGCTGAGCGGTTGTGGAAGGTGACCGTGGAACACGTGGTCCGACGGGATGCGGCGCTGGCGCTGCGTTGGCAGTTCGAGGGGTTTTCTCCCTACAGCCTGGCGTTGGGGCCGTGGAAAGCCTGAGAGTGCTGCCGAGCCACTCGTGCGACTGAGTTAAAACTCAATTGCGCGGTAGGCGGTGTTTGGTGTCGGGGAATGACGCGATACTCCGTCGGGTTTTTGCCTGCCCAATAAAGGGCTGTCCCGAGGTTTCCCAATGAATGCACCAAGCCGCCTTGCGCTGCTGATCACCGCCACGGCTGCCCTCAGCGCCTGTGGCGATTCCTCCAAACTGCCGTTTCAGGCCGGTGTGGGGCCAAGCCCGCAACTGCCCGAACCCACTGCATCACTGATCCCGACACTCAAGGTTTCCAAGGCTGTCGGCTGGTCCGGTAATGCCCAGCCAACGGCGCCCGATGGGTTCACGGTAACGGCGTTGGCCGCGGACCTTGACCATCCGCGCTGGGTGTACACCTTGCCCAATGGCGACGTGCTGGTAGCCGAGAGTAACCATCCGCCCATGCCTGAAGGTGCCACGGACGGCGGCACGGGTTTGCTCGCCTGGGCGCGTCGTACCGCGATGGGGTTTGTGATGGGGCGGGTCGGTGCCGATACGCCGAGCGCCGACCGGATCACGCTGCTGCGGGACGCCGACGGTGATGGGCGTGCCGAGGTGAAGAGTGAGTTTCTCGGTGGGCTGACGTCGCCGTTTGGCATGGCGTTGGTGGGGGATGAGTTGTATATCGGCAATGCCGATGCGGTGGTCAAGGTGCCTTATGTTCGGGGCCAGACTCACATCTATGCCGTGCCGGTGAAGGTCACTGATCTGCCGGCCGGGATCAATCATCACTGGACCAAAAACGTCCTGGCCAATCCTGAGGGTACCAAGCTTTATGTGACCGTCGGGTCCAACAGCAATGTGGGTGAGAATGGGCTTGACGCCGAGGAAGGGCGTGCTGCGATCTGGGAGTTGGATCTTGCCAGTGGGCAGAAGCGTCTGTTCGCCAGTGGGTTGCGCAATCCCAATGGGCTGGCGTGGAAACCCGGCTCTACGCAGTTGTGGACGGTGGTCAACGAGCGCGACGAGATCGGCAGCGATCTGGTGCCGGATTACCTGACGTCGGTGCGGGACGGCGCGTTCTACGGTTGGCCGTGGAGTTATTACGGGGCTCACGTTGACAGCCGGGTGCAGCCGCCGCGTCCGGACAAGGTCGCCCAGGCGATTGCACCGGACTACGCGCTGGGGACTCACGTTGCGCCGTTGGGCCTGACGTTTTCCGATGCGCGGGGGATGCCAGCGGTGTTTGCCGATGGGGTGTTTGTGGGGGAGCATGGATCCTGGAACCGTAATCCGCAGGCGGGGTACAAGGTGGTGTTTATTCCGTTCCGGGACGGAAAGCCGTCGGGTGTGCCTGTTGATTTCCTGACTGGGTTTTTAAATGGTGATGGAGAGGCTCAGGGGCGTCCGGTGGGTGTAGCGTTGGACGGCCAGGGCGCGTTGCTGGTGGCGGATGATGTGGGGAACAAGGTGTGGCGGGTGGCACTGGTAAGGCCTTAGGGTTTTGCTC